>JAYOCI010000114.1:0-4810 GCA_038105345.1 Rhodobiaceae bacterium
GATTTATGCCCCAAAACGTCGCCGTCTTGATGCGTTAGTCGCCCGTTTGCAAGCCCGTCCATCGGGAGCCAGCACTTTGGCGGGCTGTTTGGTGCGCTGGCGCGGCGGGCGTTTGATGTTAGGGCGTGAAGAAGCCGCTTTATCGTCATCGGCATGGCTAAAAAGCGGTAAATCTGGCCATCAGCTGTGGGACGGGCGGTTTTTTATCAAATTATCGCCACAAAAAGCGGCGGCGGGTGTTTTTGTCGCGCCCCTGGGTAAATCTGGTTTGGCAGCCTTGAGGGCTGGTGGATTGTCCATGAACAAGACAGTGCCATCGTCCTATCTGTATGTTTTGCCAGCGTTTTTTCATGAAGATCAGGTGCTGGCTTGCCCTTTATTGGTGCCATCATCGGACTATCAGGCGGTTTTGGCGGAAGAAAAACTTGATTTCAACAACATATTTGATGGCTCTGCAGACTGGTAAAATGGCATTGGCCTACCTATATTCAACAGAGACACTATGAGGCTGAAATGGTCATCATGAGGGTGGCTTTTAAATTTAAAAGAAAAGGTTGTGAATAGTATGAGAAATCTGGCTGTTTGGGTTGTTGTCGCATTGATGGTATTTACCCTGTTCAACGTCTTTCAAGGCCCGTCATCGCGGGCCAGTGAGCGCGAGATTAACTTTTCACAATTCACCGCAGAAGTTGATACGGGCAGCATTGCCGATGTGACCATTGAAGGCGACGCTATTAGTGGCCATTATACCGACGGTTCATCGTTCACCACTTTCGCGCCGCCCAATGACGCGACACTGGTTCAGCGCTTGCAAGAGCGCGGCGTGTCAATCACCGCCAAGCCAGATCGTTCTAATTCACCAAGCCTGCTCGGTGTGCTGATTTCATGGTTCCCCATGTTGTTGCTGATTGGCGTGTGGGTGTTTTTCATGCGTCAAATGCAAGGCGGCGGACGTGGCGCCATGGGGTTTGGCAAATCCAAAGCCAAATTGCTCACCGAAGCACATGGCCGTGTGACCTTTGAAGACGTCGCCGGCATTGATGAAGCCAAGGATGATTTGCAAGAGATTGTCGAGTTTTTACAAGACCCGAGCAAGTTTCAGCGCTTGGGCGGACGTATTCCGAAGGGCGCGCTTTTGGTTGGCCCTCCCGGCACGGGTAAAACACTTTTGGCGCGCGCCATTGCCGGCGAGGCCAATGTGCCGTTCTTCTCCATTTCTGGTTCTGACTTTGTTGAAATGTTCGTCGGTGTCGGCGCCAGTCGCGTCCGCGATATGTTCGAACAAGCCAAAGCCAACGCCCCTTGCATTATTTTCATTGATGAGATTGACGCTGTCGGTCGTCATCGTGGTGCCGGTCTTGGCGGTGGTAATGATGAGCGCGAGCAAACGCTGAACCAATTGCTGGTTGAGATGGATGGCTTTGAAGCCAATGAAAGCATTATTCTGATTGCTGCCACCAACCGTCCAGATGTTTTGGATCCAGCGCTATTGCGCCCGGGTCGGTTTGACCGCCAAGTTGTGGTGCCAAATCCTGACATCATCGGCCGCGAGAAAATTCTCAAAGTACACATGAAGAAAACCCCATTGGCGGCTGACGTCGAACCACGGGTGATTGCCCGCGGCACACCAGGTTTCTCAGGCGCTGATTTGGCTAATCTGGTCAATGAGGCAGCTCTTCTGGCGGCGCGTCGGGCCAAGCGTTTGGTCTCCATGCGCGAATTTGAAGACGCCAAGGATAAAGTCATGATGGGGGCCGAGCGCCGTTCCATGGTGATGACCGAAGAAGAGAAAAAACTGACGGCCTATCACGAAGGCGGCCATGCTTTGGTGGCTTTGAATATGGAAGCCTCTGATCCGGTTCATAAGGCAACGATTATTCCGCGCGGTCGCGCTTTGGGCATGGTTATGCGCTTGCCAGAGCGTGATCAGCTATCGGTGACACGCGGTAAAATGAAAGCTGACTTGGCCGTTGCCATGGGCGGTCGGATTGCCGAAGAGATTATTTTTGGCCATGAAAAAGTCACCTCGGGTGCTTCTTCAGATATTCAAATGGCGACCAGTATGGCCAAAGCCATGGTCACGCAATATGGCATGAGCGATGAAATGGGGCCTTTGGCCTATGGCGAGAACGAGCAAGAAGTATTCCTCGGCCACTCAGTCGCGCGCCAGCAAAATATGTCGGAAGACACTCAGCGTCGGATTGATGCCGAAGTGCGCAAGCTGGTGGAAGAAGGCTATGAAATGGCCCGCAAGATTTGTCAGGATAAAATTGACGATCTTCACGTCATTGCCAAAGGCTTGTTGGAATATGAAACTTTGTCAGGTGATGAGATTATCGCTTTGCTGAAAGGCGAGTCGCCGCATCGCCCTGACGATGATATGAGTTCGACACCTAAAGGGCCAAGCTCACCATTTCCTAAAACTGGTGGTGCTGGCGTCGGCGGGCCAGAGCCTCAGGGAACCTAATCTCCGTGGCCGGTGCCATGCCGAAGATTTTCGGCATTGTGAACATTACCAGCGACAGTTTTTCTGACGGTGGCCTGTATTTGGCGCCCGACAAAACCCTTGCCCACGCCCAAGAGCTGATAGACGCCGGCGCTGATGTGCTTGATATTGGCCCGGCATCCAGTCACCCAGATGCGGGGGCGGTAACACCGGCTGAAGAAATCGCTCGTTTGGAGGCCGTCTGGTCGTCTTTAAAAGCCCTGCCAGTCGGTCTGCCAGTCGGTCTGTCAGTCGATAGTTTTCAAATTGAAACGCAACGCTGGGCAATCGCCCATGGCGCTGATTGGCTCAATGATATCAATGGTTTCGCTGATCCAAGCCTATATGACGAATTGGCTGATGCCAGTTGTCAGCTGGTCGTCATGCACGCCATTCAAAGCAAGGGCATTGCCAGCCGTGCGCCGGCTCCCGATGGCGATATTTGGGACCATATTTTACGGTTTTTTGAAACCCGTCTGAAAGCGCTGGATGAAGCGGGTATTGCCAGCGATCGTCTGGTGATTGATCCCGGCATGGGGTTTTTTCTCGGCAATGACCCGCAAACCTCGCTGCGCGTTTTGGGTGGGCTGGGTCGTTTGAAACAAGCCTTTGATTTGCCTGTGCTGATATGTGCCTCGCGCAAAAGTTTTCTGCGCGCCATTGCCGATGTGACATTGGCTGAGGTCGGGCCGATATCGCTGGCCGCCGAACTCTTGGCCACGGCGCAGGGGGTGGATTACATTCGCACCCATGAGGTGGCGCCTTTATCGAAAGCCCTGAAGCTCTGGGGCGCAGCGAAAAAGTAATAAATTGCAATAGCTTGTTACTTGCCTCACAGCACCAATCGCCGCCATAAGTAAGTTAAACGAGAAGGGCTAGCTATGATTCGAAAATATTTCGGTACGGACGGTATTCGCGGCACAGTCAATGGCGACAAAATGACGGCTGACATGGCGCTTCGATTGGGCATGGCGGCCGGTCAATATTTTCGTCGCGGCCAGCATCGCCATCGTGTGGTGATTGGCAAGGATACTCGTTTATCCGGTTATATGATTGAACCTGCCTTGGTTGCAGGCTTTACCTCTATGGGCATGGATGTGTTTTTGTTCGGGCCTATTCCGACCCCGGGCGTGGCGTTTTTGACGCGCTCCTTGCGGGCCGATATTGGGGTAATGATTTCCGCCTCGCATAATGAATATCAAGACAATGGCATTAAGCTATTTGGCCCTGATGGTTATAAATTGTCGGATGAAATCGAAAGTGAAATTGAGTCACTGATGGATATGTCATCAACCGAGGCACTTGTACCGGCTTCGGAATTGGGGCGCACCAAACGGATTGACGATAGTCAGGCCCGTTATATTGAATTTGCCAAACGCACTTTCCCGCGCGACATGAATCTCGAAGGCGTCAAATTGGTTATCGATTGCGCCAATGGGGCGGCTTATAAAGTTGCGCCGACGGCACTTTGGGAATTAGGCGCTGAAGTCGTCAGTATTGGCGTGTCGCCAGATGGCACGAATATTAACAAAGACTGCGGCTCGACGCGTCCCGACTCTCTATCCGAGAGGGTGAGGGCGGAAAAGGCTGATATTGGCATAGCGCTGGATGGCGATGCCGACCGGCTGATTGTGTGCGATGAAAATGGCAAAATTATCGACGGCGACCAAATCATGGGTCTGGTGACGGATGACTGGAATAGCCGCGGTTTGTTGAGCGTTCCGGGCATTGTTGCGACGATTATGTCAAATCTTGGCCTCGAGCGGCATTTGCAAGACAATGGTTTATCCTTGGCACGCACGCAAGTTGGCGATCGCTATGTCGTTGAACATATGCGCCGCCATGGGTTTAACCTCGGTGGCGAGCAATCTGGCCATATGGTGTTGTCGGATTATTCAACCACAGGCGATGGCCTGATTGCTGGTTTGCAAGTCTTGGCCGCCATGAAACATTCGGGCCGCCCAGCTTCTGATTTGACGCGCGTGTTTGAGCCAGTGCCGCAAATTCTCGAGAATGTGCGCTTTACAAGCGGCGCACCGCTGGAAAATGACGAGGTCAAAAAGATGATTGCGGCGGCCGAGATTAAATTGGGCAATCAAGGCCGTTTGGTTATTCGTCCGTCCGGCACCGAGCCTCTCATTCGGGTGATGGGCGAGGGCGATGATGCGGCGCTGGTGAAAAATATCGTGGCTGAAATTGTCGGCACGATCCAATCGGTTGCTGCATGACGCAAGACGACTCGAAGGCTAGCTCGCTTGGGCGTGTGTTGGTTATTGCCGGCTCCGATAGTGGTGGCGGCGCTGGTATTCAGGCAGACATTAAATC
>JAYOCI010000115.1:0-2810 GCA_038105345.1 Rhodobiaceae bacterium
TGGTCTTTTACCGCAATGAAATGCGCACCTTGTTGAAAAGTGGCAAGGCCAGTCTGCGCGAAACCGCTAAGGCGGAACGTGTGCATCTTTATCTGATGAACCGGATTAAAGCGCTTTTGGCTGAAAATGACTCGATGAATGAGGAAATGGCCGAGGCGATGAAACAGGCGGCTGATATTTATCACGGCAATTTTTCTCTGTTTCAAAGTCTGCCCGATGTTTGGGCGATCGACCAAATTCACCCGATTGCGCCATTGCACAGACTTGATGAAAAACCAACGCGGCACGCGGTTTTGTCCGATATCACCTGCGATAGCGATGGCAAAATTGATAATTTCGTGCTCGGCAATGGCCTGTCAAAAACCCTGCCGGTTCATGAATTGAAAGAAGACGAAGATTATTATCTTGGTGTGTTTTTCGTCGGTGCCTATCAAGAGACTTTGGGTGATTTGCATAATCTATTTGGCGACACAAATGTTGTCACCATTGAATTGCGCTCCGATGGGTCATTTGAGTTGATGCATGAGCAAGAAGGCGACACAATATCTGAGGTGCTGTCTTATGTAGAATATGACCCGCGCCAAATGGTCGATGCGTTTAAGAAAACCGTTGAAAGCGCCGTGAAAAATGGCCGAATTCCGGCGACAGAGAGACGCCAGATGATTTCTGCCTTTAAGGATAGTATTAACGGATATACTTATTTCGAACAGTAAGAGGGTTAGCCATGGCAAATGTTTTGGTAATTGGTGCTGGCGGTGTGGGGTCAGTTGGCGTGCATAAAATGGCAATGCTGCCTGAGCGCTTTGAACACATCACTTTGGCTAGTCGGACGAAAAGCAAATGCGATTTAATCGCTGATAGCGTCGATGCGCGTTTTGGCAAACGTATTCAAACGGCTGAAATTGACGCCGATGACAGCAAGGCCACTGCCGCTTTGATCGAAAAAACCCGAGCTGATTTGGTGGTCAATCTGGCTCTGCCATACCAAGATTTGGCGATTATGGATGCCTGTCTGATGGCCGGTGTGGATTATCTCGATACCGCTAATTATGAACCGCGCGATGAGGCCAAATTCGAATATCACTGGCAATGGGATTACCAAGACCGTTTCGCTGATGCCGGTTTGATGGCGCTTTTAGGCTCTGGTTTCGATCCCGGTGTGACCAATGTGTTCACCGCTTATATTCGCAAACATTTGATAAGCGATATGCAGACATTGGACATTCTTGACTGCAATGGTGGCGACCATGGTCAGGCTTTTGCGACCAATTTCAATCCTGAGATTAATATCCGCGAAGTCACGGCGCCGGCCCGCCATTGGCACAATGGGGCATGGGTGGAAACACCGGCCCTGTCGCATAAACAGAGCTTTGATTTCCCTGAAGTTGGCTCGCGTAATATGTATTTGATGTATCACGAGGAGCTCGAGTCGCTGTCGAAAAACTATCCAGAGCTGACCCGCGCACGTTTTTGGATGACATTTGGCGATGCCTATTTGAAACATCTCGAAGTGTTGCAGAATGTCGGCATGACGTCGATTGAGCCGGTTCTTTATGAGGGCCGCGAGATTGTGCCTCTGCAATTCTTGAAAGCCGTGCTGCCTGACCCGGGTGATTTGGGCAAAACCACCCATGGCAAAACCTGCATTGGCAATATTGTCAGCGGCACGCAAGACGGCGCTGAACGCCATGTTTATTTGTATAATGTTTGTGACCACGAAGCGTGTTTTGCCGAGGTTGGCAGTCAAGCGGTCAGCTATACAACAGGTGTGCCAGCGATGATTGGTGCGGCGCTGATGCTGGATGGCACATGGCGTCAGCCCGGCGTGTTCAATCTCGAGCAGCTTGATCCTGATCCATTTATGAAAATGCTCAATGAAAATGGTCTGCCTTGGCAATATGTCGACCTCGAGCGTCCGCTGGATTTCTAGCCATGATGGAAACGCAATCTACCGGAGCAGGGGTGTTCGCCGATTTTGATTTATCGCGTGTACCAAGCCCGTGTTTTGTCGTCGATGAGATTGCGCTTGAGCGGAATTTGAAAATTTTACAAAGCCTGTCGCAAACTTCAGGGGTTGAGATATTGCTCGCTCTGAAGGCTTTTTCTATGTGGTCTTTGGCGCCATTGATTAACCAATATTTGGCTGGAACCTGCGCCTCTGGCCTATGGGAAGCGCGGCTGGCGCGGGCCCATTATGCTGGCAAATTAGCCAGTTTCGCACCGGCTTTTCGGGCTCAAGAAATCGACGAAATTGCCGCTTTATCCGATCATTTGGTGTTTAATTCAGTAGCCCAGATTGACCGCTTTGGCCAAGCTGCCAAAGCTGGTGGCGCGGATATTGGCTTGCGCTTAAACCCGCAACATTCAGAGGGTGAAATTGAGAAATACGACCCTTGCGCAAACGGCTCACGGCTGGGCCAACCACTGCCGCAATTGGCCGATGCGCCATTGGCCGATGTTTCCGGCTTTCACATGCACACTTTATGCGAACAAGGATTTGAGCCGCTGGCGCGCACTGTGGCAGCCGTCGAGCCATTTTTGCAGCACCGCAAGGGGCATTTTTCTTGGTTGAATTTCGGCGGTGGCCATTTGGTGACACGGCCCGGTTATGACATTGACGGCCTCAGCCAGCTTTTGCTTCAGGCGCGCGAAACCTATGGCGTGCAAACCTATTTGGAGCTTGGCACGTCTGTGGCTTTTGATGCTGGTATCCTCGTCGGTGAGGTGCTTGATGTGGTTGAAAATGACGGCCCGATTGCGATTTTGGATATTTCCGCGACTTGCCATATGCCGGATGTGATTGAGGCACC
>JAYOCI010000115.1:2820-4807 GCA_038105345.1 Rhodobiaceae bacterium
GCACCCTATCGACCCGCGCTCCTCGGAGAGCGCGCCACGGGCCAGCAAGTGAGATTGGGCGGCCCGAGTTGTTTGGCCGGCGATGTTATTGGCGATTATGGTTTTGCCAATGTGCCGCAAGCCGGCGAGCGTGTGGCGTTTCTTGATCAGGCGCATTATTCAATGGTGAAAACCTCGACCTTTAACGGCATTGGCTTGCCGTCGATTGCTATTTGGAACAGCCAAACCGATGCGCTGCGTGTGGTTCGGCAATTTGATTATGCTGATTTTGAAGGGCGGTTATCGTGATGCAAGATCAGTTTTTGGGTGAAGAATTATCAGCCGACGAAAATAAAATGGCGACAGCGCAATTTGAAATTGTGCCCTGCGGCTTAGAAGCCACTGTGTCATATGGCACGGGCGCGGCGCATGGCCCATCTGCGATTATCGCCGCTTCGCATCAATTAGAACGTCTGGTCAATGGCCAAGACACTTGCGCCCAAGGCATTTTCACCCACCCGTCGGTGAACTGCCAGCAGCCGATAGAAAATGTGATGGATGATTTGCGCCAGCTCACCAGCGCGATTGTATCGCGCGGCCATGTGCCAGTGACTTTGGGCGGTGAGCATAGTTTGAGTTATGGGGCCGTTATGGGCGTGGTTGATGCTCTCGATGGGCCATTAGGGCTGGTGCATATTGATGCCCATGCTGATTTTCGTAACGCCTATCAAGGCCACAAACACTCACATGCCAGTGTCATGCATTTATTGGCCGGCGAGGGGCTGCCCATGGTTTCTTTTGGTGTGAGGGCTTTAGCGGCCGAGGAAGAAGCGGGTCGGCGCGCCCATGGTGTGATTTGCCATGATGGGCCGGAGCTGGTTCGCGGGCAGATTTCGTCGGTTAATTTACCGGATGATTTTCCCGAAAATATTTATGTGACTTTTGACCTTGATGGCCTTGATCCGTCGGTTCTGCCAGCTACAGGAACGCCCGTACCTGGCGGACTTGGTTTTTATCAGGCGCTGGATTTGGTGCAAAGCACATTGGTTGGGCGTCGTTGTGTGGGTATTGATGTCGTCGAATTGGCGCCCATTGACGGCCAGCCGGTCAGTGATTTCACTGCGGCTATGATTACCTATCAGCTGATGAGCTTTTGCCGCAAATAAGCGCAATTACCCCCTGACAAGAGGGAGGCTTTGTCAGGAGGCGTGCAAGTCGCGGCAACAGCGATTGCACGAGCCAACGCTAAGTAATATAAATTAATGAGGCGTTAAAATTCAAAATAGCGCCGTAAGGGGGATAAGATGAAATTTACAAAACTATTGTCGACACTTGTTGTGAGTGTTGGTTTAAGCGCGACCGCCATGGCCGCTGAGGCGCCGGAAAACCGCGCTGTGCTATTTGGCGAAACGCATTTGCATACAGCCCTGTCTTTCGACAGCTATATTTTTGGCAATCGTAATTCACCCGATGACGCTTACCGCTATGCCCGTGGTGAGACGATTAAACACCCAGCTGGTTTTGATATGAAGCTCAATGACCCGCTCGATTTTCAGGCGGTCACCGACCATGCGATTTATCTCGGCATGTTGCCCGCCATGCATGATCCGCGCCAAGCCGCATCAAAGCATGAATTGGCTTTGGCCATTCGCAAAGCCAAGACTCCGGTCGAGCGTTTGGCGGCGTTTCAAAACCTATTTCCGCGTCTCAATAAAAGCGACAAGCCGGATGATTTGGTCGATCAAGATGTGATGGAATCGGCTTGGGCGCATATTATTGATAAAGCCAATGAATATAATGAGCCGGGTAAATTCACCGCACTGATTGGCTATGAGTTTACCTCGGGGCCAGACAATCAAAATCTGCACAGAAATGTGTTTTTCCGTGGCGACAAAGCGCCGGCTTTGCCGTTCAGCCGTATTATGTCACCTAACCCAGAAGATTTGTGGGCGTGGATGGATAATCTGCGCGACCAAGGTGTCGATACCATTGCCGTGCCGCATAACTC
>JAYOCI010000116.1:0-4790 GCA_038105345.1 Rhodobiaceae bacterium
GCAAACGCTCAACGGTTTTCAAGACCGCCGCTTTCAACCACTCAGCCATCTCTCCACGGGTTTCTTTATATCGTTAGTTCACAGAAACTCAAGCCAATTTCGTTACTTTCCCGCGCGCGCTGAAAGATATTCACGGCGCTTCTTATTCACGCGCGAATCCCTTACATTCACACCGTAAGTAGTGCAAAGGGCAATATGGTGACCATCAAGCAATGGCGCGGTCGAGCGCGAAGATTTATCGTCTTGTCTCTATGCGGACTGGTGGCAGCCTGCGCCAGTGCCCCCGTGCCGCGCGATAGCAATATTGATACAGCCGCAAAAGGCCGCCAAACCGCCGCCGGCGGCATTTATAAAATCGGCACGCCCTATAAAATCGAAGACCTTTGGTATTATCCGCAAGAAGACGTCAATTATGATAACCAAGGGGTCGCCTCATGGTATGGCCCGAAATTCGACGGCAAACGCACCGCCAATGGCGAAATCTTCGACATGAACCTATTAACCGCCGCCCACCCAACATTGCCCATGCCTGTGCGGGCGCGGGTCACAAACTTAGAAAACGGCCGCTCCGTCGTGGTGCGGATCAATGATCGTGGGCCATTTGCCAAAGACCGCGAAATTGATATGTCGCGCCGCGCCGCCGAAGTGCTCGGCTTTAAAGAGGCCGGCACAGCGCGCGTGCGTGTGCAATATCTCGGGCGCGCGCCGCTATTTGATAGCGCCGGACGGCTTATTCGCGGCACGGAGCCGGAGCGTTTCATTGTCGAAAAACCCGTCACACCGCCCGAGTCACAGCAAGTGACGGCGGCACCAGTGGACGATGTGTTGGTCAAAACCGCCGATGGCGGCAGTGTGCTGCAAGCCAGTGAGCCGGTCAGCTTTGCCGATAAGCGTTATGCGGTGCAAGTCGGTGTGTTTAGTGATTTGGAAAACGCCAATAGTTTGAAAAAATCATTGGAGACAATTTCGCCCGTCGAAATCGTCGAGGTTGA
The DNA here is from genome assembly GCA_038105345.1 of Rhodobiaceae bacterium. Lineage (GTDB taxonomy): Bacteria > Pseudomonadota > Alphaproteobacteria > RS24 > RS24 > JAHEGN01. Next base: position 993 of record JAYOCI010000116.1, read on the forward strand.
GCTTAATGGTGCGGTTTACTATCGGGTCAAAATGGGGGGCGTTAATATACGCGCCGATGCGCTTGCCACAATTGACGCGCTGATTAAGGCTGGCCATCAAGATGCCGTTATTATCGAGCAATAGCTTGGCCATAAGATTGTGAGGATCAAAAGATGCAAATGACAAAAATGACAAAAACCTTAAAAGTTTTAGCGCTTTCCTTGACGCTGTTGTTTCCGCTGGCGTCAGCGAATGCCATGGAAAGAAATGCCGACTATGCCATATTAATCGACGCAAAGAGCGGCGTGGTTCTGTATGAGAAAAACGCCGATGTGCGCATGAGCCCAGCCAGTATGAGCAAATTAATGACCGTGCTAATGGTGTTTGAGGCCATTGCATCGGGAGCGATTAGCGAGGATGAGGAGTTTTTCGTCAGCGATAATGCGTGGAAAAAAGGCGGTGCCAGCTCAGGTGGCTCAACCATGTTCTTGAAAGCGCGCTCAAAAGTGGCGGTGAAAGACTTGCTGCGCGGGGTTATTATTCAATCGGGCAATGATGCGTGTATTGCTTTGGCCGAGGGCATTGCTGGTTCAGAAGAAAATTTTGCCACAATGATGAATGCGCGCGCTGCAGAAATGGGCATGAATGAAACCAGTTTTGCCAATTCAACCGGCTGGCCGCACCCTGACCATAAGACATCGGCTCGCGATTTGGCGAAATTGGCGCAAGAATTAATCAATAAGCACAGCAATTATTATGCGCTTTTCGCACAGCGTGATTTCACTTGGAATAAAATCCGCCAGTCCAATCGCAATCCTTTGCTCTATGCGGGTATCGGCGCCGATGGCTTGAAAACTGGCCATACAGAAGACTCGGGCTATGGCCTTGTGGCTTCGGCTGAGCAAAATGGCCGCCGCCTCATCTTGGTGGTCAATGGCTTGGAGTCCAAACGCGCGCGCGCCAGCGAGGGCCGCAAGATGATGACATGGGGCTTTCGTGGCTTTCAGAATAAAATATTGGCCGAAGCTGGTGATGTTGTCGCCAGCTTACCGGTCTGGCACGGCAGCGAAGATACGGTTGACGTGGTGCCGGACCGCCGCTTTGAGGTCGTCACCCCACATGGTGGCTTGAGAAAAATGGTTGCGACATTGATTTATGACAAACCAATTTTGGCGCCGATTAAACAGGGCGACGTGATTGGCGTGTTGAAAATTACAATGCCAGGCCTAGCGCCGCAGGAAATGCCTGTGGTGGCCAAGCAAGATGTAGATCGCGGCAATTTTATTAGCCGTGCCTTTTCGAGTTTGAGTTATTTAATTTCGGGTGGTGAATAATATGCGCGGCAAGTTTATTAGTTTCGAGGGCGGCGAAGGGGGCGGTAAATCCACCCAAGCGGCACGTCTGGCAGGGTTTTTGCGCAGTAAGGGCCTTGAGGTCGTTGAAACGCGTGAACCTGGCGGCACACAACAGGGCGAAGACCTGCGTGATTTGCTGGTGCAGGGCGACCCTGACCGTTGGTTGCCCTTGTCTGAGCTGCTGATGATGACAGCCGCCCGCGTCGAACATGTGCATCGCTTGATTGAGCCGGCATTGGCGGCGGGTAAATGGGTGATTTGTGACCGATTTATGGATTCCACATTGGCCTATCAGGGCATAGCCGGTGGTCTGGGTTTGAGCATGGTCAGCCAATTGCAAGAGCAAGCGGTTGGTAATGCTGTGCCGGATGTCACCTTTTTGCTCGATGTGCGCGCTGAGGCGGGTTTGAAGCGTGCCGCCACGCGCGGTGGGGCAGCTCGTTTTGAGAAAAAAGGCGCGGCCTTTCACCAAACTTTGCGCGATGGATTTTTGGCCATTGCCAATGAAAATCCTGGTCGTATTGTAGTGGTTGATGCGGAAGATAGTTTTGAGGCTGTCTGGGGCCAGATTGAGCAAGAAATGGCGCGCCGCTTTAAACTATAACGGCCATGCCTTGAGGCAGAAAGTGCACGTCGCGCATGAGCAGCCAAATTGATAGCAATGACGAGTTTCCTGATATTGACGGCGATCAAGCGCCGCGCTTTACCAAGGCGTTAATTGGCCATCATGCGGTCTGCCAAGTCATGCAGCAGGCTAGCGAGGGACAGCGGTTTCCCCATGCTTGGCTATTATCGGGGCCAAAGGGGGTCGGTAAGGCGAGTTTTGCTTATTTATTGGCCCGCGCACTCATGGCAGCTAAGAATCCGCATGATATGGGCGACTTTTGGCGCGCGCAAGACAGTGCCGATGGTCATTTGGTTGAAACCGACTCGCACCCCGATATGTTTGTTTTGAAACGTCGGTTTAATGAAAAAACCGAAAAGTTTTATAGTGATATTCCGTCGGAAGATGTGCGGGAATTGAAAAAATCATTTTCACTGAGCGCCTCGCGCAGTGGTTGGCGCATTGCGATTATCGACAGTATCGATGAGATGAACAAATTTGGCGTCAATGGGCTGCTGAAATTGCTCGAGGAGCCGCCGGAAAAATGTTTGTTTTTCATTATTTGCCACAATCCCGGACGATTATTGGACACGATTAAGTCGCGGTGCCGAAGCCTGAACTTCTCTTCGTTAACAAATGAGGAATTGGTCAGTCTCATCAATCAGCAGTCGGGGGCTATCAATCCGAGTGAAGCGGCGGCGGCGGCCTATTTGGCGGCCGGTAGCGCGGGCAGGGCGTTGAATTTGGTCGAACATGGCGGCATGGATCTATATCGCGATATGATTGACGTCTTAGTTGGCTTGCCAAGCCCTGATATTGAGCGCTTGCACGCACTGGCCAGTCGTTTTGGCACCCGCAGCGCGCCGGAGAGTTTTGAAGTTTTCTGCTATTTGTTCAGCAATTGGCTGTATCGCTTGATTCACGGTCGCGCTACTGGCGCTTATCCGCAGCCAGTATTCGAGGGCGAAGCCGAGCTTATCGCGCGTATCGGGCCACAAATGGCACTTGAACCGGCGACCCGCTTGTGGGAGAAAGTGAACCTGAATATGCGCCAAATCGAGGCGCTAAATTTAGACAAGAAACAGGCCGTTTTGGATTGGTTCGAGGCGCTCAGCGACTTGGTTCGTAAATGAGCTCACATATGAACCCGAATAAGAGATTGAGTGGATGTAATGGGTAAAGAATTTTTTATAAGCACCGCTATTTCCTACCCAAATGGGCCTCCGCATATTGGTCATGCCTATGAGGTCATGGCGTCGGATGCGATCGCTCGCTATCGCCGTTTGGCTGGCGATGATGTGTATTTTTCGACCGGCACGGATGACCACGGGCAAAAAATGTTTCAAACCGCCCGCGATCAAGGCAAAACCGCCCGCGACTTGGCCGATGAGCTGACACCAGCCTTTCGTCATATGGCGGAAATGCTGAATTGCAGCCATGATGACTTTATTCGCACCTCTGAACCGCGCCATTATGAGGCGGTGAGCGAAATTTGGCGGCGCATTGCCGATAATGGCGATATTTATAAAGACGCCTATGCTGGTTGGTATTCAGTGCGCGATGAGGCGTTTTATGCCGAAGGCGAATTGACCAAAAATGAGGCTGGTGAATTCATCTCACCGCAAGGCACGCATGTTGAATGGCTGGTAGAAGACAGCTATTTCTTCAAATTATCGGCCTATGAAGACAAATTATTAGCGCATTTCGAGGCCAATCCAGATTTTATTCAGCCGCAAAGCCGACGCAATGAGGTGATGCAATTCGTCAAGGGCGGGCTTAAAGACCTGTCTATCTCGCGCACCGCCTTTGATTGGGGCGTGCCTGTGCCGGGTGACCCTGATCACGTTATCTATGTCTGG
>JAYOCI010000117.1:0-4782 GCA_038105345.1 Rhodobiaceae bacterium
TCCTGAGCCTTATACATTCGGCGTGCGCATGGCTGACTATATGCGCGATAAAATATCCGAATATGACATTATGCATGATAACCAAACCTTATGTTACGGCATGTTAGAAGTGCGCGATATGGGCTTGCCTGTGGTTGGCACAATCCACCACCCAATCACGATGGATAAGCGCATTGATATCGCTCACGCCAAATGGCCATGGATGAAATTCCTGAAATGGCGCTGGTATTCTTTCTTGAATATGCAAATCAAAGTAGCGCGCCAGCTCGATCCGCTGATTGTTGTGTCTGATAGCACCATGCGTGATGTCGAGCGCGACTTCAAAGTGCCGAAACAGCGCATGACCCGCATTCACCACGGCATTGACCATGAGCTATTCCGGCCCCAGCCGCATATTAAAAGACTTACCAATCGGCTGATGGTCACCGCCAGCGCCGATGTGCCGCTCAAAGGGTTGATTTATCTCATCCGCGCCTATCACAGTCTTTTGCGCGACCATCCCGATTTGGAATTACTCGTCGTCGGTCGTTTGCGCGAAGGCCAAACCATGCAAGAGCTAGACAAGCTGGGCATTCGTGATCGGGTGCGCTTTGTGTCCAATCTGTCTGGGCAAGATATTTGCGATTTATATGCCGAAGCAACCATTGCTGTTTCGCCATCTGTTTATGAGGGCTTTGGCTTTCCGGCTGGTGAGGCATTGTCATGCGGTGTGCCGCTGGTATCAACAGATGGCGGCTCATTGCCGGAAGTGGTCGGCGATGCAGGGATTGTCGTGCCACATTCTAATCCGCCAGCTCTTGCAAAAGCCATCGATAGCCTATTGCGCGACCCGCAACGGCGCGAAGAAATGTCAAAAGCAGCGCGTCAGCATATTTTAGATAAATTCAAATGGGAGCGCTGCGCCCGCGAGGTGGTCGATATGTATCGCGACACCATCGAGAAGTTTCACGCATCAGCCAAGCACCATGCAGACCATTAATCTCGATTACTTAAAGCTGCAGGACGGCCACCAATTCCTTGATTTGGGCTGTGGCCATGGTCGCCACACACACGCCGCTTATTTTCACGCCCGCTGCCAAGCCGTCGGGTTGGATTTGGGTTTTGATGATATTTGCGTGGCGCGTAATGGGTTTTTGGCCAATCCTGATTTAGAGCCGCAAACCGGCCATGCACGCCGCTATGACCTAATGGTCGGCGATGCGCTGCAATTACCTTTCAAAGACCAGCAATTCGACCGCCTGATTTGCTCAGAAGTGTTGGAACATATTCCTGATTACCAAAGCGCCCTTGGCGAAATTTGGCGCATCACCAAGCCTGGTGGACGCATTGGCATATCTGTGCCGCATTATTGGCCAGAAAAAATTTGCTGGCTATTGTCCAACGACTATCACAATACGCCGGGCGGTCATGTGCGCATTTTCAATGCTGCCGCTTTGCGGGCTGATTTTGAGGCGCTGGGCTTTCAATTTGAACGACGGCATTTGAGCCATGGCTTGCACAGCCCCTATTGGTGGTTGCGCTGCGCCGTCGGGGTCACTAATGAGCGCAATATTTTCGTCCGTGGTTATAAAAAACTATTGGAAATTGAGATTTTGAAAAACCCGCTTGCCTTGCGCCTTTTGTCCAAATTGGCCGACCCGCTTATGGGCAAAAGCGTGGTGCTCTATTTCACCAAACCGGATTCGCAGGCATGAGGCTCAATCGCGACTTCAATGGCTATTTCGATGGGGCCTATACGACGATTATCAGCCTGCAAAATGACGATGGGTCTATTCCGTGGTTCAAAAATGGCGTCATTGACCCTTGGAACCATTTGGAAGCGGCCATGGGGCTAAATACTATAGGCGCGCGTGCCGAAGCTGAAAAAGCCATTGCTTATTTGCGCAATAGCCAGCTTGAAGATGGCTCATGGTGGGGGCAATTGGGCAGTGCCGTGCCGATTGACGAAGAATTGCACCAATTCACCAATGAGGGCGTCGAGGCTGGCCATAAAATTCGCGACACAAATTTTATCGCCTATTGCGCCACCGCCATTTGGCACCATTTGTGCCTGCATCAAGACCTTGATTATGCCCATGCCAATTGGCCAATGGTGGAAGCGGCCATCGAATTTGTCATTGCCCTGCAATATCCGCAAGGTGACATTCGCTGGACAGCGCGCGATGCCGGAACACCGGAAGAAGACGCCTTGGTCACCGGCAATAGCTCAATCCATAAAAGCCTCGGCTGCGCGCTAAAATTAGCTGACGCCCTGTCGAAACATAAGCCGCATTGGCAGCAAGCGCGGGCTAAGCTGGCTGACGCATTGGCTCACAAGCCAGAGCGCTATGACCGCACATGGGAGGCCAAAGACCGCTATTCCATGGATTGGTATTATCCGGTTCTCAGCGGGGCGCTGAGCCTTGAGCAAGGTCAAGAACGGCTTGAGGCTGGCTGGGATAAATTCATTATTGATGGCTTTGGCTGCCGCTGTGTCGCCGATGAGCCATGGGTGACCGTGGCAGAGAGCGCTGAGTTAGTCATGGCTTTGGTTAGCCAAGGCGAACAAGAAAAGGCACAAACCCTGCTCAGCTGGCTCGATCGATTTCGTGACGAAAATGGCGCCTATTGGATGGGCATGCAAATTGAGCAGCAGGTTTTTTGGCCCGTGGAGCGCCCCGCTTGGACGGCCGGTGCGGTTATTCTCGCCTTTGACAGCGTGCATCAAATCACACCGGCGCATGGCGTATTAAGCCAGCGCGATTAAAGACGGCGCAAAATCCGTAGCGATTTAACCGCCGCTATTTCCTCAAACAGGCCGGAATGTAACGCCAATTTATAAATATCATGCGGCGGTCGCCCACCATCAGCGTGATTGGGAAACACATCATGGATGGCTAAAAGGCCACCGCGCATCACCCGTGCGCCCCAATTGCGATAATCCGCCATCGCCGCTGGTAGGGAATGACCGCCGTCGATAAATACCAAGGCCAAGTCTGCTGTGATGATTTTGGCGGCCATTTCTGATGACGCCAAAATCGGCACCACCGCGTCCTCCAAACAAGCCCGCTTTAGCGTGTCGCGGAACAATGTCAGCGATGACATGCCGCCAGCCCCGTCATCAAGATCGGGGTCAAAATATTCCTCACCAGGCTGGTTTTCCTCAGAGCCGCGATGATGGTCAATGGCAATCAATGTGCCGCCCGTTTGTTGACAGGCCGCACCAAGATAGACGGTTGATTTACCGCAATAGCTGCCAATCTCAACACATAAGCCGTGCGGCGACATATCAATCGCCGCCTGATAAAGCGCAGCCCCCTCAAGCGGGTCCAAAAACCCCTTAACGGTGTCAATATCAAGCGGCAGATTGATGTCAGTTGATTGCAACACTAGCGTCCAATTCTGCGTTTCAATGCGCTTGAACCAAAGTCACGCGGTTGCACATCATAATCCAAATCGGCAGGCCCATATTCGTTTTTAATGTGATCGACATTATACCGACCGCTCGGCAAATCATTCATCACGTCAAATTCAAACACACAGGCTGGTGCTTCATAATAATTTTTAATGAAGGCGTGCTGGGTACGGGTTAACTCGCCCTGCGCATCGTATAAATCCGCCTCAAGGAAAATCCAGCTGTCTTCGTCAACATAGAAGGTGCGACGGCTGTAAGTCATATTAATATCCGGCTTGCCGGTCGCCTCAAGAACCCATACGCGATGCAATTCATAGCGCAGATAATCTGGGTTCAAATGGTTTGGCGTCATTAAACTGGCCGGATCATTGGCCGTTGATGAAGCCTTATAGGCATTATAGGGCACATAGATTTCACGTTTGCCAATAATTTTCCACTCATAGCGATCCGGCGCACCGCTGAACAAGAACATATTATCATTCTGGCGCAGACCGGCTGAGGTGCTCAGCGGCCCGTCATATGTGGCAGCAGAAGGTGTAGCGCGAACAATCTTGCGCAAATCTGGGCGGAACATAGAGCCCTCACGCGGTTGCACGGTCTGATCAATCGTATTGGTCATTGAAAAGCCAGCCCCGTTGAAGCGCGGCGGTGCTGACCATATGCCCATCCAAAGAAATTGACGATTGTCGAAATCATCGGGTGACAAATCTGGGTCAGCGTAGAAATTATAGCGCCAATCTTCGCGCACAATGCGGGTCAGTGTCCCGTCTGGTTCAACACCTGCGCCCGTTGTTTTGGCGTGGTAACGATGGCCGTGCCAGTAAAAATTATGGTTCCAGTAAATCTCAATCGCCGATTTCGGAATTGGGAAAGGCACGCCAATTCTGGCGCCAGCGATATTATTGCCGTCATTCACCAATTGCGCATTTTTGGCATTTTCTTTGGTTGCCTGATAAACAGCCTCTGGCAAAGAACAGCTCCGGCGGGTCGGATATATATCCATGCGATAGGTTTCAGGATGGCGTGCAAACATGGCTTGCTGGCCTGCACTCAAACGATTTTTATATTTTTCTAGATTTTTAGCCGTAATTGAAAACATGACAGCATCATCGGCATATGGGTCAATGTGATCTTCACCCTTCACATAACCTGCTGGCGGCGATGTAATCCCCCCCGTCCATGCCGGTATCGTGCCATCGCTCGATGCCGATGGATCAGAGCCGAGCGGTGTGAGCTTGCTGCCCAAAAGCGACGCGTCAGCTGCGAGTGTTGCTTGAACACCGGTTAAAGCGAACGCAAACACTAACCCCAAATAAGAAAATTTTTTCATGATGTCTCTCCCAAATCACAGGCGTAAGGGTAGCAAGCGAATGGTAAAATTAGCAAGC
>JAYOCI010000118.1:0-4747 GCA_038105345.1 Rhodobiaceae bacterium
CGCCGCCACTTCATGTGGCAGTGTGCCGCCATTCGTGTCGCACAGCACCACCCAGCGCGCGCCAGCGTCATAAGCGGCTTTGGCGCAAGCCAAGGCATAATCGCGATTGGCCTTAAAGCCATCGAAAAAATGCTCACAATCAATCATCGCCTCAATATCGCGGGCGCAAATCGCCTCGACACTGTCGCGAATAGATTCAATGTTTTCTTCATTGCTAATGCCCAAGGCGACATCAACATGATAATCCCAGCTTTTGCCGACCAAACAAACGGCTTGCGCGCCGGCGTTCAAAATCTGCATAAACCCGGGATCATTATCGACACTGCGACCGGCTCTTTTGGTCATGCCAAAAGCCGTCAAACGGGCATTTTTCGTGCCCTCATAAGTCTCAAAAAACGCCGTATCCGTCGGATTGGCCCCAGGATAACCGCCTTCGACATAGTCGACGCCGAGCGCGTCTAGGGCATCGCTGAGGCGGGCTTTATCTGACACAGAAAAATCGACGCCAGCGGTTTGCTGCCCATCGCGTAGGGTTGTGTCAAAAATGTAAAGCCGTTCGCGCATGCGCTTCTACCTATATACTATTCAGATGCGCCGGTAAGACGCGCCACCACCCGATCATAACCGATAAGTGGCAATAAGTGTTGCATTTCTGGCCCATGCGCCTGACCCGTTAAAGCCTGACGCAATGGCAGAAACAAGCCACGTCCTTTGCGGCCAGTTTGTTGTTTGAGGGCTGTCGTCCATTGCGACCAACTCTCCGCCGTTAATGGCGCAGCCGGCAGAGCCGCTTGCGCCGCGACGATAAACTCAGCATCCTCGTCTTCGACGACCGGTGTTATCGGGCCGTTGATCAGGGCTATCATTGTGGCGACGTCAGAAAAATAATCAATATTGCTACGCACGCCCATCCAGAAAGCCTCGTCATCAGGGGCGCCCATTTGCTGTAAACGCGGCTGAGCCAACTCATAGGGCATATCGTGCAAAATCCGCGCATTGAGACGCGCAACATCTTCCGGATCAAAACGCGCCGGTGCCCGCCCAAGCCGCGATATGTCGAAGCCAGCAATCAGATGCGCCATATGCTGAACCGGCTCTACCGGATCAGCGGTGCCCAAACGGGCAATCAAACTATTCAAACTCATCGCTTCAAAACCTTGGCCGCGCAATTCTTGCAGCGACAAAGAGCCAATGCGTTTTGATAAATTACTGCCGTCGGCTCCCAACATGAGCGAGAAATGCGCAAATTCTGGCACGCTGCCGCCAATCGCACCAATCAGCTCAATTTGCGCCGCCGTATTGGTCACATGATCCTCGCCGCGAATAACATGGGTGATGGCCAAATCCAAATCATCAACGACGCTCGGCAAAGTATACAACCAAGTGCCGTCAGCCCGACGGATGACGGGATCAGAAAGGCTGGCGGTTTCAATTTTTTGCGCCCCGCGGATGAGATCTTCCCACACCACATCATTGCCAGATAATTTGAAGCGCCAATGGGCTTGCCGCCCCTCGGCTTCAAAAGCCTGCTTTTCTTCCTCTGTAAGCGCCAAGGCAGCGCGGTCATAAACCGGCGGCAAGCCGCGCGCCAATTGCCGCTTGCGCTTGCGGTCAAGCTCATCCGGCGTTTCATAACAAGCATAAACAAGCCCCGCCTCTCTCAGAGCGGCGAATATTTCTTCATAGCGGTCAAAGCGTTCAGACTGACGCGCGGTTTCGTCAGGCACCAGTCCCAGCCATGCCAGATCCTCGTCAATCGCGGCTGAAAAAGCGTCGCTTGAACGTTCTTGATCCGTGTCGTCATAACGCAGCATGAATTGGCCATTTTGCGCCTTGGCGAACAAAAAGCAAAATAAAGCGGCGCGTGCGTTGCCGACGTGCAAGAGGCCAGTTGGGCTTGGCGCAAAACGTGTTCGAATAGTCATTAAATCTCTCTTCAACTAACCAGCGGCTTATAAGCGCGCATCACGAAAACCATTGGTAATAGGGTAACGACGGTCGCGGCCAAAATTACGATGCCCAATCTTAGCACCAGGCGCGGCCTGACGTCGTTTATATTCTGAAATATACAATAAATGCTCAATGCGCTTCACAGTTTCTCCATCATGCCCACGGGCAATAATGTCGTCGACACCCAGCTCATCCTCGACCAAAGCAAAAAGAATATCGTCAAGCACATCATAGGGCGGCAGACTGTCTTCGTCTTTTTGGTCGGGGCGCAATTCGGCGCTTGGCGGCTTATCGATAATGGCCGTCGGAATAACCTCACCGGCCGGCCCTAGCCCATTTATCGGCTGATGCTGATTGCGCCAACGCGACAAAGCAAATACTTCGGTTTTATAAATATCCTTAATCGGATTATAGCCGCCATTCATATCGCCATAGAGCGTTGCATAGCCGACCGATACTTCCGATTTATTGCCCGTGGTAACGACCATGGCGCCAAATTTATTCGACACCGCCATCAACAATGTGCCGCGCAAACGCGATTGGATGTTTTCCTCAGTCAGATCGGCCTGAGTCTCGGCAAATAGTGGCTGCAAAGCATTTTCAACCCCAAGCACTGGATCAGCGATTGAAATCGTATCGAGCCTCACCCCCAAGGCTTTAGCGCAAGCTGCAGCATCATCGAGGCTGGCTTGGCTGGTATATTGTGACGGCAGCATAATGCAATGCACGCGCTCCGCGCCCAGCGCATCAACCGCCATAGCGGCACATATTGCACTATCAATACCCCCCGACAGACCCAATAAAACGCCAGGGAAACGGTTCTTTTCGACATAGTCGCGCAAGCCCAAGACGGCCGCCGCATATATTTGTTCATTTTCTGGCGGATGTTGCGACAAGGGTTCGGGAATAATCTGCCAGCTTTCATCGGCCTGTTGCTGTAAAGTGATGCGCGTGGCGTCGGATTTCCACACTGGCTGTTGCACGGCCAGCGCGCCATCGCCATTGATGGCAAAACTGCCGCCGTCGAACACTAATTCGTCTTGCCCGCCAAATTGATTGACGTAAACCAAAGGCAAGCCCGATTGCTGCGCCCTTTGGCCCGCATGATGCAGGCGTTTTTCATGTTTGCCGCGCTCAAAAGGTGAGCCATTAGGCGAAATCAAAATATCCACCCCTTGGCTGGCTAAATGACCAACGACATCGGCAAACCATATGTCTTCGCAAATCGGCAAGCCAATGCGCAGGCCGCGCAACTCAACCGGCGCCGGAAGCGGGCCAGAAGAAAATAAGCGCTTTTCGTCAAACACCGCATAATTCGGCAGATGATGTTTATGGCGCAAACTGGCATGGCCGCCATCAGCAACCATCACACTATTGTAGAGCTGGCCGTTTTCTAGGCTTGGCAGACCAAAAATCAACGCCGGCCCGCCGTCTTTTGTCTCTTCAACCAAAGCCGCTGCGACTTTGGCAATCTGTTCCACAAAAGCGCGTTTCAGCACAAGATCTTCTGGCGGATAACCGGTCAGAAAAAGCTCACCGGCAATAATCACATCAGCATCGGCATGTTCCGCCCGACAGGCGCGCAATAGGTCAGCATTGGCCGCCAGCGCACCAACCGTCGGGTTGAGCTGGGCCATTACCAGAGTTAAGCTTTTATTGCCAATTGTCATACACGCTATGTAGCGCGTGCGGGCCTTGTGAACAAGCTCTGTGCTTGCATATAGCGATAAGATAATTAATCTTGCTTGTAGAGGGGTATAGCGATGAACCGCATGATTAAACAATGGACACTCAGCAAGCGACCAGAGGCTGTTCCAACCGAGGATTGCTTCGCTTTGGTCGAACATGAACTGCCTGAGCTGAAAGACAATCAGGTGCGCATTAAAACGCATTTCTTTTCCGTCGACCCGGGCATGCGCTCGCGTCTCAATGGCGATAGCTATGCCGCCGCCCTGCCCTTGGGCCATGTTATTGAAAGCGCCGGTATTGGTGAAGTTATCGAAAGCACGTCATCGCGCTATGCGGTCGGCGATATGGTCATGGGCGGTCTCGGCTGGGCTGAGGGACTGGTGCATGGCGACCGTGGGCTGCAAAAACTAGACCCTGCCCTTTTTGATGATCAAGTGCGCATGACCGCGGCCATTGGCGTTTTGGGCGTACCCGGCTTGACCGCATGGTTTGGGCTACAAGATTTAGGACGCCCGGAAAGCGGCGAGACCATTGTTATTTCATCGGCCGCTGGCCCCGTTGGCGCAACAACCGGACAATTGGCCAAATCCATGGGGCTAAATGTGGTTGGTATTGCTGGCGGCGAAGACAAATGCCGTTATGTCTCGCAACTGGGCTTTGACAAGGTCATTGACTATAAAGCCGAGACGGATTTGGTTCAGGCGATAAAAACCGCTTGTCCCGATGGCGTGGATATTTATTTCGACAATGTCGGCGGCGATATGCTCGATGCGGCGATTGTCAATATGCGGATACGCGGGCGGATTGTGGTTTCCGGCCAAATCTCGGAATATAACCGCGACACGCCCGTTGGCATTCGCCATACAACGCAATTCATCACCCATCGGCTGACCATGGCTGGTTTGGTGGTTTATGATTATGCCAATCGTTTTACCGATGCGCAGGCCGCTATGGCCAAGCTCATTCGATCTGGCTCGCTGGTCTATAGCGAAGATATCAGCCAAGGCATTGAGGGTGCGCCGCAGGCTTTTATCGGGCTGATTAGCGGCAATAACCACGGGCGCCGTCTCATCCAAATCGACTAAACGCCTTTAACCATTTGAATAAA
>JAYOCI010000009.1:0-1900 GCA_038105345.1 Rhodobiaceae bacterium
GCCATATACATGCCCAATTGTCCCAAAAACTCACCCGAGGGGCGGCCGTTTTCATCGCGCCGCACAGCATCATTATTGTCGCCCTGTTTCACACCGGCTTGCTCAATCACCAAACTATTCGTGTTGAGAATATGCAAAGAAGCGTGCAGCACAATCACTGGACACTCAGTGCTCACCTTATCCAAGTCGGCAGTATTCATGCGCCGCCCTTCGAAAAAGATCGGGTCAAATCCCCAAGCAATCAAGGGCTTGGTTTTATCTTCGCGCTGCTGATTTATCTGCGACAGACGGGCGACCACATCATCGATTGATTTCAGGCCAGCGATGACATTGCCGTCTGGCCCCTCACGGTCGTAATAGCCGACATAATCATAATTCCAGAACAAGCCTTCCATCATATGCGTATGGCCTTCGACAAAGCCGGGCATGAAGATTTTATCGCTAAGGCTTTCATCAATTGGCATATCGCCCCAAGCCTGCCGCCATTGCTCGATATGGCTGGCGTCGCCGACGGCTAGAATATGGCCATCGCGGACCGCCATATGGGTGGCGCGCGCTTGGCTCGGATTCATCGTGATGATTGATTTAGCTGCAAAAATAAGACTCATGGCTCCCCCCAATAGGCCATTAACCTAACACTGATGCGGCCAAGGTTAAAGCTGTTGCTGCTTGCGCCAAGCGCTGGCTTGGTTCAAACTATGGGCTGTTAAAAATGGAGTAGACTATGCAATTACTTGGCGCGCCGCTTTCCCCCTTTGTCAAAAAAGCCCGTATTGTTGCGGCTGAAAAAGGCATTGAATATGACTATGACCCGCGGCCAAGCCCGCTTGGATGGCCTGAGGGCTATGAGCGGATTAATCCGCTGAAGCGTATTCCGTCATTATTGCTCGACCCTGCCAACCCTGATTATGCGATTAATGATAGTTCGGCGATTTGCGCTTATCTTGATCGTTTAAAGCCAGAACCGGCCCTCTATCCAGCCGAGGCGGAGGCGCTGGGGCGGGCTTTGTGGATTGAAGAATTCTGCGATAGCGAAATGGCCTCGAAAGTCGGCCTTGGTGTGTTCCGGCCAGTGTTTTTCAATCTGGCAACTGGCAAGCCGGCCGATTATGAAGCCGCCACAGCTGGTTTCGAACTGGTAGCGGAAACATTTTTGTCTTATTTGGAGAAGCAATTAGACGGCAAAGAATGGTTTGCCGGCGATCATTTCTCGATTGCTGATATTGCCGTTACTTGCCAATTATATAATTTGTCCTTTGTTGGTTATGACGTGCCAGCCGCGCGTTTTGCCAATTTGGCGGCGCATTTTCAGCGTTGCATGGCGCGGCCGTCGATTGCCGGCTTAATTGCCGATGACCAAGCCTTTGTGGCCAAAGCTGGCTTTCAATTACCGAAAAGAGACGTGTAAAGGCGATGATGCACACCAGTCTTGAAGGTCTAAATCTGCTAGGCATGGAAGTGTTTGGCGTGTCGCTATCGCTGCTTGGCACGATTGCGCTGTGGATCATCATGTTGACCATGGGCCTGACCTTGACCTTGCGTGACTTTGCCAAAATCGGCACGGACCCGCGCGGCGTTGCGCTGGGGCTGGTGGGGCAATTACTGATTTTGCCGCTGGCTGGTTTCTTTCTCGTTTGGTTATTGCAACCGCCCTTGGCGATTGGCATTGGGCTGATTTTACTGGCTGCGTGTCCGGGCGGGGCGACGTCTAATTTTTTCTGCCATTTGGCGCGTGGTGATGTGGCTTTATCGATTGTGTTGACGGTGATTTCGGGCATGGCGGCGCTTTTGACTGTGCCGTTTTACGTCAATCTCGGGCTGGAGATTTTCGCCGGAGAGGCCAGCGATATTCGCCTGCCGGTGGTGCGCACAATGGTGTTTATTTTCATCACGCTGATTG
>JAYOCI010000009.1:1910-5782 GCA_038105345.1 Rhodobiaceae bacterium
TCTCACCGTCGTCCTTCCAGACCTGTTACCACCACCCTGATGAGAGCATGGGCGACGCGTTTATCTTTCACCTTTTTGCTGTTCACCATGGCGGTGATGTTGTGGTCTTTGCGCCATCAAATGGTGAATATTGTGATCGATGCGGGGCTCATTACGTTTTTGCTGAATGGCAGTATGATGGTGATTGGCTTTATTTTGGCGCATCGCTTTATGCTGGGCGAGCGGCAGGCGCGTAGTATTTCGATTGAAATTGGTGTGCAGAATTACATTTTGTCATTTGTTATTGCGCTTAGTCTTTTGCAGCGCGCTGAATTTGCCATTACTGGCATTATGTATTTATTTGTCATGTATATCACTGTCTTCAGCTTTATCGCTTGGTCGCGGGCGCGGCCTTTGGCGGCGGCTTAATGGGGCGCTAAAACTTCGCGGCGGGGCCAAAAAACCTCTTGCTCTGCGGCCGGTTTATCGGTATTCCATGCGCCAGTGCCGGCATAGCTCAGTTGGTAGAGCATCTGATTTGTAATCAGAGGGTCGGGAGTTCGAGTCTCTCTGCCGGCACCATTTTTCCCTAGTTTTGGTATCTTTGCGCTGTGTCGGCTCTATGTCAGCGGCTAGTGCGACTTCAGTTCTCAATCTGCGCGCGCTCGACTCGGGTCATGTTTGCCACCAGATTATCTCAGCAAGTTGAAAGATGGCGACTGCACCAACAATGACTGGCAGGGTCGTGGGCAATATAATTTCATTAAAGATTCCGAGTTTTCTGAACCATCCCCCAATCCTCTTCCCAAACTGGTAGTTGTCATAAACACCTTCTGGATCAAGCCTTCCCTCTGTCACCTCATAAAATTCAATTGAACTGGCAAGGGATCTCTCACCTCTCTCCTTTATTATTCGTTCTATTCTTTCCCAACTCGCCAATTCACGTTCTGACATGAATCCGACATCTTCTGATGAGGGGTCACTGAACCCGCCGGCTGCTTCTTCTATAATGTCCAACTCTTCATCTCGCCTTTGATATTTCTCAATCAACAGATATGCAAAGCACATAACACTCGCAAACCAAACAAACCGAATGAAGAAGAAAAGAAGTCCCAGAAATAGAAGAAGATGAATAAACTCGTTACTCAAACCAATTATGCGAACACCGTCGGCAAAACCGATTCCGTTTTTTCCATCACTGAATGCATGAAACCCGAAACTTAGGCCAGCATTCAGATAAATGAGCACAAAAACTGATAGAAAATAGAGCCAGCGCCTCAGGCGTATCAACTTACCTGATGCCTTTCTTGCCTGATTTCGGACTATTTGAATCCCTTCAACATCCGACATTAGTTACCTGTCTCATGATAGGTTTGTATAAATAAACGGCGAAAATATCGGCAGGGTCAGTCGTCCGATGCGACCAATCACATTGAAACATCTCGCGGAGAAGTCGTATTAATTCAGGGTATTTCTCGTCACCCGAGGAGATTGCTGTCATGGTTTTTCTCTTATTATTCTTGTTAAGCTATCGTTAGCCTTATTGACTATAGTCACGCGTGTTTCAATTTTGCAAGTTTCACCCCGTGCCCCCGCACCCCGATACACCGCGATGGCCTCCCAAGCCTTGCATTTTATCTGAATTTGCCATTCAATAAGTTTCATTCATTTGGGGAGAAGTAGATGTTTGATTTGGTTATTCGTAATGCCCTTCTGGTCGACGGTACGGGGGCGCCGGCGCGGCAGGCTGATATCGCGATTCAAGACGGAGTCATCAGCGCCGTCGGCACAGTTTCGGCCAAGGGTAAAACAGAAATCGACGCCAAAGGTGACTTGGTCACCCCCGGTTGGGTCGATATCCACACACATTATGATGGCCAAGTCACATGGGACCCATATTTGTCGCCATCGGGCTGGAATGGCGTAACCACTGTCGTCATGGGCAATTGCGGCGTCGGCTTCGCACCGGCCAAAACCGACAAACATGATTGGCTCATCGGGCTGATGGAAGGCGTTGAGGATATTCCAGGCGCCGCCTTGGCCGAAGGCATTACATGGGAATGGGAAACATTCCCCGAATATCTCGAAGCATTGGAAAAACAACCGCGCGCCCTTGATGTGGCGACGCAAATTCCGCATGGCTCCGTGCGCGCCTATGTAATGGGCGATCGTGGCGCCAATAATGAAGCCGCCAATGCACAAGATATTGCCGAAATGGCCGATATTGTGGAAGACAGTATTCGCGCTGGCGCGCTCGGCTTTTCAACCTCACGCACCATGCTGCATTTGTCTAAAGACGGCGTGCCCGTGCCCGGCACTTTCGCCAATAAAGACGAATTGCTCGGCATTGCCGCCGCCATGCAACGCGGTGGCCATGGGGTGTTTGAAATGGCCTCAGATTTGAATCCGGCGGAAGAAGAATTTGGCTGGATGGCTGAAGTCTCGAAACAAACCGGCCTGCCAGTCACTTATGCGCTATTGCAAAATCCGGTCGATACCGAAAGCTGGCGCGATTTATTGGCCATGACCGATGCCGCCGTGGCCGATGGGGCGCAAATCAAAGCGCAAATCGCCATTCGCCCAACCGGCTTGATTTTGGGCTGGGAAAGCACAGTGCATCCATTCTCTATGCATCCGGAATATCAAGCGCTTGAAGGCCTGCCGATTGACGCGCGCATTGCCAAATTGCGTGAGCCAGAAATCCGCGAGGCGCTGATTAACGGCAAGCCATATTTCATGACCGAAGAAAACGAAAGCAGTGATGGCGGTTTGCCGTCGGGTCATGGTGTGGCGGCGCTGATTGCTCTGGGTTTTGACAATATGTTTGAGCTGATGAAAGACGGCGTGCCAGATTATGAGCCAGAGGGCAGCACTTCGGTGGCCGCCTTGGCCGCAGCGCGTGGCGTCGCCCCGTCTGAAATCGTTTATGACATGCTGATGGCCAATGATGGCAAGGGCTATGTTTATCTGCCTTTGCTGAATTATGCGCATCAGAATTTCGACCATATTGATACAATGTTCCAAAATCCCAATACGGTGTTGAGCCTGTCTGATGGCGGCGCCCATTGCGGGGTGATTACCGACGCTAGTTTCCCGACTTACTTATTGTCTTATTGGGTGCGCGATCGGGCGCGTGGGGCACGCTGGCAATTGGAAGAAGCGGTCGCCGCACAAACCAGCCAAACCGCAGCGCTTTATGGCCTCAACGACCGCGGCATTATTGCTCCGGGCATGAAAGCCGACCTGAATGTGATTGATTTCGATGCCCTGCAATTACATGAGCCGGAAATGGTTCATGATTTGCCAGCTGGGGGTCGGCGTCTGATTCAACATGTCAGCGGCTATCGTTATACGATTGTCAGCGGTGTGGTCACTTATGACGACGGCAAGCCGACGGGCAAAATGCCTGGTAAATTGGTGCGCGGGCCGCAGCAAGCTAACGATCAACGTCTCGCTGCTGAATAATCATCACCATCTTTAACGGCCACATCTGAAAAAGGCGTGGCCGTTTTTTGGCGAATCCAATAGGCTGAGGTCAGAATTGGGGGAGTGATGACTGAGAAACCGAGTAATTCACCGAAAAGATATGTTAATGATTTGCGCCGTTTGGACTTTGTTCAAAATCAAGCGCATCAACAAACAAGCTACGGCCCTTTGCCATTGATTGTTGCGGGCGTGTTTTTAATCGCGGCAGGTTATTTCGGCTATGCCAATCTCAATGTTTCATCAGAGAATGTTTTCATGCTCATCGCCGCCGCCTCAATTGGCGGTTATATGGCGCTCAATATTGGGGCCAATGATGTCGCCAATAATATGGGGCCGGCGGTTGTCGGCAAGGTTATCTCTGTTGCCACCGCCGTTATCATCGCCGCAATTTTTGAGAGCGACGGCGC
>JAYOCI010000009.1:5792-24303 GCA_038105345.1 Rhodobiaceae bacterium
GTGGTGATGTGGTGAAGACGGTGGCCAAAGGGATTATTGATCCCGGCAGCGGGGTTGATGTGGGGGCGTTTCGCAATCTCATGTTGAGCGCGCTTTTGGCGGCTGCTCTATGGATCAATCTGGCGACTGTTCTCAATGCGCCAGTATCGACCACCCATTCTATCGTTGGCGGCGTGCTGGGCGCAGGTATTGCAGGCGCTGGCTTTGGTTTGGTCAATTGGGTCACTATGGGCAAAATCGCCGCCAGCTGGGTTATTTCGCCAGTATTTGGTGGCATTGCTGCCGCCTCTTTATTGTTTTTCATCAAGGTCAAAATTCTGCGGGTCGACGATCGTCTCACAGCCGCGAAAAAATGGGTGCCCGTATTGATTGGCCTGATGGCCGGTGCCTTTGTCGCCTATATGGCGATGAAAGGGCTGAAGAAAATTTGGAAACCGTCGCTCAATGAAATTCTCGTCTATTCGGCGCTGGCCGTTGCCATTGCGTGGTCGGCTTCTGTGCCGTTTATTCGCGGTCGTGCCGCCCTGTTGAGCAATCGCAAAAAGGATATATACACATTATTCAATCTGCCCTTGGTGATTGGCGTCTCACTTTTGTGCTTTGCCCATGGTGCCAATGATGTGGCCAATGCGGTTGGCCCGCTGGCGGCGATTGTGTCGACGTTTACCGCCACCAGTGTTGAGGCGAAAGTCGCCGTGCCATTTTGGGTGATGATGATTGGTGCTGCGGGCTTGGCCTTGGGGCTATTCCTATTCGGCCCGAAATTGATCACCACAGTCGGTGAGAAAATTACCCGTTTGAATGCGCCGCGCGCCTATTGTGTGGCCTTAGCCTCGGCCGTCACTGTGTTGATTGCCACCGCCTTTGGTCTGCCGGTGAGTTCTACCCATATCGCCATTGGGGCGATTTTCGGTGTCGGCTTTTTGCGCGAGTTTATGGAAAACCCAAATAAAAAGCGTTTGAAGCCCGGGCATAAGCTGAATAAGACGGCTGAGGACGCGTTCAAAAATATCAATGTGCGGCTCGGGCGGAAATTGGTCCGGCGGCGCTTTGTTGTCTCCATTGCCGCTGCATGGGTGATTACTGTGCCGGCGGCGGCCTCTGTGGCAGCTACGATATTTTTTGTTTTGCAGTGGCTAACACCCACGGCTCAATAGCCGCAAATTGGGTAATTAGTCTCCGAAAATCTTCACGATCGGTCACGCGATGGGCTTCTTTCAATAGCGCCCAATGGCGTTCGCGTTTGTTTTTTTCCGGCCACTCATCAAGCTGATCTGTGACCAGCATGGGGTAATAAGTCACCGCGGTTTGATCAAGAGAGTTAGAGCCACTTTTGGTGATCACAGCGGTGATGGGGAAGTTTTTCAATATTTTCCCTTTGAGCCCCGCTTCTTCAAAAGCCTCACGTTTGCAGCCCTTTTTATGAGATTCTTTGGCTTCCAAATTGCCTTTGGGTAAAATCCATCGGCCCCGTTTTTGCGAAGTTACAAACATGATGGCTATGCGGTCACCATCAATGGAAAATGGAATGACGCCAATTTTATGCTGCATAAGAACCTCTCAAAAACAGTCGGACTCTAAGCCAGAGTCTAGTGGCCTTGTCACTAGCGAGCAAGGCATCTATGGCAAAATAATACTGCAACCAGTGGTGACGCGGGCTTCTAAATCGCGGTGCGCTTGCGCCACATTGTCGAGCCGATATGTCTGGTTAATCTCGACATTGAGAATGTTGCGGGCCATTAGGTCAAACAGACGGTCGGCCGATTCTTGCATCCAAGCAGGGCGCGCAATATGTGTGGCAAGGGTTGGACGGGTGAAATAGACCGAGCCAGCCGCCGCTAAAGCGGCCGGTGAAACGGCTGTAATCGGGCCAGAAGCGTTACCAAAGCTGACAAATGTGCCAAGCGGCGCCAAGGCCCGCAAACTCAATTCATAGGTCGCTTGACCAACACTATCGTAAACCACCGGAAAGCCCTTGCCGCCAGTTTGCTGTGCCAGCTTGTCGCCCAGAGTCGCGTCATCGGCAATGAAACATTGTGCCGCGCCATGGGCGCGCGCCATATCGCATTTTGCCTCCGTGCTGGCCGTGCCAATCAGCGTCACCCCCAAATGTTTTGCCCATTGGCAAGCCAAAAGGCCGACGCCACCAGCCGCGGCATGAAATAAGATTGTTTCGCCGCCGTGTAAGGCGAAAGTCTCATTGAATAAATAATCCACCGTCATGCCCTTCAACAAAACGGCAGCGGCTTGCGCGTCGGTGACATTATCAGGGATTTTCACCAAGCTCGTTTGCGGCAAAACAATCGCCTCACTATAGGCGCCCATGGCCATGCAAAAACCAACGCGATCACCAATCGCCAATGTCTCAACGCCTTGGCCAATGGCGTCAATCACGCCCGCGCCCTCACAGCCCAGACCGCTGGGTAGGGGTAGCGGATAAAGACCCGTGCGGTGATAAGTGTCGATGAGGTTCACGCCAATCGCCGTCAATTTGACGCGCACTTCGCCAGCTTGCGGCTCCGGACATGGCTCGCTGACCAATTGCATGACTTCGGGCCCGCCGAATTCGGTGATTTTAACGCGGTTGATATTCATGATTTCCTCACTCAGTTTACTTTGCTCAATGGGCGTGGGACTCGCCGCCAACATGCTCTAAAGCTTTATAGAATTCAGACGCCGTCAGCGTCTGCAGAGCGAGGCTTAAAAGGCCGACCAGGGCGATTAAAATGATAACACGTCGAAAGCGCATCGGGCGAGTATAGGACGATTTTTGCCGTCTGCAAGCGTCGGCTATATACTGGCACTTGTCGTGTCAATAGCAATCCATTAGGCTGATATTTGCAGGGCGTAA
The DNA here is from genome assembly GCA_038105345.1 of Rhodobiaceae bacterium. Classification (GTDB taxonomy): domain Bacteria; phylum Pseudomonadota; class Alphaproteobacteria; order RS24; family RS24; genus JAHEGN01. The sequence goes on from JAYOCI010000009.1 coordinate 8,644, forward strand.
TTCAACCGACGCGCTCTGGATTATTCATCCCCTTTATGAGCCATTCATTGAAGTTTTGAAGCTCTTGAGAGGGCAAAACGAGACATTTAATTGCCCAAATTAGCGCCAGTGTATTACACTTTGAAGCAATTCACAGGGGGAAGCAGAATGAAAAAGAATATTCTACGGGGCTTAGCGCTTATTATCATTATCGGGCTTGTTGTTGGGGTCATGTTCAAGCCGAATATTGATCGGTTTTTAATGGTGAGCAGCCTGTTTACCGGGGCTGAGCAATATGACAATTTCCCGCGCTCAGCTGACTTATTTCCTCATTCCACCATGCCAGCGGCCAGCAATCCGCAGTCATTTGGCCAAGCGGCGACAATTCAATTGCCGGCTGATTTTTCCCACCAAGGTCAAACATATGACACGCAAGGGTTTCTCGACGCCACCGATACAGCGGCGCTTTTAGTGCTGAAAGACGGCAAGATTATCTATGAGAATTACTGGCTGACCGGTGGCCGTGATGTGAACTGGCTGTCGATGTCGGTGGCCAAAAGCTTCGTCTCTGCGACGCTGGGCATTGCCGTTGACGAGGGCTTTGTGGAAAGCATTGAGCAACCGATTACCGACTATGTGCCGAGCTTGGCCGGATCGGCTTATGATGGCGTGCGGATTAAAGATATTTTGCAAATGTCCTCAGGCGCGCGGTGGAATGAAGATTACAGCGATCCAGAGTCCGATGTTATGCGATTTGCCGAAATCTTTGCTCTTGGCGGTTCTTTGAATGAGTTCACAGCGACCTTACAGCGTCAACGCGAGCCGGGCACTTATAACCAATATAATTCAGCCGATACGCAGGCTTTGGCGATGCTCATTAGCCGTGCGACAGGGCGCTCACTGACCGATTATATGACCGAAAAACTATGGCTTCCCATGGGGGCGGAAAATCCTGCCTATTGGATGCTTGATGCTGAAGGCGTGGAAATGGCGTTTGGCGGGCTCAATGCGACGGCGCGTGATTATGCCAAATTGGGTGAGTTATATCGCCTGAAAGGGCGCCGCGATGGTCGCCAAATCGTACCAGAGGCTTGGGTTCATGCGTCGGTCACACCCGATGCGCCGCATTTGATGCCCGGAGAAAACCCTAATTCTGATTATCTCATGGGCTATGGCCTGCAATGGTGGGTGCCAGATGGGACAGAGGGCGAGTTTTCTGCCATTGGTGTTTACAATCAATTTATTTTTGTGAACCCGACACGCGGCACAGTGATTGTGAAACTATCAGCCAATAGCGCCTATGCCACTGATGAAGAAATTGCCGGCGACTCGGAGCTGGCCAGTTTCTCATTATTCCGCGCCATTAATGAAAATATTCAGTAAACGGAGTTTGCCATGCCAATGGTCAATTTGAAAATCACCAAGGGGGAAAGCACAGCGGCGCAAAAGGCCCAAGTCATTGAAGAAATGACCGAAGTATTGCAACGCGTGATGGGTAAAAATCCGGAAACCACAATCGTTATTATTGACGAGGTGGAGACCGATAATTGGGGGATTGGCGGCAAAACCGTCACCCAGCGGCGGGCTGAAACATAAGCCGAGCTGAAGAAATTTTCAGCTGTTCTCGACCTTTCGGTGACATGCTGGCATAACTATTGGATAGGAGATATCATGTTGAAACTTCACTTTGCCCCACAATCGCGAGCCGTGCGAACCGCTTGGTTGCTCGAGGAATTGGAGCTGCCATATGAGCTTAATGCAATGGCCTTTCATCCCAGCGATTTGAAATCCGACCAGCATCGGGCGCGTCACCCTTTGGGGCGTATTCCTGTGCTGGAAGATGGCGATGTGATGATTTACGAATCCGGTGCGATTGCTGAATATATTCTCGAGCGTCATAAAAATGGCGGTCTTAAGCCGCAGCCAAGCGATGATAATTACCCGATTTATCTGCAATGGTTCCATTATTGTGAAGGCATGGTGATGCCGCCGATTAACACCATTGTTGTGCATACAATTTTATTGCCAGAAGACCGCCGCGACGCCACAGTTTTAGGCCAAGCCCAGCGTTTGCTGCTCAAATCATTAGAGCCGGTTGAGGCGGATATGGCCGATAAAGAATATTTGGCTGGCGATTTTTCAGCCGCTGACACCATGCTTGGCCATTCTATTTTAATGACTGACCGCATGGGTCTATTGGGTGATAATTTTCCAAATTTATCAGCCTATGTTGCGCGGCTGAAAACCCGTCCCGCGCTGCAAAAAGCGTTTGCCCTCGAGGGATAAACGCACAACCGAAATTGATTGTAGAAAGAGATATTTGTTTATGGCTATTAAAGAACAAACCATCACCACTCCCCGTTATATCTATCGTTTCGCCAAGCTGCTTATGCGCCCAGGAATGATTGGCAATTTGCGCGCTTTATTGGGCGCGCGGGCCACGGATCAACGCTCGATGGTTGAATATTTTGAGCGCCATGCGGCTGATTTGGCCGATAATCCGGCCATTCTTTTCGAAGATCAGATGATCACTTGGGGCGGGCTTAATAAGCGGGTCAATCAGACGGCGCATTATTTCCGCAGCCGCGGCGTTGGCTATGGCGATGCGGTGGCGATTAATATCGAAAACCGCCCAGAAGTTTTGATCAATGTTCTGGCCTGTATGAAATTGGGCGCCATTGCCGGCATGGTCAATACCAGCCAAACCGCAGAGGCTTTGGCCCATAGTCTGAAATTGATTAATCCGAAGCTGATTGTTGTCGGTTCCGAATGTCTGTCCAATATGGAAAGCGTTTCCGATGTGTTGGAGGCCGAGCATCAGGGCAAATTGCTTTATGTCGCCGATGGCGCTCATGCTGGCCCACCAGCTGGCTATGAAGATTTGACGCCGCTGCTGCTCGATCAACCAAGCGACAATGTCGGCCGAGAAAACCCTGACATTGGCGACGCCGTGTTATTATATTTTCACCTCTGGCACCACAGGCTTGCCTAAGGCCAGCATTACCACACAGATGAAAATTTATCGCAGTGCTATGCAATTTGGCATCAATGTCATGGAAATGACCGAGGACGATACTTATTACTGTGCTTTGCCATTCTATCATTCCAATGCTTTGCTCATTGGCTTGGGCACTTGCTTAATGAGCGGCGCGACACTTGCCGTCCGCCGCAAATTCAGCGCCAGTCAGTTTTTTGACGACTGCCGCAAATTCAATGCCACGGCTTTCCTCTATATTGGCGAGCTTTTGCGCTATCTCTTGGCATTGCCGGAATCCCCGACCGACCGCGACCATGGCGTGGTGAAAATTCTTGGCAATGGTTTGCGGCCCGATATTTGGCTGCAGTTCAAAGAGCGTTTTGGCATTAATCGCATCCATGAATTTTATGGCGCCTCTGAAGGCAATAGCGGTTTTGTTAATATTTTTAATTTCGACAAGACCGTTGGATGGTCACCTAATGGCGGCAAATTATGGACGGTGGTCGATTTCGATGTCGAAAATGACAAGCCAATCCGTGATGGCAATGGCTTTATGAAGAAAATGAAAGTCGGACAGACCGGCCTTTTGATTATGAAGATTGACGAGCAGCAGCCATTTGACGGCTATACTGATCCGCGCGAGAGCGAGAAAAAAATATTGCGCGATGTCTTTGAAGCCGGTGACCAATGGTTCAACACTGGCGATTTGGTGGTGTTGCAAAAACACGGGCATATCCAATTTGGCGACCGGATTGGCGATACTTTCCGCTGGCAGGGAGAGAATGTGGCGACCACGGAAGTCGAAGGCGTGGTGATGAAATGGCCGCAAATTCAAGATGCGGTGGTCTATGGTGTCGAAGTGCCAGGCCGCGATGGCCGCTGCGGCATGATGTTTGTTAATCTGAAGCCGGGCGAGACGCTGGATCGTGATGCGCTGGCGGCGCATTTACGCGCCGCGCTGCCACCCTATGCGGTGCCGCGCTTCTTGCGCATTGGCAGTAAGGTGGATGTCACAGGCACGTTCAAGTTTCAAAAAAGCCTGCTCAAGCGCGAGGCTTATAATGTCAGCGAACTCGATGATGAGGTGTTTGTTTTGCCCGCCAGTGCCGAGCAATGGGAAGCGGTAACCAAAGACCTCAAGCAAAACATTGACGGTGGCGAGGTGCGCTTATAGGCGGATGATGGCCTGCTTAAGGCTGCCGCCAAGGCAGGTCTTCATATTTCCAACCTTCGGTTTGGCCGCGATGGCCATCGGCATTGGTGTTGCCTTCGAAGCCGCCAGTGATATTGAATAATTGCGTAAACCCTTGCTCGGCCAAAGCTGTGCAGGCGGCCGCAGAGCGCACCCCAGAGCGGCACAAAATATAAATCGGCGTGTCCTTAGCGAGATTTTGCTCGACCTGCGCAACAAATTGACTATTGCGCGTGCCGTCTAAGCCTTGCCACTCTAATTGGATAACTGCGCGGCCAATCGACGATAAATCCGGCAGGCCGACGAAATTCCATTCGGCCTGTGTGCGGCAGTCAATCAATTGTGCTGTCGGGTCATTTTGCAATGCTTCAAAGGTCGAACGGGGGGAGGCTTCTTGATACATAACTGTCTCTCAATTCAGATGATGGGTATTTTCTGCTATATGCGACCGGCCCGTCAAGCGCTTTGCGGCCACAACCAAGCCGCCCCACGCACGCCGCTGGCGTCGCCATGTTGATTACGCAGCAAGTGGGTTTCAACCACATCGGAAAAAATATACTGCTGCCATATTTGCGGCACGCGCTGATACAGCACATCAATATTTGACAAGCCACCTCCTAAAATAATCACCTCTGGATCAACCAGATTAATCACCGCCCCAAGCGCGCGCGCCAGCCGATCGCATAGGCGTTCAAAACTGGCTTGCGCTTCGGGCGTGTCGGCGGCGACAATATCTTCGCTGCTCAGAGCCTGACCCGTGACAGCCAAATGATCGCGGGCAAAGCCGGAACCGGAAATCCACACTTCATTGCACCCTTGGCGGCCACAATAGCAGTCGGGGCCCGGCACTTCGTCAGCCCGTGGTGCGGGCAGTGGGTTATGGCCCCATTCGCCACCAATACCATTGACGCCATTTTGCAATTTTTTATCGAACACTAAGCCGCCGCCGCAGCCAGTGCCGAGAATAACCCCGAAAACGCTATTGGCGCCGGCGCCGGCGCCGTCGGTTGCTTCCGATAGGGCGAAGCAATTGGCATCATTGGCCAGCCGCACATCGCGCTGCAAAATGGCCATTAAATCCTGCTGCAAGGGTTGGTCATTGAGGCATAATGTATTGGAGTTACGCACACGGCCGGTGCGCGGCGATAAAGAGCCGGGCATGCCAATGCCGACACTGAGCTTTGTTCCCATGTCGCTATCGGCGCGGGCCACCATATCGCCAATCAGCGCAATGATTTGCTGATAATTGCTGGCCGGTGTTGGCTGCCGGTCGCGCCAGATAATCTCACCTTTTGGGTCGATCACCACGGCCTCTATTTTTGTTCCGCCTAAATCCAATCCAAAGCGCATGTTTATGCCTCCTGACCGAATTGCAATGGCCCATGTGGCAATTTCGGTAAGACATATTTGGCGAATAAATCGCATTCTTGCTGATGCGGATAACCTGACAGGATGAACGCCTCAATGCCCATATCGCGATACATATTAATTTTCGCCAGCACTTGATCAGGGTCGCCAACAATCGCCGCCCCGCAGCCTGAGCGGGCGCGGCCGACGCCGGTCCATAGGTTTTCCTCGACAAAATCACCATCGCCTTTTTGCGCCGCATTATCGCGCAATTCGGCCTGCCGCCGCACACCAATGGATTGACTGTCGAGCGAACGATTGCGGATTTCTTCACCGATTTTATCATCCAAACGGCTGACCAATAAATCAGCCGCAGCGCGTGCTTCGGCCTCAGTTTCGCGGACAATCACATGGGCGCGATAGCCGAATTTGAGTTGGCGATTATAGCTGGCGGCGCGCTTTTTCATATCGTCCAGAATATCCGCCACCGCTTGTTTTGTGTCTGGCCACATTAAAAATACATCGGCTGCCTGCGCCGCCGTATCTCGCGCTTGCGGCGACATACCACCGAAATAAAATGGTGGCGCCTTGCCTGATACAGTGCGCATGCGCGGCGGATCAAGGTCGAGCTTGATAAATGCGCCATCCATATGCACCGCCTCGCCATTGAGCATGGCCCGCAAGGCCTGCATGGTTTCCAATGTGCGCTGATAGCGCGGGTCAGAAGCCAGCGATTGGCCGGGCATATCGGAAGAAATAATATTGATGGTCAATCGCCCGCCAAGCATTTGATCGAGCGTTGCCATTTGCCGCGCCAGTTGCGGCAGCCACATTTCACCGCAGCGCACGGCCACTAAAAGCCGCATTTTCTCCAGCAGGGGTGCGATGCCGCCAGCAAAGGCAATACTATCCATGCCCAATTCATAGCCCGATGGCAGTAAGATATTATCAAATTGATTGCGTTCAGCGGTCAAAGCAATGTCGCGACAATGCGGCCAACTGGCCTTCAGAGACGCGTCTTCGACGCCTAAAAACTGGTAATCATCGTCGCATAAGGCCGAAAACCAACTTATTTCTACGGGGCTGTCTTTTGTCATGTCATGCTTTCTTGTTTTTCCAGATCAGGGCAGGGCGACGCCTTCACTGGCTTCGATTAATTGATAAACATCGCGCCGTGTCAATGTGATGCTAAGGGCGGCTGTGGCGGCTTGCAGTCGTTCGGGCGACTGGCTGCCAATCAATGGCACGCAAGCGGCCGGATGCGCCAGAATAAAGCCCAAAGCAATGGCCGCGCGGTCGACATTTTCGCGCGCTGCCAGTGCGTCGAGCGCGGTGATTAAAGCGGCTGGTTGTTGCGCGCCACTAATAATCTGCCCGCCCGCCAAAGGTGACCAAGCCAAAGGCGTGATGCCGGTTTCCATACATAAATCCAATGTGCCATCGCGCAAAATATCTAAATTCGACACCGCATATTGGCTTTGCAGAGACACCAGAGGGGCTTTCAAAAAGCCGCGCAAGGCATGGATTTGTGCTTGCGTGTAATTCGACACGCCAATCATTGAAACCTTACCGGCGGCGACCAACCCATCGAGGGCGGCGGCGGTTTCTTCGGGATGGGTAAACATATCGGGGCGGTGGATTTGATAAAGATCAATATGGTCGCTGTGCAGGCGCTGCAAGGAGGCGTCGCAAGCGGCGGTCAAATAGGCCTGATTGGCGACATAGGGCACGCCGGGCAAAATCGAGCCTTTGCTGGCGAGAAGCATTTTATCGCGTAAGGTCGGGTTTTGCGCCAGAACGCTGCCAAGCAAAGCCTCGCTCTCGCCAAACGCCTTGCCGCCCCAATCGAGGCCATAGACATCGGCATTGTCGATGAGCGTCATGCCCAGATCAAGGGCGCAGGAAATCAGCTTTGTTGCCGCCTGTGTATCGCTGCCTACCAAGCGCCAACAGCCAAATCCGAGGGCGCCAATTTGCCGGTCGCCGAGCCAGCGCGGCCCCGCATTGACTAGATTTTCGTCTGCCGCTGTCATAGCCCAAGCTCCTTCATATCAACCCGTCTTTGTTGGCTCGCCGCTTGTTGCGCCGCCACGCCCATGGCGACCGCACGGTGGCCGTCATCGGCACTGACAATCACGGGTGCCAGCCCTTTAACCGCATCTAGAAAAGCACGGTTTTGATAATAGGTCGCGCCGGAATGATGCCCCGCTTGCAAGATCGCCTCATCGACATTTATTGGATATTGCTCAACCGCCCATGTGTCGCGGTGGCCGTGGGTCACAATATTTTGCGGCAATAGACATTCAACTTTGGCCTTATCGCCAATCGCCGCTAATTCTTCGCTATGGCGTGAGCCTTCGGCAAACATGCACAAATCAAGCAGGGCGCGGGCGCCATTGGCAAAATCGAAAATCACATAGCCATTGTCCCAAATATCCGGTGTCCGACCGTCATAGCGCTCGTCCAAATGATTGACGCTTTGTCCAGCAGAGGCCAAAACACTGACCGGCTCACTGGCGATAATGCGACGCATGAGATCGAAAAAATGGCAGCATTTCTCGACCAATGTGCCACCCGTATTGGCATTAAATCGGTTCCAATCGGCGACTTTTGGCAGAAAAGGGAAACGGTGCTCGCGAATGCTCAACATATGTAATTGGCCAATATCACCACGATCGACGCGTTCAATCATATTGGCCAAAGCCGGTTTGAAACGATATTCCATACCGACTTGAAAAACCCGCCCGCTGTCGCTCACAGTGTCACAAATGAGCTGCGTGTCTTGCAAATTAGTGCATAGCGGCTTTTCACACAAAATGGCTTTGCCGCTTTGCAAAGCTGCGGGCAGCACGTCAATGTGATGGAAATTCGGCGTTGCAATCACCAAAGCATCAATATCTGGATCGCTGAGCAGGCTCTCGAAATCATGGCTGGTGCGGGCTTTATCATTGTTCAGGGCAACGGCTTTGGCCAGCATGGTGTCATCCGTGTCGGCCAGCGCAATGACTTGCGCATCATCGAGCAGGTTAAAATTTTGAATATGCTCATGGCCCATCATGCCAGTGCCGATGATGCCAATATTGACTTTAGTCATTGTGGATTTGCCCCTCATAGCCCGCGAGTTTTTTGACTGTCGGCGATTTCGGCACGTCCTGCGTCGATTTCCATGTGTTCAGCACAATATCGCCCAAACCATTGGTGATGCCCCAATTGTAATTTTCATTGTGGAAATGGTGCCGCATATGCGCCTGTTGAAGCGCTAGACCTGGCTTTGTCAGCGGCCGATAGGATTTGGTGTGATGGGCTAAATGGATCCATTCATAAATCAAATAATAGCCGAGACTGGCCAAAAGCGGCATGAGTGGGGTGATCCAGCTCCAGCTCACCAGCGCATAAAACCCATAGAGCTGGGCAAACATAATCACCAATGCGCTGGCTGGCGCGAATTGCAGTTGCCGGTCATCGGGGTGCAAGTGATGGCCATGGTGCAGTCGAATTTGAAAATTACGCTTAAAGCCCGGCGTGTCGGTGAGGTCTTGATGCAAAATATATTTATGCGTCAGCCATTCATAAAATGGCGCGATGGCGATAATCAGCAAAATCCAAGCCCATTGATCCCAAAGTGCATAGGCATTGACGGCATATAAACATAGGCCAAAAGACAGCAGTAAAAGCTGGACTGTTGTATGCGTAAAATAATCGACCCAAATTTGTCGCATAACACCTCTCTAACCGGCTCAGCATAGGCGGTTTTCGGTTTTGGTCAAAGATGAAACGCCGTGCTGTAATTATCGACGCGGTGCGGCAAAACCTCTAAGATTGAAGCGATTGCAGACAGTTAGAGAAAAACATGAAACAGCCACAAGAGTTCACAAAACAGGCCGAAAAACTGGTCGCGCAAATGACATTGCCGGAAAAAACCAGCCTGATGTCGGGCAGTAGTTTTTGGCATTTGCAGCCGATTGAACGGCTCAACTTGCCGCGCATTATGGTTTCTGACGGGCCGCATGGCTTGCGTAAACAGGCACAGCACGCCGACCATTTAGGCATGCAGGCTTCGGTGCCAGCGACTTGTTTTCCAACCGCCGTCACTTTGGCGTCAAGTTGGGATATGGAATTAATGTTTCAGGTCGGTGCCGCCATTGGCCGCGAATGTCAGGCTGAGAATGTGTCCGTGCTTTTGGGGCCGGGGGTGAATATTAAGCGCAATCCGCTATGTGGCCGCAATTTTGAATATTATTCCGAAGACCCTTATGTCGCGGGGCAAATGGCGACGGCTTTTGTCGATGGCGTGCAGAGCACGGGCACGGGCACGAGTTTGAAACATTTTGCCGTCAACAACCAAGAAGCTGACCGAATGGTGGTCGATACATTGGTCGACCGACGCACATTGTTTGAAATTTACCTGCCAGCTTTTGAAACCACGGTTCAGCAAGCCCAGCCATGGACGTTAATGTGCGCTTATAATCGGCTGAACGGGCATTATTGCAGCGAGCACGAAGATTTGCTGACGACAATTTTGCGCGATCGCTGGGGCTTTCAAGGCTTGGTGATGACCGATTGGGGCGCGGTTCATGATCGCCCAACTGGTATTGCCGCCGGTCTTGAATTGGAAATGCCAAGCAGCGGCGGTGCCAATGACCGTATTGCGGCGGCGGCAGTGGCCGATGGAAGTTTGGCCATGGAGGATTTAGATCGGGCCGCCAGTCGGGTGACGCAATTAATTTTGGCGGCCGATAATAACAATGAAAAGCGTGAGGTGGATTTTGCTGCGCATCATGAATTAGCGCGAAAAGCCGCGGCTGAAGGGGCGGTTTTGCTGAAAAACACCGATGCGCTGCTGCCTTTGGCCGAAAGCGGAAAGCTTGCTTTAATCGGCGGTTTTGCCGAAAAGCCGCGCTTTCAAGGGGCCGGAAGTTCGCAAGTTAACGCCCATCAAATTGACACGCCCCTGTCGATGATACAAAACCACTTGGGGGCTGATCAGGTGATTTATGCCAAAGGTTATGATGTCGACTTAGCTGAAGACGACGCCAGCCTGATTGCCGAAGCCGTGACTGCCGCCAAATCTGCCGAACGGGCAGTGGTCATGGTTGGCTTGCCGGCGCTATTTGAAGCCGAGGGTTTTGATCGCACGCATTTGCGTCAACCGCCGCAGCTCGATGCATTGGTTGAAGCCGTCGCGGCGGCCAATCCGAATACTGTGATTGTGTTGTCAAATGGCGCGCCCATTGAAATGCCATGGGTAGGCAAGGTGAAGGCGATATTGGAAATTTATCTGGCGGGGCAGGCCGGTGCCGGTGCCTTGGTCGATCTTTTATTCGGCAAAATAAGCCCGAGCGGCAAATTAGCCGAGACCTTTCCCCTGCATTTGACCGATAGTCCAAGTCAGGAAAATTTTGCCAATCATCCGCGCCAGCTGATTTACCGCGAGGGGCTGAATATTGGCTATCGCTATTTCATCACCCATGACAAGCCGGTTCTCTTTGCTTTCGGTCATGGGCTTAGCTATAGCCAATTCACTTATCATAATGCCCGTGTGACCAAACCATGGTCGCCTGATCAACGCACCATGCAAGTGGCTGTGGAACTGACCAATAGTGGCGAGCGGGCGGCCGCCGAAGTGGTGCAACTCTATATCCGTGACATTGCCTCTACCGCCTATCGGCCAGAACGTGAGCTGAAGGGGTTCAAAAAAATATTCTTGCAAGCCGGTGAGAGCCAAACCGTGACCTTTGATTTAGATGCGCGCGCCTTTTCCTATTTTGATGTGTCGATTGATGATTGGGATATTGAAGCGGGTGATTTTGATATTCTATTTGCCGCCTCCAGCACCGATATTCGTGAGAAATTGACGGTGGCGCTGGATGACGATAGTGGCCGCAATATCGCCCGCTATCAAGAAACCCCCTATGTGCTGATGGGCGACGCCATGCTGGCGGGGCTGGGTCTGACGGTTACTGTGGCTGACCCGATAAAACCCTATCACGCCAATACGACGCTCGGTGATATTCGCCACCATTGGCTCGGCAAGCGGCTGGTGGCTGGTGTGTTCAAAGCGGTGGGGGCGACTTTGGGCGAACGCAGTTCGGATGACTCGCCAGTGCTGATTAAAATGCGCGAGGAAATGGTGCTTTCCATGCGGCTGAGCACAGTGCGCAATATGAGTGGCGGGGCATTGACGCCAAAGCGTTTTGAATTGCTCATCCATGCGCTGAACAATCACTGGCTGAAATTTTTAGGCCGCTGCCTGCGTCGCTAATCGCGCAAATCCAACCAAGCGACTTGTTGCGCGCTCAGCTCTATCTGGCTGGCGGCAATACTATCTTGCAATTGCATAGGCGTGCGCGGGCCAATCAGGGCAAAACACGGGAAGGGCTGGTGCAACACATAGGCCAAAGCAATTTGAATGGCGCTGGTGCCCAATTGCTCAGCCAGTTCGAAAGCCCGTTGGCGACGCTGCATATTGGCTTGCGACCCCCACACGCGTTGCATTTCCTCATCCGTCGGATCAGCCCCATGGCGCATTGCCGCAAGGCCGCCATGCGCCCAATCAAGGAAAAAGCCGCGTGCTTGCGCCGACCATGGAAATAGAGCGATTTGTCGGTCTTCATGCCATTGCCGGAAATCATCGGTCGAACTTGCAAGGCAGCCATCCCAAACTGGGCTTTCCATCCGTGCCAGAGAGAAATTATTGCTCAATAGCGAAAACCCTTGCAGGCCATTTTGACTGGCATAATTATTCGCTTCATCAATGCGTTCGGCTGTCCAATTGGAGCCGCCGAATAATTTAATCCGTCCGGCCTCGACTTCGCCATTTAGCGTATCAATCCACTGACCCACGGGCACTTCGGGATTATCGCGATGCAGGCAATAAAGATCGAGATAATCTGTCTGCAATCGATTCAAAGAAATATCGAGCTGCTGGCCAACGGCGACCGGATTGCAATCGGGCGTGTGCGCGCCTTTGCCGATAATAACCAATTGATCACGCAGGCCACGGGCGCTCATCCACTGACCCAAAAGTGTTTCGCTCATGCCGCCGCTATAAATATGCGCCGTGTCAAAACAAGTGCCGCCGGCTTCGACAAAGGCGTCAGCCATGGCCGCCATGGTTGGCGCATCGGTTTGGTTGTCTGTGCCCAAAACGAGCTTCGATATGGGCTTGTCGAGACCCTCGATTTTGCCAAGCGGGATTTGCCCTTGGCTGCCGAGGCGCACGGCATTGCCATGAAATCCCTTATCGGTGAGCAGGTCGGCGTCATAGCTAACATTTGCGGCTTCGCGCCAACGGTCGAGCCAATAGGCGGTGTTAATGGAAAAATCAGGGGACACTAAATCCGAGGCCTGCGCACCGGCTTGAATCAGCGCGCCCACATGGTCGGCTTCAATAGCATAGAGCGGGCGCGGGTCGTCGCTTTGGTGGATTGTCTGCTGACCCTGAGCATCGGTGACGACAATGGCATTATTCGCCGGCCCGGGGTGCCATGGCTGGTCAATGTGCAATGTCCCAAGCGTGCCTTGGACAGTGATATGCCATGGCAATTCTGTATCTAGGGCGCAATGTAATTTGGCCTCAAAGCCGTCATAGGCAAGGCTGGCTTGTGCTTCGGCATCGACGGCGCTGGCGGCAAGGCGGGCGCTGCCGCTTAAAGCCGAGGGTTCGCCGACCAAATAACGCGCTGCGGTAAGCGGATATATGCCAATGTCTAAAATGCCGCCACCAGCTAATTGCTTGTCATAGAGCCTGTGCTCTGGGGTGAACGGAAAGGCAAAGCCAAATGACGATGAAAAGCCGGTAATCGTGCCAATGGCGCCTTCGTCGATCAATTTTTTGGCCAAATGCATGCGCGGGTGCATGAGATACATCAGCGCCTCGACCAGCAAAACATTGCGCCGCGCCGCCTCGCCGTATAAATGCAAAACTTCGCCTTGGTTAAGGCCGAGCGGTTTTTCGCATAGAACCGCTTTGCCAGCGGCCATGGCTTTCAGTGCCCATTCAATATGGCTGTTATGCGGCGTAGCAATATAGACGGCGTCAATGTCATCGCGCTGCAAAAGCGCCTCATAACTATCGCTCGGCGTGCCGCCATGGGTTTGGCAAAACGCCTCAGCATTGGCAGCAAGTCGACTGGATGCACCGGTCAAAATTCCGCTGTGGCTGTGTTTTAAATCGGTTGCAAATTGACCAGCAATATTGCCTGTGGCCAGAATGCCCCAGCGGATTTTATAAGATGACACGCAAACCCCTATTTTTTACGATGAACGACGTTTCACTTTAACTTTCATTTCCGTATAGCCGTTTACGAAGTTAGATTTCAAGCGCCGCGGTTCGCTGACCAATTCAATCGACTCGAATTTTTCAAGAATGAGCTGCCAGAGCGTGCGTAATTGCAATTCGGCGACGCGAAGGCCCATGCAGCGATGAATGCCAAATCCGAAGGATAAATGGCGATTGCCATTGTCGCGATCAAACCGCACTTGCCGTGGATTATCGAACACATCCTCGTCGTGATTGCCCGAGTAATACCACATCACCACTTTATCGCCTTTTTTGATGAGCTTGCCGCCCAGTTCAATATCTTCAAGCGCGGTGCGGCGCATATGCGATAGCGGCGTTTGCCAACGAATGACCTCGGCCACCATTTTATCAATCAATGACGGATCTTCGCGCAATTTGGCAAATTCCTCTGGGAATCGGTTCCATGCGTTAATACTGGCTGACATTGAATTTCGGGTCGTGTCATTGCCGCCAACAATCAGCAGCAATAAATTGCCGAGGAAATTCATTTCATCCATATCTTTGGTGTTTTCATCGCGTGCCATCATGGAAATAAAGTCAAATTTCGGCGGGCCATTGGCGCGAATATGGCGCAGGCGGGTGAAATATTCCAAACATTCCAGCAAAATTTCGACGCGTTTTTCATGGCCGGGAAAATGATCCGAACCCTCGGTCGCTGTGGTGATATCTGACCAGAATGTCAGCTTTTCACGGTCCTCAAAGGGAAAATCAAATAAAGTCGCCAGCATTTGCGTCGTCAAATCAACGGATACGCGCTGCACCCAGTCAAACTCCTCATCCTCGGGCAGGCTATCGAGCACATTATTGGTGCGCTGCCAAATCAGTTCTTTGAAACTATCAAGCCCTTGCGGCGAGGCGATGGGCTGCACTGATTTACGAATGGGGCCATGATGCGGCTGGTCTTTGGTGATAAAGGCCGAAATCTCAACACCTTCGACAGGTGGGCGCACAACATTATCATCTAGCTGAATGCCGCCAAAGGCATCCGATGATGAGAAAACCTTATGGTTTGTGTCGACCGCGATAATGTCTTCATAGCGGGTGATTGACCAAAACGAACCAAATTGGCCATTAGCGCAATAATGAACAGGGTCTTCTTCACGCAATCTTTTGAAAGTTTCTAAAATTTCTTCATCGGCAAATAATTCGGGACGCGACAAGTCTATTTCCGATAGTGGTAAGCTACTTAACTTAGTTTCTACGGCTTGGCTCATAATCCCCTCCTGATATAAGTCAAATATAGATGGTCAACTTATACAATGGCTACTTCGCTGTTGTTTGACAACGCCAAAATAATTGCCGAGGCAAAGGATTAATGGCCGCCAAGGTCAACATTGCGGGCCCGCAAAATCGGTAGCATTTCTTTGAACGCTTTTACTGTGCGATTATGCGGAATGCGCGGGTGCAAATGATGCACAACATGGGCGGTCATGCCGGAGCTGCCGGTATCGCCCAAAATCGACTGGAAGCTTTTTGTGTCGCGATAGCGCCCTTTGCCAAGCCCGACATGCGGTGCCCATGATAAATAATAGCGCAAATAAATCACTGCTATTTTCAACGGCAACCACCAGAGCAGAGCCGCTTCTAGGGCCAGACCATTAGCCGCCATGGCAAATAAGACGGCGTGATAAACCGTGACAATTAGCAATTGATCTTTTAGGCCGCGAAGGGCATTGGGCGTATTCAGGCGCTCAATCGTGTTCATATAGCTGCGCGCTTCGGGCGAGTCGGGCTGATAAGAGCGAATGGTGTTGACGACCGACTGCCAGCCGTTCTTGGCGGTATTAAACAAGGCATCGGGATCAAGCTCAGGGTCATTGGCGTGTTTGTGATGTTCCATATGGGTTTCGCGCAAAACCCGAT
>JAYOCI010000010.1:0-20256 GCA_038105345.1 Rhodobiaceae bacterium
GCCGACATCAGATCATTCATAATGTCATATTTATCGGCCACAGCGTCAAACACGCCGCGCACAAGGCCCTGCTTGTCTTCTTCATTGACCGTTTGAAAGCCAAAGCTGGTCGTGTTTTGTGACTGTTTCATCATAAGTTCCTGAATTACGAGGCGACGATAGCCGAAAGCGGCGGCTATTGCCAGCCTTGGCTGGCGGTTGACGGTGCTAAATGTGCCGATTATCGGGCCTATGTTGGAGCTGTCATTTTACCTTGATTAGGATATGATGCGCCATGCCAGAGTTACCAGAAGTTGAAACAGTACGCCGTGGATTGGCCCCGCATTTGCAAGGGCGCGAAATCACCAGCGTTCAATTAAACCGCAAAGACTTGCGCTTCCCCTTTCCCGATAATTTCGCCCAACGCCTCCAAGGCGCGCGTATTGCCGACTTCAACCGCCGCGCGAAATATTTATTGGCTCGTTTGCAAAAACCCAATAACGCCGATTTTCATTGGCTCAGCCATTTGGGCATGACCGGTCGCTTCCGGCTATATCATAATGATGGCGGCGCTTTGGAGCCGGGCCAATATGCCCATGATGTGTCGACCCAGACCGCCGAAAAACATGTGCATGTGCGCCTCACCCTAGATAATGGCAGTGTGTTGACCTATGCCGATCCGCGCCGTTTTGGGTTTATGGATTTGATTGATGGTGGCGCCGATAATACGCCGTTTCTGGCTCATCTCGGGCCCGAGCCATTGAGTAATGATTTCCATGCCGCGCATATGCTGGCAGCTTGTCGCCAGCGCAAAAGCCCGATTAAAAATGTGCTGCTTGATCAGCGTGTGGTGTCGGGGTTGGGCAATATTTATGTCTGCGAAGCCTTATTCATGTCTGGCATCAGCCCCAAGCGTTTGGCCTGTAATATTGGCATGGCGCGATTTGAGCGTCTGGTGCCGGCTGTGCGCCAAGTCTTGCAAGCGGCGATTGATGCGGGTGGCTCAACGCTGCGTGATTTCGCCGCCAGCGATGGTGAGCTGGGATATTTCCAGCACCAATTTCGGGTTTATGATCGGGAGAATGAACCTTGTTCGACGACTGGCTGCCATGCTAGCGTAAAGCGTATTGTGCAGTCTGGGCGATCGAGTTTTTTCTGTTCCGCCTGTCAAAGATAATTGAAAAGAACCAAATGGCCTTATTTCATCGCTTTGCTTTTGCCCTTATGTTGGCCTGTGCGACTTTATTTTTCGCCAATCAGCCGGTTTTGGCTGAGGATAATTATTTATCTGCAGCGCCGGATATTCCTTTGGCCGAGCAATTAGATGAAAATGTCGATGAGGTTTTGGTGTTTGATAAGCCGCAAGGGCGGATTATTCAAATGACCGCTACATATAATACGTGGTTTGCAAGGCCGGCGACGGTAAAGAAGTTTTATCGAGCAAACCTGCCCAATCTTGGGTGGCAGGAAGCCAGTTCAAAAGCCGACGATCGCTTGACTTTCCAGCGTGAAAGCGAAATGTTGCAAATATCGTTTACCGCAGAGACGGTGGTTTTTAATCTGACGCCGACGCCCTAGGGCGGCTCTGCCTTGTTTAGTTTAATTGGTTATAAATTGGGGACACACTGATGAAATATGAGAATATTCTTTCTGAGAAGCGCGGCACGGTTGGCCTCATTACACTGCACCGCCCGCAAGCCTTAAACGCCTTATGCGGCGCGTTAATGGATGAAGTCACCCATGCTATCCAAGGATTTGAAGCCGATGATGAAATCGGCTGCATGGTATTGACCGGTTCTGCCAAAGCCTTTGCGGCTGGCGCTGATATTAAAGAAATGTCCGGCAAGACCTATGCTGATGCGCTGAATGCGGATTTTATCTCAACCAATTGGGAAACCGCCGCGCGGGCCCGCAAACCGATTATTGCCGCTGTTGCCGGCTATGCACTGGGCGGTGGGTGCGAATTGGCGATGATGTGCGATTTTATCATTGCCGCGGATACGGCCAAATTTGGCCAGCCGGAAATCAATCTTGGGGTTATTCCTGGCGCTGGCGGCACGCAACGTTTGACCCGTCTTGTTGGCAAATCCAAAGCCATGGAAATGTGCCTGACGGGTCGCATGATGGATGCTGAAGAAGCCGAGCGCGCCGGACTGGTCAGCCGTATTGTGCCAGCTGATGATTTGCTCAGCGAAGCCATTAGCGTGGCGGAGAAGATTGCTGAAAAATCGCGCCCTTCGGTTTTGATTGCCAAAGACTGTGTGAATGTCGCCTATGAGACGACTTTGCGCGAGGGTGTGCATTTCGAGCGCAAGGTTTTCCACTCGCTCTTTGCTTTTGACGACCAGACGGAAGGCATGCAGGCGTTTATTGAAAAACGGGCCCCGAAATTTACCAATAAATAGGCGGTTGACCTGCGCCATTCGGCACCTTATAACGCCCAGATTATAGGCTTCGCATAATTGGCGGGCTAAACAGATGAGTTTCTAAAGAAACAGGAAAGATATTATGGCCAACACAAGTTCAGCCAAAAAAATGGTTCGTAAAATCGCCCGTCGCACGGCGATCAACCGCGATAAGCGCTCACGTATGCGCTCTTCTATTCGTTCGGTTGAAGAAGCTATTGCCAGCGGCGACAAAAACGCAGCGCAGGAAGCCTTGCGCGTGGCACAGCCATTGATTGCCAAAGCCGGTCAAAAAGGTTTGGTACACAAGCGCGCCGCATCGCGTAAAGTGTCGCGTCTTGCAAAACGCGTGTCGGCTGTTGGCTAATTAGATCATCAGCACTGACTGAAAACAGGGCGGCCGGCAACGGGCGCCTTTTTTTTGCCAAAACACAGAGCGCCAAATTGGCGACAGAGCAAAAAAAAATAAAAAATTTATGTTTTTTTTTACTGTTCTCGTTTCCTTCTCGTTGCGTCGAGCGCAGCTAATTTGTATCGTCAAAATTCGTCGAGGGGGGAAGTTAAGAAAGCAACTTTCTGGGCGGCCGCCAGGCTTACCATAAAACGCTCTAAACCACCTCCCGAGGCGTCAAGGAGATCAATTTATCAGTTGGGTCCATTCTGGTTTCATTGCAAACCGAATGTGGGGGAACTCAATAGCTAGAGGAATAATTAGATTGCGGCTGGGTAACGGTTGCGGTCATTGAGGCAGGGTCTGTCGGGAATAGGGTTTAACCTTCCGTGCGCGTTTGAATTTCAGCGTAATTAGTAAGGTTTATAGTGGAGACGATGAGAATGAGTGAACAAGACGGCAAGGCACCATCAAAAGACAAAAAACCTGAAGCGATGCCCTCATCAACTCAGCTTTCTTCGGCATCTCAATCGGCCAATAATACAGACACATCTCCGGAATTGCAGGAACAATGGGGTCGGGTTCGCTCGCGCTTGCGCGCTGAGCTTGGGGAAGCGACTTTTAACAGCTGGTTCAAATTACTCGAGGTCTCAGGCGCCCAGCGCGGTCGTGTGACATTGCGTGTGCCAACCGGATTTGTTCGCAGCTGGATTGAAGCACATTATTTGGCGCGTATTCGTCAGCATTGGCAAGCCGAAGACGCCAGCGTGAAACGTATTGATATTGAACTGAAAAATGAGTGGGCCGCGACGCCAGAAAAGCCAGCCCCGCGCGAACAAAAAGCCATTCCAAGCCGCATGATGCCGCCGAGCATGGCAGCCACGGCTGCGCGCACGCCAGCTGCACCTATTGCCGAGCCGCGGCCGATGCGCGATGAAGTCGGCGCGCCATTGGACCCGCGCTTTACCTTTGATAATTTCGTCGTTGGCAAGTCGAACGAGCTGGCCCATGCGGCGGCGCAACGCCTAACGCGCTCTGACTCAGTGGCCTTTAATCCGCTGTTTCTTTATGGCGGTGTTGGCCTTGGTAAAACCCATTTGATGCACGCCATTGCTTGGGAAATCCGTCGCCAAGACCCATCGCGCACTGTGCTGTATTTATCGGCTGAGAAATTTATGTATCAGTTCATTCGGGCGCTGCGTTTCAAAGACACGATGGCCTTCAAACAGCAATTCCGCGAAGTTGATGTGCTGATGATTGATGACATTCAATTCATTGCCGGTAAGGATTCGACCCAAGAAGAATTCTTCCATACTTTCAATGCGTTGATCGACCATAACCGTCAGGTTATCGTGTCGGCTGACCGCTCGCCCAGTGACCTTGAGGGCATTGAAGAGCGCATTCGTTCGCGCCTTGGCTGGGGTCTGGTGGCCGATATTCATCCGACTGATTATGAATTGCGCTTGGGGATTTTGCAGTCGAAAGCCGATACATTGTCGGCGCGGGCTGAAAACGCCAGCATTCCGCATCAGGTTCTGGAATTTCTTGCCAAGCGTATTGTCAGCAATATTCGCGAGCTTGAGGGTGCGCTCAATCGGGTTGTGGCTTATGCGTCATTTGTTGGTCGCCCGATTTCTCTAGAAATGGCGCAAGATGTATTGCGCGATTTATTGCGGGCTTCTGAGCGCCGCGTCACCATTGACGAGATTCAGCGTCGCGTGGCCGAGTATTTCAACGTGAAAATGGGCGATATGCTGTCTGCCCGTCGTGCCCGTTCCGTGTCTCGTCCGCGGCAGATCGCCATGTATTTGTCGAAACAGCTGACGACACGTTCTTTGCCGGAAATTGGCCGCAAATTTGGTGGTCGCGACCACACAACCGTGATCCATGCCGTGCGCAAAATCGAGCAATTGCGCGAAGAAGATGCAGCGCTTGATGAAGATGTCGATCTGTTGCGCCGGATGCTTGAAAACTAGGCCGATTAGGGCGCGGTTTTAAGCAAAAAAAAGTCCCGTTACTAGGCAATTCTGCTATAGTTTAGGCAGAGATTCGTTGAATTTTGTCGCGGTGATTCGCGGCTGCAAAAGCCATTGGCGCGCCGGCAAAATCACGAGAATCATTAGTCAAAAGTGGTTCAATAGGGCCGCTTATCCAGCCGAGTGAGGGTCGCATGAAAACCACAATTGAACGCAGCGCTTTACTAAAAGCTCTTAATCATGTCCAAAGTGTCGTCGAGCGCCGCAATACCATCCCGATTTTGTCCAATGTTCTGCTCGAAGCAGACAATGGGTCGCTTGGCCTGACAGCAACTGATTTAGAAATCGAAATGCGCGAGCGCGTCGAAGCTGATGTGGCGCAAGCCGGTGCCATCACCGCCCCGGCGCATATGCTTTATGACATTGTGCGTAAATTGCCAGATGGCGCGCAGGTGGAATTATCGACCGATGAAACCGGCGGCCGTTTGGTTTTAATCTCGGGCAAGTCATCCTTTGCTTTGCAAACATTGCCGCGCGAAGACTTCCCAGCCATGGCGCAAGACGAAATGCCCGTGGCCTTTGCTTTGCTTGGTGGCGATTTGCGCCGTTTGATCGAAAAAACCCGCTTTGCCATTTCGCAAGAAGAAACCCGCTATTATTTGAACGGTATTTATCTGCATGCGCTTGAAGACGATGGTCAAGCATTGCTGCGGGCTGTCGCCACAGATGGTCACCGTCTGGCGCGTGTGCAAATGGCCCAGCCGGTTGGCGCTGCCGATATGCCGGCAATTATCGTGCCGCGCAAAACAGTCAATGAAGTGCAGAAACTTCTGGAAGAGGAAAGCGGGGAAGTTTCCTTGCAGGTCTCTGACACTAAAATCAATTTTGCCTTTTCAAATATTGTGCTGACATCGAAATTGATCGACGGCAAATTCCCTGACTACACACGCGTGATTCCGCTGAACAATGACAAAGTGCTCGGCGTCGATGCCAAAAGCTTCGCCCAAAGTGTCGACCGCGTTTCAGCGATTTCCAGCGAAAAATCTCGCGCCGTTAAATTATCCATTGAGAATGACCGCTTGAACCTGTCGGTTTCCAACCCAGATAGCGGTAGCGCCTCTGATGAATTGAGCGTCAGCTATCAGTCAGACGCCATGGATATTGGTTTTAACGCCCGCTATTTGATGGACATCACCGGCCAATTGGACGGCGAGTCAGCGACTTTTGAACTGGCAGATAGTGGTTCGCCAACCATTGTGCGCGATGGCGAAGACACCAATGCGCTTTATGTGCTGATGCCGATGCGTGTGTAATGAGTGAAGCGGTGCCGATGCAGCAAGCGCGTGCCGACATAAAGGCCAGCAGTGCAATCGCACCCCATCTCACACGCTTGCGTCTGACGCAGTTTCGCTCGCATCACAAGCTAGATATTCAATGTCATGCCGGCACGGTCATTTTGACCGGCGAAAATGGCATTGGCAAAACCAATGTTCTGGAAGCCATTTCCATGCTTGCGCCAGGGCGTGGTTTGCGTAGCGGGCAGCTTGACGATATGACGCAAAATGGCCAATCGGGCTGGCACGTGCTGGCTGATGTCGATGGCCCTACGGGCCCGATGCGGGTCAGTGTTGATTATCAAGGCGACGCGACCGGACGTCGTTTGCGGCTTGATGGCGAGACGGCGCGCGGATTTGATGCCATTGGCCAAACATTGCCACAATTATGGTTAACGCCCGCCATGGATCGCTTGTTCAGCGATGCGGCCAGCGGTCGGCGTAAGTTTCTTGACCGCTTTGCCCAAACTCTCGACGCGGGTTTATCGCGGCATTTGTCGCAATATGATAAAGCCATGCGCGAGCGCAATAAATTGCTGCAAACAAGCGGCACAATGTTCACCCAAAATAGTTGGCTTGACGGTTTGGAAGAGACAATGGCCTTGCAGGGCGTGGCGATTGCCGCAGCCCGTTTATCGGCGCTTGATATTCTGGCGCAGGGGCTAACGCAAATGCCGGAAAATGCTTTTCCGCGCGCTGAGGTGGCATTGGAGGGCGCTTTGGAAGCCGCTTTGCGCGACCAATCTGCGCTTGAGGTTGAAGACCAGTTTCGTCATCAATTGCGGCAGAGCCGTGGCCTTGATGCTGCCGCTGGCCGAACATTGGAAGGCCCGCATCGCAGTGACTTGCAGGTGCGCCATTTGGGCAAATCCATGCCCGCCGCCGCCTGTTCGACAGGCGAGCAAAAGGCGCTTTTGGTGGGGTTGATTTTAGCACAAGCGCGCAGTGTGGCGTCGCGGCTTGGTGATGTGCCTATTTTATTATTGGATGAAGTCGCCGCTCATTTGGACGCCCATCGGCGCGCCGCTTTGGCCGATATTCTAGCTGACCTTGGGGGGCAAAGCTGGATAACCGGAACCGATATGGATAGTTTTGCCGCTTTTGGCACTGCCGTCAGCCATGTCGATTTTAGTCATTTGACCGCAACCACATCCGAGGCCTCCCGCATTTAATGGCGATGCCGCCAAAGCATGAAAGAGAAAATTATGAGTGATAATGAAAATCTTGAGAATGGAGCCGAAGACAGCGCGGAATATGGCGCCTCCTCCATTAAAGTGCTGAAGGGTTTGGAAGCCGTACGCAAGCGGCCTGGCATGTATATTGGCGACACGGATGATGGCACAGGCTTGCATCATATGGTCTATGAGGTGGTCGATAATGCCATTGATGAAGCGCTGGCCGGTCACTGCGATACCGTCTCTGTGGCGCTCAATGCCGATGGCTCGGTCACTGTTTGCGATAATGGCCGTGGTATTCCCACTGAAATGCACCCAGAAGAAGGCATTTCGGCCGCGCAAGTGATTATGACGCAATTGCACGCTGGCGGTAAATTCGACCAGAATAGCTATAAAGTTTCCGGCGGCCTGCACGGCGTTGGTATTTCGGTTGTGAATGCGTTGTCAGATTGGCTCGATTTGACGATTTATCGCGATGGCAAAGAACATACGATGCGCTTCACCCATGGTGATGCGGGTGATGATTTAGCGGTGGTCGGCGACTCCGATCAAACCGGCACGAAAGTGACCTTCCACCCGTCGGCGCAAACTTTCACCATGACCGAATTCAGCTTTGATACTTTGGAACATAGATTGCGCGAATTGGCATTTCTCAATTCCGGCGTATCGATTGTTTTGGAGGATTTGCGCGGCGCCGAACCGAGGCGCGTTGACCTATTATTCGAAGGCGGGCTTGAAGCCTTTGCCCAATATTTGGATCGCAATAAAACCAATCTTATCGACAAGCCCATCACCTTGCAGGCAGAGCAAGACGGCATGTCGGTCGAATTGGCTCTGTGGTGGAATGACAGCTATCACGAGACGGTTTTGTGCTTCACCAATAATATTCCCCAGCGCGATGGCGGCACACATTTGGCCGGCTTTCGGGGGGCGCTGACGCGGACAGTGAATAATTACGCCAATCAATCGGGCATTGCGAAAAAAGAAAAAGTTTCCATGACCGGTGATGATTGCCGCGAGGGGCTGACGGCTGTTTTGTCGGTCAAAGTGCCAGACCCGAAATTCTCCAGCCAGACCAAAGATAAGCTGGTGTCATCGGAAGTGCGTCCAGTGGTTGAGAGCGTGGTTAATGAGGTGCTTAATAGTTGGTTCGAAGAGCACCCAACAGAAGCGCGTTTGATTATGCAAAAAGTCGTAGAGGCGGCAGCGGCGCGTGAAGCGGCGCGCAAAGCCCGCGAGTTGACCCGTCGCAAAGGGGCGTTGGATATTTCCAGCCTGCCGGGCAAATTGGCCGATTGCCAAACCCGCGATCCGGCGCAATCTGAATTATTCATCGTCGAGGGCGATAGCGCTGGCGGTTCGGCCAAACAGGCACGCAATCGTTTCAATCAGGCTGTCCTGCCTTTGCGCGGTAAGATTTTGAATGTCGAGCGGGCGCGTTTTGACAAAATGCTATCCTCAGCCGAGATTGGCACGCTGATCACCGCGCTGGGCACAGGTATTGGCCGCGAGGATTTCAATATTGAGAAATTGCGCTATCACAAAATCATTATCATGACTGATGCGGATGTCGACGGGGCGCATATTCGAACGCTTCTGCTGACCTTCTTCTATCGTCAAATGCCGGAAGTGATTGAGGGTGGATATCTGTATATCGCGCAGCCGCCGCTGTATAAAATCCGCCGCCAAAGCTCAGAAACCTATCTCAAAGACGAAGCCAAGCTGGAAGAATATTTAATTGAGACCGGCCTTGGTGAAGTGACGCTGACGCTGGCCTCTGGCGAGCAACGCATGGGCGCTGATTTAGCTGAATTGCTCCACCAAGCGCGTAAAATGCGTTCTATTCTGGCGGCCTTGCCGTCTCGCTATCCGAAATTCATCATTGAGCAAACCGCCATTGCCGGTGCCTTGACGCCGGAAATTTTGTCGAAAAGCGATTTGGCCGAGCAAAGTTCGCAATATATTGCCGGTCGTCTCAATCGCATGCTTGACGAGGTTGAGCGCGGTTGGGAAGGACGTCCGTCGGGCGATGGCGGGCTGACCTTTAGCCGCGAATTGCGCGGGGTGCGTGAGGAAGTCAATATTGACGGCCCATTAATCGCCTCGGCCGATGCGCGCCGTCTCGATCAAATGGCACCTGATCTGCAGGCTGTATATCTGGAGCCAGCCCGATTGACCCTGAAGGATAAAACCATTCAAGTCGGATCGCCGACGCAATTGCTGGAAGCGGTTTTATCGCAAGGGCGTCAGGGCGTGTCTTTGCAACGCTATAAGGGCTTGGGCGAGATGAACCCAGACCAGCTTTGGCAAACCACGCTTGATGAGAATGTCCGTTCATTGCTGCAAGTGCGTGTGCAAGATGTTGCCGAAAGCAATGGTTTGTTCGAGCAATTAATGGGCGATGTGGTTGAGCCACGTCGTGAGTTTATTCAAAGCAATGCGTTGGCGGTCGCCAATCTCGATATTTAGGTGCGGCGGTTTCTAACCGCTTGCACGCAAGGGGCGCGCCATTAGCCAACAGCAGACCACCAAGCGACACGGATTTTACAAAATAGCCTATTGGCTGCTTGTGCTCGGCCTGTGGGGCGGCATCGCCTTGGCCGGTCTGGTGTTCTATTATGCGCTTGATTTACCCGATACGGATGATTTGTGGAAAGTTTCGCGCTCGCCTGAGGTGAGCCTCTATAGCGTGGATGATCGTTTGGTGGCGCGGCGCGGACGACGCGGTGGGCAGGCTTTACGCTATGAGGATTTGCCCGATTATTTAGTCCATGCCGTTATTTCTATTGAGGACCGCAGATTTTTTAATCATTTCGGCCTCGACCCGCGCGGCCTGATGCGCGCCATGTGGCACAATCTGACGACTGGTCGTTTCAGCCAGGGCGGCTCAACCCTGACCCAGCAATTGGCGAAAAATGTCTTTCTGACACCCAATCGAACCATTAAGCGCAAAGTGCAGGAATTGCTTTTAGCCTTTTGGCTGGAGGCGCAACTTTCTAAGCAGGATATTCTGGCCCTTTATTTCAATCGGGTTTATTTCGGTGCCGGTGCTTATGGTGTTAAGGCGGCGGCTGAGACTTATTTTAATCGGCCAGTGCAAAGCCTGACACGCGGTGAAGCGGCGATGCTGGCCGGATTGTTAAAGGCGCCGTCGCGCTATGCTCCGACCCGAAATCCCGATGCCGCGCGCCAACGCGCCCTATTGGTCATCAACGCCATGCGCGAAACCGGATTTTATGACACAGAGACCGCTCAAGAAGTTGCCGCCGAACAAGTGATGATTGTGAACCGCAGCAGTGATGCGGCGCATTATGCGGTCGATTGGACGCTTGGCCAATTACCAGATTTCGTCGGCCACCCGCGTTCCGACCTTGATGTTCTGACGACCATTGACCCGATCATTCAATTGGCCGCCGAAAAAGCCATTAATAAGGTTTTGCGCGATCAAGGCGAGGCCCGCCATGCCGAGCAAGCGGCCATGGTGGTGATGACACCCGAGGGCGCCATTCGCGCCATGGTCGGCGGGCGATCCTATGAAAAAAGCCCTTTCAATCGCGCCGTGCTGGCCAAACGTCAACCTGGTTCGGCGTTTAAGCCCATCGTTTACCTCGCCGCTTTGGAGGCTGGTCTAAAACCGGATGATCAATTTATCGACCAACCAACGACAGTGGGGGATTGGTCGCCGAAAAACTATGATGAAAAATACCACGGGCCAATGACGGCCGAGGAATCTTTGGCGCGGTCGATTAATACGGTTGCGGTGCAAATCAGTGAGCAGACGGGGCGCAAAAGCTCTATTGATGTGGCCCGCCGCCTGGGCATATCCAGTCCGATGCGCCCGCATCCGTCGATTGCGCTGGGCACATTCGAAGTCAATCTGCTTGAACTCACCACCGCCTATGCGCATTTTGCCAATGGCGGACGCCAAACCATCCCCTATGTCATTAATTCGGTCACCACCGGCGGGGGCGCGGTTTTATATGAACGTATGGCGTCATCACCTTTGCCCGTGTCTGAGCCGCGCCATATTGGTACGTTGAATAAAATGCTGCGCACTGCGGTTGACCAAGGCACTGGGCGGGCGGCGCGTATTAAGGGGCTGGAATTGGCTGGCAAAACCGGCACGTCGCAGAATTGGCGCGACGCTTGGTTTGTCGGTTATAGCGGCAGTCTGGTGGCCGGTGTTTGGGTCGGCAATGACGATGGCTCATCAATGAATCGGGTAACCGGCGGTGGCCTGCCGGCGCAAATATGGCATGAGTTTATGGTCACCCAAAAAGCGCTATTAGATGATGTCGCATTGCCTGCCGGTAAATCGGTCGGCGGCGGTCTTGGCGGCCTGTTTGATTGGTTGTTCAGAAACTAGCGGATCAATTTTCCCAAAGCGGCGGCGATTTTCTCAGCCGGCGTGGCGTGATCAAAATGGGCAATAAATTGATTGTTCCCATCCATTAAATAGAAAAACGAACTATGGTCCATCATATAGCTATCGGCGGGCTGACCGGCTTCAGTGGGAACTTTGGCGGCATAAACCCGATAGGCTTTGACAGTCTGGTCAATCTGCGCTGGCGAACCGGTTAGGCCGATAATGCTGCTGTGAAAATATGTCAAATATTCCGCCAAGGCTTCCGGCGTGTCGCGCTGCGGATCAATTGAGATAAAGACCGGCTGAAGCTTTGCGGCTTTTTCCGGCGCGCTGGCGGATAATTCGTCAAGCGCAGCGCCCATAATATCCAAGGCCATGGGGCACACATCAGGGCAAAAGCTGAAACCGAAATAAATCAGCATATAGCGTCCGGCAAAATCAGCTTGCGTGCGGGGCTTGCCTTGGGCGTCGATGAGGCTGAAATCGCCGCCGACATCGACACGGCTTTGGCTCAGTTGAATTTCTTGCGGCGCGGGTCTGCCTTGCAGTCCGAACACTAAAAGAGCCAGCACAATCACCAGGCCAAGGCTCGCAATCATCAGACTAAGGCGACGCGCGGTGAGTTTTTTCTGGCTCATGTGAGTTTCCTGCAATATGTGGTCAGAGGATAGTCGCGTTAGGCTCTTGCCCGAGCACCATTTTGGCGGCTATATCTTGAGCATGTATTATCACCGCATATCGCAATTTCGACAAGCAGGACGCATGGTCGCGGTTGGCCATTATCTTGCCTTGATGTTTATCATCTTGTTCTTGGCTCAGCCGGTGGCGGCGCAGCAGTTGCCGGTCATTCGCGACTTCCCGTTTATCGAGGCGGCGCGCATTGGCGATGTCGCCCGCATGGAAGAACATATGCTGATTGGTGTCACTGTCGATCAAGTCGGCTATGAGGGCCGCACGGCCCTGCATATTGCCGCCGAGTGGGATCAACGTGAGGCGGTGAATTTCTTGATTGAACGGGGCGCCAAAATTGATAAGCGCGCGCGCGACCGGCACACCGCCCTGACGCTTGCGGTTTTGCGCCAACGGGTTGCCATTGTTAGCGATTTGCTGGCCGCGGGTGCTGATGCCAATCGCGATGGGTTTAATTATGAGACGCCGCTGATTACCGCTGTCCGGTTGAATAATAAAACCATGGTAGAAGCGCTTTTATCGGCTCAGGCCGACCCGACGATTTCCGACAGCACGGGCCGTGACGCCTTTGATTGGGCGCGGCAAAATCGCGATAAAAATGGCCAACATATTATGGCGCTGCTCAATGAAGCGGCGGCTCGCTAATGGCTAAAATCGACGATATGCCGTCCATGGATAGTCTCGCGGTACCGGCACCGGCACCGTCATTACGTCTCCGATTGCAGATATTTCTGCGCTGGCTTGCGGTGATTGGTCAGCTGGTTGCTGTTTTAGTGGTGTTTTTCGGCTTTGGCTTTCCGCTACCCTTGGTCGAATTGCTTTTGGTTATCTCTTTATCAGTGGCTTTGAATATTTGGCTGGCCTTGCGGTTTCCATTTTCGCATTTGTTAACGCGATCGCAAACGGCAGGCTATCTGGCCTATGATTTGGCGCAATTATCGGCTCTTTTATATTTAACCGGCGGGTTGATTAATCCCTTTGCGCTTTTATTCTTGGCGCCGGTGACGATTTCGGCCAGCCTTTTAGATGCCCGCACGACGGCATTATTGGTCGCCTTTGCCAGCCTGCTGGGTACTGGCCTAGTGTTGTTCGAGCAGACGCTGCCGGGGCAGGGGGCGCCGCCGCAAATTCCTGAGCTTTACCGCATTGGCCTGTTTGCCGCTTTGCTTTTGGCGCTGGCGTTTATTCCATCCTATGTGTGGCGCGTGAGCCGCGAGGGCCGCCGCATGTCGGCCGCTTTGACCGCCACGCGCAGTGTTTTGGCCCGCGAGCAACGCCTATCGGCGCTTGATGGTTTAGCCGCCGCCGCGGCTCATCAGCTCGGCACGCCTTTGGGCACGATTGTTCTGGTCAGCGGTGAGTTGCAGAACAATGACCAGCTGCCCGAGGCTTTGCGCGAAGATGTGCATCTGATGCGTGAGCAAGCCCTGCGCTGCCGTGAAATCCTGACCTCTCTATCAAGCGAGGAAGACCATGATCCGGTCATCTCGACCCTGTCAATGCGCGGGTTTCTCGATGAAGCGGTTCTGGAAGTCGGGCTGCAAGATAAGAAAATTCACATTGAATGTAGCGCCGGTGGCACTTTGGCCACCAGCGAGCCGCGTTTGCAGCGCCGTCCTGAGCTGATTTACGGGCTTGGCAATATTATTGAAAACGCCAGCGAATTTGCCAGCGGTCACGTTTGGTTGCGGGCCACTTATTCGGCCCAGCAAGTTGTCATTGAAGTCAGCGATGATGGCCCGGGCTTCGCGCCTGATATTTTGGCGCATTTGGGCGAGCCTTATACGAGTTCGCGGCGGCATAGCGGGCGCGGTGAAGATAATGGTGAATTTGGCTTGGGGCTTGGCTTTTTCATTGCCCGCACGCTTTTGCAACGCTCTGGCGGGCAGATTAAAGCCCGCAATTTGCGCCCGCATGAGGCGGCTGAACGCGCCACTGGTGTCGATGGTGATGCGGCTGGCGGAACCGGTGCTTGTGTGACCATTACGTGGCCGCGCGAGCGTTTGGAACGGACTCATTGAAATTCTACAGAGCTGACATATATTATCACTGAATGTAGAGAGAGAGCCAAAATGGCAGATGAAATAGACAATGTAGCAAAACCGAGCCTTCTGATTGTTGACGATGATCAGCCGTGGCTCAGCCGTTTGGCGCGGGCGATGGAAACCCGCGGCTATGAGGTGCATTGCGCCGAGTCTGTGAAACAGGGCATTCAGCTGGGCAAACAAATCAAGCCAGCTTTCGCCGTCGTCGACATGCGTCTGGAAGATGGCAATGGTCTTGATGTGGTGCAGAGCCTACAGGAAGAAAACGCCGATGCGCGCATTATTATGCTGACCGGCTATGGCAATATTGCGACGGCTGTTGAGGCGGTCAAACGCGGCGCGGTTGATTATCTTGCGAAGCCAGCTGATGCTGACGAAATTCATGCCGCTTTGAGTGCGGATGCCGATCATAAGGCATCGCCGCCAGAAAACCCCATGTCAGCCGACCGCGTGCGCTGGGAGCATATTCAGCGGGTCTTTGAATTATGCGATCGCAATGTGTCGGAAACGGCGCGGCGTTTGAATATGCATCGCCGCACCTTGCAGCGTATTTTGGCCAAACGCGCACCGCGCTAATATTCATTATCTTTGTAGGCCATTGGTTGGCCGCGGGTCATTCAGGCGGGCCCATCGGAAACTGCCGATACGCGCCAGCCGCCGCGTCAGTAAAGCACGACGGGCCGGTGCCAATTTTGCCGCCTGACTGTCACCCTCGCCTTCGCGCATAATTTCCGCCCCATAGCTATCGGCCAGAATAAAGCCCACATTCTCAGGCAGTGCATCGATTGGAAAATCTTGATTAACTGCGAAATAGAAGCGGTCGCAATAATCGAGGTAATGGCGCCATTTTTTATCGCTTTGATAATCGGCCAGCCCACTTTTGATCTCAATAATGCTGATCTCACCCTTAGAGGTTAGCCCCATCAGATCGGCTCTTTGATAATTGGGCAGAACGACTTCAGGCAGGCAGGCGGTGTTTTGACTGGCTAAGAGGCGCGTGACACCGCGTTGGATAGCCAGCGCAGCCTCTGATTGGCGGCCATCCTGCAGCCATGCGTCTGTCGCGGTGATGTCATCTTGCCGGCTCATAAAGGCGTTTTAGCAGGCTTTCAAGGCGCCGCATAGGGGCGTCAAATGCCGACAAAAGGCCATTTTTTGCCAATATTAACAAAATTCGCGCGGCATTTGGTCCCGCGCCGGAAAATAAGAAGATTTCGCTTGAAAAAATCCCCCTAATTGTTGAGACTGCAGGCTTGAGTGAGGCCCATCGTGGGTCAATTTTGAGCTTCGGGAGGGCTTAATGGTTCCAGCTTTAGAAAATTTCGTATTCCGTTTTCGCATCTATATTCTAGCGGCGTTTGCGGCATTCACCATTTATGGCGGTTTTTACGCAACTCAGCTAAAAATGGACGCTGGCTTTGAAAAGCAGCTGCCATCCGGTCATGAATATATTCAAACCTTTCAAGAATATCGCGACCGCTTGTTTGGGTCTAACCGGATCATCATTGTTCTCAAAGAACGCGAAGGTCAGATTTGGAATAAAGATTATTTCCGCACCTATAAAGACCTCACAGATGCGCTGTTCTATCTGCCGGGTGTTGCCCGTCATACGCTGACATCATTGTGGACGCCAAACTCACGTTATTTTGAAATCACCGAAGACGGCTTTGTCGCCGATGACGTGATTCCAGGCACGATTACGGTTGATAATCTCGATAATCAATGCGTGTCGCGTCTGAAAACAGCCAGCCTGGCAACGACCTGTATGCCAGCTCTCGAAATTATCGAAAACAACGTTATCCGCGGTGGTTTTGTTGGTCGTCTGGTTGCCAATGACTTTGGGGCCGCCATGGTGCGTGCTGAATTGCTCGACATTGATGTGAAAACTGGCGAGCGTCTCGATTACTTCGAGTTGGCCGATAAGCTGGAAAGCGAAATCCGCGACAAATTCGAAAATGAAAAATAAGAGATACAAATAATAGGTTTTGCCAAGCTGGTCGGTGATATTGCCGATGGTGCGGGAACAGTGGTGCAGTTCTTTATTGTCGCCCTGATCTTGACCATTATGTCGGTTTATATTTACGCCCGTTCAGCGGTGCTGACCTTCCTGCCGATTTTCTGCTCTCTGACCTCTTTGGTTTGGCAGTTCGGTATTTTGAACATTCTCGGCTATGGTCTCGACCCATTGGCCATTTTGGTACCATTCTTAGTGTTCGCCATTGGTGTGAGCCATGGTGTGCAGCAGATCAACTTGATCACGGCGGAGATTTCCAGCGGTAAATCAAGTGAAGAAGCGGCTCGTTCGTCTTTCCGTGGTCTGTTGATTCCTGGCTCTATGGCTCTGGTCACTGACCTTGTTGGCTTCGGCACACTGATTTTGATCCCAATCCAAATGATTCAAGAATTGGCGATTACCGCATCAATTGGTGTGGCGCTGAAAATCTTGACCAATTTGGTGATGTTGCCAGTTCTGGCCAGTTACTTCCGCATTGATGACGGCTTTGTTGAGCGCGCTAAAAAAGCCCGTGATACGCGTGTCCGTCTGATGCAAAAACTGGGCTATATCGCTAATCCGAAACCAGCCGTTATCATTTTGCTGATTTCGACTGGCCTATTTGTAACGGCCTTTATTCAAAGCCAAGACCGCCACGTTGGCGCCTTGCACGCTGGGTCTCCTGAGCTCCGCGTTGAAGCCCGTTACAACCAAGATAGTCGTGCGATTGCTGAGAAATTTGCTCTCGGCTTGAACCTGCTGACAGTGATTGTGGAAACCCCACGTGAAGCTTGCATCAACTTCTCATATATGAAGTATCTCAATGAGTTTACTTGGTATCTGCGCAATGTTGATGGCGTTTCATTGGTCTTGTCATTGCCATATTTGACCCGTCAATCAAGCTCAGGCTTCAACGAGGGTAATTTGAAATGGCAGGCCTTGCCGCGCAATAAATATGCGCTGGTGCAGTCGCAATCACCAATCGGCACATCAACGGGTCTGCTCAATGAAGAGTGCACTTTGCTGACTCAGCTGATTTTCTTGGAAGATGCCAAAGCAACGACAATTCGTGGTGTTACGGATGCGGTTAAAGAATTCCGCGCCAATCATCCATCACCAATTGCCAATCTGAACATTATCACAGACCCGCCATTGCGTGAGGTTGGTGACATTGATTTGGGTGTGCGTTCAGACATTATTGATGATGGCGTGAACTCAGCTTTGTCGATCACTTTCGATATTGAAGAAGATGATCCTGCAGATCTGTTGGCACAAGTCAAAGCACAGGGCATTAAAGTTGAAAGCTCCAAAGTGGTGCCTGTGTCCATTCGTTTGGCTTCAGGTAACATGGGCGTGCAAGCGGCTGTGAATGAAGAGATTGAAGTCTCTGAATTGCCGATGATGATTTACGTGTATATCACCATCATTGCCTTGGTTATTCTGACCTATCGTGACTGGCGCGCCACTGTGGCGTGTTGTGTGCCGCTGACATTGGCGACCTTCTTGGGCTATTGGTTCATGGAAGTGCTGGAAATCGGTCTGACGATTGCCACCTTGCCAGTGATGGTGTTGGCTGTGGGCTTGGGTGTGGACTATGCGTTTTACATTTACAACCGCATTCAGTTCCACTTGTCTGAAGGCCTCAATGTGACTGAGAGCTTCAAGCTGACACTGAACGAAACCGGTATGGCGGTGGTGTTTACCGCCTTGACACTGGCCGTAGGTGTATCAACCTGGGCGTTCTCGGCCCTCAAGTTCCAGGCCGATATGGGCTTGTTGCTGACCTTCATGTTCATGGTGAATATGATTATGGCGGTGACAGCGCTGCCGGCTCTGGCGGTTGTTCTGGAAATGATCGTCCCACGTAAAGCGCCACCTAAGGCGCCTTCAGGGGCCCTTGCGCACTAAGCCTGCGCAAGCTCAAAATAAAACCCCGGCATGATATCCATGTCGGGGTTTTTTATTGCCTGCGTGTCGCTGGGCGGTGTTTAGTTCAGCGGATGGCCTAAGAGCTTGGCCAATTCTTCAATCGCTGGTGCGGCGGCCGCCACTTTAATCGTCGCCATGCCCAGCGCCCGCGCTGGCTTTAGATTAATGCCAAGGTCATCTAGGAAAATACACGCCTGCGGTTCAACGCCGAGCTTTTCGCAGGCCATAAGGTAAATCGCTGGATCGGGCTTGCGCACGCCCACCACTGAGCTTTCGATGACGTGTTCGAAGCGCGCCAAGACCTGCTGTATTTCTTCCGCTTTCTCGGCATTGCGCGCCATTCCAGCGCCCGAGCCGGTTTTGACATTATTGGTGATACAGGCAATGCGATAGCCGTCGGCCTTTAGGCGGTCGAGCACGGCGACCATTTCAGGGCGCACATCGCCAGCCAATAGCGCCAATACATCGGCCCCGCGCACGCTATGGCCACGTGCTTCGGCTTCTTGCAAAAAGGCGCTGTCGAATTGCGCGGCGTCTATTTCACTGCGTTCGAAAAGCGCCCATGCATTATCATCAGGATTGGTTGAATTAATCGAGCGAATGAAATTCTCGGGCAGCCCATTGGCCGCCTCGTAACGGTTAAACGCCTCAAACGGGCTGGAGGTTATCACCCCGCCGAAATCCCAAATGACTGCTTGAAAATTTTTTTGCCCGTCGCTCATCGCCATCCCCTTTTTTAAAATGCAGTGCACCATAATGGAAATCGACAGTAAGAGAAATAAAATACCGACTATTTAGCTTGTCGTAAGGCGGCAGCTTCTTCGCGTAGGCCGCGCATGGTAATTGGCAATTGTGCCAGCATAAATACGCCAGTGGCTGGCGCCATGACCAAAACTCGGAAACTCACCCAATCATCATCGCTAAGCCCGCGCCACGCCCATTCATTGGCTAGTGTCGCCACCGCAAAGAACAGTCCCCAACGCAAGCTCAATTGGAACCACACCCAATCGGGCAGATCGAATTGGCTTTTGAAGAATTCTCGCATCATGGTGCGGCCAGTTAAAAGCCCACCGAGCAAGACGGCAGAGAAACAAAAATTAAACAGGCTTGGCTGGATTTTTATGTAGATTTTTTCTTCCGCCAGAAAAGCGGCGACGGTCAATACGGACGAAACAATGGTGGCGAAGACGACAAAGCGCGCGAGGCGCTTTTCAACGGTCCAGATGTAGATAATAAGGAGGGACGACACCAAGACCGCTGAAAAAGCCGCCATATACAGCCCATAAAATTGATTGACTGTAAAAAACGCCGCGAGCGGCGCTATCTCGCCGAACATAGAGCCGAAACGCATCTTGGGACGGTTTGGGGAGGAGCTCTGACTGTTCATGAGCTATATACGCAGCCCATGAACAGTTAGATCACTCATCGTAAAAATATTTTACCCTTCGGAAACCAGATCGTTTTTCAAATGGCGTCCGGCGAAGTAAAAATGACAAGCCGCCCAAATATAGAATAAAGAGCAAATCAGCAGCGAATAACGCAAGGATTCTTTGCCATATTCAGCGTTTAGCAAGTCAGAAACAATACCGACCATTTGCGGGCCAAAACCAAGCCCGATGATATTAATGATGAATAGTAAAATACCAGCCGCCGTGGCCCGCATCCGCAATTCAGAAATCCCTTGGGTTTGCGAGAATGTCGTCGCTTGGTAGAAATTACCCAGAGTAACCGGCACAATCATCAAAATCAGTGCAATGAATGAGCTTTCCGAAGTGAAGACAAGATAATTGGCTGGAATACAAATCAGCAAGGCGATGGCGCTGATCCAGACATACCATTTCGGGTCGCGGGCGCCGAATTTATCGGCCAAATAGCCGCCGAGAAAAATACCCACAGCGCCGGGAATGCCGAGAATGAGGCCAAACCATAAACCAATTTCAGAACTGCCCATGCTGAATGAACGCGACAGAAAA
>JAYOCI010000010.1:20266-22775 GCA_038105345.1 Rhodobiaceae bacterium
ACCATAGCCGACAAAGGCTGTGAGGCCGGCGGCGAAAGACAAATGGCGGAAAGATTTTTTCTGCCACAAATAGCCCAATGTCTCAATCACACCTGGCTGAGAGCCTGTATCGACGCGTTTTTCAGCAAAACCCCGGGTTGGCTCACGCAGGGTGAGGCGCACCACTAGGGCCAATAAAATGCCCGGTACGCCGACCACGAAAAGTGCCGAGCGCCAGCCAAAGGCTTCTTCCATGGCACCGCCAACAAACAGGCCAAACATAATGCCCAAAGGAATGCCCAGCGAATAAATCCCCAAGGCTGTGGCGCGTTGTTCGGCCGGATAAAAATCGGCAATCATTGAGTGGGCTGACGGGCTGCAACCAGCTTCGCCAATGCCCACGCCAATGCGGGCCAGCAGCAAATGCCAGAAATTCAACGCCAAACCAGACAGGGCGGTGAACAGGCTCCAAATACCCAGAGAGGCGACAATCAAATTGCGACGATTGCTGCGATCCGCGAAACGGGCAATCGGAATGCCCAAAGTGGCGTAAAAGGCAGCAAAGGCAAAACCGGTTAACAGCCCCATTTGCGTGTCAGAAAGACCGAGGTCGTTTTTGATTGGCTCAATTAAGATGGATAAAATTTGCCGGTCGATGAAGCTGAAAGTATAGACCAGAACCAGAATCGCCAGCGCATAATGGCGCGAATCATAGGTTTTTTGTTGTTCCTGCGTTAAATCCATTGAAACCCCTCCCAAGGCATAGCCCTCGAAACGGGCACTGAACATAAGAGAGCCTAACAAAAAAATACTGCGAGCCAAGTAAAACTTTTGCCTTTTGTGCGGTTTCTTCTATCTTGATGCGACCACTGGCTTTGGCGCGTTATTTTCAACAAGGACTATGCGATGACCACCGATTCTGGCGTGCAAGAGCTAGGCTTTGCGTTGCTAACTATTCGTCGATTAATCGTTCCCACCGCCTTTGCGGGACTGGTTTCTTATCAGGCCTTGTCGGTTCTGCCATTGGTTGTCGGCGGGCTGATTGACCATCGTGGCTTCACGGCTTCACAGGCTGGCATGGTGGGGAGCCTTGAGGTTTTCGCCATGGCTGGCACGGCGATTATTCTATCGCCGCGGGTTAATCGCATTCAGCGGCATTATTGGGCGATTGGCGCCAGCCTATTATTGGCTTTCATGCAGTTTTTATCGGCCTCGCCGTCGGGTGAGGGTTGGTTTTATGTTGAGCGCGCGCTGGCTGGTATGTCGAGCGGCGTGTTAGTGGCGATATTGGCGGCCACAATTCCCTTGGCGCGCAATCCCGAACGGCTGACGGCGCTGATTATCCTTTTCGATTCAAGCTGCACAATGGGTCTATATCTGGTCATGCCGAGCTTGATTTTACAATATGGCCTGACCGGCGCTTATGGGTTTTTAGCGATTATGACGGTGGTACTGACGCCACTGTTTTTACTATTGCCGGCCACTGGTCCGGCACCGACGCCATTATCTGCCATTATGCGCAAAAATGCTTGGCGGGTGGTGATTTATTCCATGTCGTTTTCTATCGCTTCCACCGCCTTATGGTCGTTTACGGAACGCATGGGCGTGTCAATCGGTCTTGAGCTAACAACCATTGGCCAAGTATTTGCTGGCAGTATCCTCATCGGTCTTGTCGGCGCTTCGAGCGCGGCCTTTATCGGCCAGAAGATTGGCAATTTCTGGCCAATCATTATCGCTACGCTGATAACTGTCGGCGCCGCCGTCGCCATGCCACAAGTCAGCTCGCCATTGGTCTTTGTCGTGTTATTTTGTGTGCTGCAATTATCTCAGCAATTCAATGATCCGTTCCGAACCGGTGTCACGGCGCGTCTTGATAGTGAAGGCCGACTGATTGGCATTTCGGCTGGCACGGGTCTTTTGGGGGCTGCCTTTGGGCCGTTTCTGGCAGGTATGATTGTCGAGGATGGCGGCTTTTATCGGTTGAGCTATTTTTATTTCGTGCTGGCAGCGATTAGCTTTACCGCTTTCTGGCCGATTTTATGGCGCGATCATCATCGTTAAGCTTGCGCCTCGGTTTCACAAGGTTAAACTCTGGCTAATGCAGAAGGAGCAAATTATGAGCAAAAATAGAGAATTCGACATCATCGTTTATGGCGCCAGCGGTTTTACTGGCCGTCTGGTGGCGGAATATATGCAAAACCAATATGGCCGCAGTGTGAATTGGGCCATGGCTGGCCGCAGCGCCGAAAAATTGGCTGAGGTCCGTGACCTGATTGGTGCCGACCCGCAAACCCCTCTGGTGGTGGCCGATGCCGCAGATCCGGCAAGCGTGCGCGAGATGGTATCGCGTGCCAGCGTCATTTGCACCACAGTTGGTCCTTACCAGCTCTATGGCTCTGACATTGTCGCCGCCTGTGCAGAATTGGGCACAGAGTATGTTGATGTATCTGGCGAGCCGGGTTGGAGGCACGAAATGAGTGCCGCCCATGATGCGGCGGCCAAAGCCTCGGGGGCACGCATTGTGCATTCA
>JAYOCI010000119.1:0-4408 GCA_038105345.1 Rhodobiaceae bacterium
CCCAGAAGACGGAGAAGTCGACATCGACGATATTTTCGTCACCGGTCAGCATCAGGCTTTCTTCCGGCACGTCGCGCGAGGCGACGGGTGCGCCACGCCGATCATCAGAACTAGCGCGCATACCAATATCAACCCGATTAACAATCGTTACCTTTGGCGTGAAAGCCGTCTCAATCGGCCATGGGATATGGTAATTCAGACCCGGGCTGGTTTGTGCTTGAAATTTGCCAAAGCGCAAAACAACGCCTTGCTCATCAGCTTGAACGCGATAAAAACCGCTAAGACCCCAAATCAACACCAGACCGGCGAGCACGACGATAAGACTCGAACCACCGCCGGAGCCGGGAATGAAGCGACGCAGACGCTGCTGGGCCTTGCGAATGATTTCGTCGAGGTCAGGCTCACCTTGGCCACGACCACGACGCGGGCCGCCGCCATTATTACCCCAAGGGTTTTGATTTCTTCCAGGTTCATTATCCCAGGCCATGCCTGCATCCTCCGTACCGCGCTACCACGCTTTTTATGCTCACAATGCGAAAGTTGCATTCGCCGACTTGCGATGTTTTGCAAGCAGCTTATATATGCAACACTCTTGTCCACTCAATGTGGGTTGTTCGAGCCTCTGTTTCAAGTGATTCCCACGATTTGGGACGTTTATTTAAGGATTTTTTCGCCAATGTTAGAAGAAGACCACATTCGACAGGCCCTCAGCCAAATTCACGCTGCCGATGAAGCGCAAGATATTGTCGCCGCCGGACGCGTGCAAGGCGTGGTGATTAAATCAGGAAACATCGGCTTTTCGCTGGAAGTCGGCGGGCTGGCACCGGAAACACTTGAGCCATTGAAAAAACAAGCTGAAGACGCTGTTAGCGCTCTCAAAGGGGTTTTATCGGTGACCTGTGTGATGACCGCCCATAAAGCCGCGCCAGCCGTGGAAGCCAGCAAGCCGGCCCGCGAACCCAATCGCGAAGTGCCGGAAGTGTTTGAGCGTATTGGCGCTGTCATCGCTGTCGCCTCGGGCAAAGGCGGGGTCGGCAAATCAACCATTGCCGTCAATTTAGCCCTCGCCCTGCAACAGTCCGGCAAGCGCGTTGGCCTATTGGATGCAGATATTTACGGCCCGTCGGCGCCGCAATTGCTAAATATTACGGAACGTCCCGATGTCACGGATGAGAAAAAACTCATCCCGATTGATCGCCACGGGGTCGCCACCATGTCGATTGGCTATATGGTGCCGCCCGAACAAGCGATGATTTGGCGCGGCCCCATGGTGCAAGGCGCGCTGATACAAATGTTGAATGATGTCGCATGGCCGGAATTAGACATATTGATATTAGATATGCCGCCGGGCACTGGCGATATTCAATTGACCATGGCGCAGCGTATTCCTGTGGCTGGCGCATTGATTATTTCCACCCCCAGCAGTCTCGCTTTGGCTGATGTCAAACGGGCCATTGGCATGTTTGAGAAGGTCAATATACCCGTGCTCGGCATGGTCGAAAATATGGCCTATATGCAGGCCCCTGATGGCAGTAAAATGTTTCCCTTTGGCGAAGCCGGAGGCGACGCCATGGAGGCGCAAACCGGCTTGCCATGTTTGGCCAGCCTAGCACTTGACCCAGCCATTCAAGCCGCCAGTGAGTCAGGCGTGCCAGCAACCGTCGCCGATATGGCAGGTTATAGTGGCCACGCATTCGCCAGCCTTGCCGATGCTGTCTTGTCGCAATTGGTATCTAAAGGAGAATAAAATGAGTGATAGCCAGCCGAAAGCCTATAAGTTTTTGACCGGCACAGATGATGCGGTGTTTTGTCAGCGCGTTTCTGATGCTTTGCGTGATGGATATGTGCTCTATGGCCCACCGATTATGCAGGTTGACGACAAGGGCGAACGACACGTCGGACAAGCTGTTGTTTTGGCTGAAATGGCCGCTATTTATTCAAAAAATTAAGCGCCAATCCAGCCGTATCCCATGGCATGGAAACCAAACGACCGGTTGAAGACAAAGTCATATAAGCGGTTTTCAAATCCTTCCCGCCAAAACAAATATTAGTGGTCATCGGATCATCCGTGGCGACATGGCGAATAGTGCCGTCATCAGGATTAATCCGGCTGATACCGCCATTCACAATGGTTGCCACACAAACCGTGCCATCGGCTTCAACCGCCATACTATCGAAAAAGCTAAGTCCGGCAGGCGAAGCAATAAATGTTTTGGAACTCGTGGCGGCTGGTGGCGCCAATTTGCCGGGGCTGGCTATATCAAACCCCCACAGCCGCGCCCCTTGGGTCTCTGCCACATAAAGGCGAGTTTCATCTGGGCTTAAGGACACACCATTTGGGGTTTCAATCGGAAACAGCATTTGCTCAATATGATTGCCATCTATGGTGGCATAATAAACCGCGCCGCGGTCTTTTAACCGTCCGGTTGATTTGCCCAAATCAGTAAACCAAAACCCGCCCTGAGCATCGAACACAATATCATTTGGGCCTTGCAAGGGCACCCCATCGCAGGCCTCATAGAGCACGTCAAAAGCGCCC
Organism: Rhodobiaceae bacterium; assembly: GCA_038105345.1. GTDB lineage: Bacteria > Pseudomonadota > Alphaproteobacteria > RS24 > RS24 > JAHEGN01. The sequence goes on from JAYOCI010000119.1 coordinate 2,540, forward strand.
GTGTTCAAATCGACCCGTTCGATCCGGCCGCCGGAATAATTGTCTGGCGCATCGCCCGGGAAAATACGACCGCCGGATCTGTGCCAATCAAAACCGCCATTATTGCAAACATAAACCGCACCATCAGGGCCAATGGCTGCCCCATTCGGGCCGCCGCCCAAATCGGCAATGACCTCAACCCGCCCGTCTGGCAACACACGGCTCAACGTGCCACGGGCAATTTCCACCAGAATTACTGACCCATCTTCCATTGCGATAGGGCCTTCAGGGAATTGTAAGTCAGTCGCAATGGTCTGCATGGGCGGCTCCTTAAACTTTGACCAAGGTCACAAAACTATAGGCGGCGCTATTGTTTTCGTCAGCCTCGAAAGATTGCCGCTCGGTTTCGCGCCAAGCCTTGGCATTTTGCAAAGCGAAAAATGTGTCGCCCTCGGGGCTGGCATGAACTTGTGTCAGATGGATGACATCCGCTTGTGCTTCAAAGGCTTTGTAAATCTGCCCACCGCCGATAATCATCACCCGATCCGCATCAGCCAAGGCCAAGGCGGCTTCCGGCGTTTTCGCTTGCACCACGCCATCGGGCAAATCGAGCTCTTGGCTGCTGATGACAATATTCAACCGACCCGGCAAGGCGCGGCCGAGAGAAAGCCATGTCAGACGACCCATAATGATCGGCAGTCCCATTGTGATTTGTTTAAAATGTTGCAAATCGGCCGGCAGCCGCCATGGCATATCGCCCTGATAGCCGATAACGCCATTTTCTGCTACCGCGACGATCATTTCTATGCGCATGGCTTAAACCGCTATCGGCGCAGCAATGTGAGCTTGTGCTTGATAGTCCAGCAATTCAAAATCATCGAAAGTGAAAGCAAAAATATCTTTCACATCAGGGTTCATTTTCAAACTGGGCAGAGGCCCTGGCCGACGCTGCAATTGCAAGCGAGCTTGGTCAATATGATTGAGATATAGATGCGCATCACCCAGCGTATGAACGAAATCACCAACCTGCAAATCGCACACTTGCGCCAGCATTTGTGTCAGCAGCGCATAAGACGCGATATTAAATGGCACGCCGAGGAAAATATCGGCCGAGCGCTGGTAAAGCTGGCAGGATAATTTGCCATTAGCGACATAGAATTGGAACAGGCAATGGCACGGCGGCAAAGCCATATCATCGACATCGGATGGGTTCCAAGCGGTCACAATATGGCGACGCGAGTCCGGATTATTTTTCAACTGCCCGATTAATTGCGTGATCTGGTCAATATGCTGACCCGTTGGGGTTTGCCAACTGCGCCACTGGCGGCCATACACTGGCCCCAAATCGCCATTTTCATCAGCCCAATCATCCCAGATGGACACGCCATTTTCTTTCAAATAGCGAATATTCGTATCGCCTGAGAGAAACCATAAAAGCTCATGAATAATGGATTTCAAATGCAGTTTTTTCGTGGTGAGAACCGGAAAACCGCGGCTCAAGTCAAAACGCATTTGATGGCCAAACACGGAGAGCGTGCCAGTGCCGGTTCTATCTTCACGCTTTACCCCTTTGTAAAGCACACGATCAAGGAGTTCGAGATACTGTTGCATGGGCGCATTGTCACCGATTCTTTTATGGCTCTGCAATCGGTTTTCACTTCGACCTGTTATTTTGCTGTGAAGAATGTTATATCTGTGATGTCGGTTTTACCGACTATGGCGATACACGGACTTCGTAATAAACCATTCGGACCCGGGGGCAGTACCCGGCGCCTCCACCATTTTCTGCCAGTTTATGGGGGCGAACCAGGATCGACGAGGGCGTAAAGGAAGAATCCGTCGCTCGGCATGGTACCATCGTTATCGGGCCATTTTTATAGTTGCAAATGA
>JAYOCI010000120.1:0-4408 GCA_038105345.1 Rhodobiaceae bacterium
AAAAAAGCGGCTGCGAAAAAGCCTGCTGCTAAAAAAGCTGCCGAAGATAAGCCAGCGGCGAAAAAAGCGGCGGCCAAAAAGCCAGCGGCGAAAAAAGCACCAGCTAAAAAACCAGCGGCAAAAAAGGCGCCAGCCAAAAAACCTGCAGCTAAAAAATAAGCAAATCGAAAAAATATTCGCTTTTTTCAATTTCCGGCTTGGCGTTTTTGGCAAACAACCCCATCTTATCATCATATAAGAGGAGATGAGCATGCGTGATCCGGTCGATTTATATATGAACACAATGGTGCCGATGGTGGTTGAGCAAACCAATCGGGGCGAGCGAGCGTTCGACATTTACTCACGCTTGCTGAAAGAGCGGGTGATTTTTGTCACCGGCGGTGTTGAAGATTATATGGCCAGTGTGGTGACGGCGCAGCTGTTGTTTCTGGAAGCGGATAATCCGAAAAAAGAGATTTCTATGTATATCAACTCGCCCGGCGGCGTGGTGACATCCGGCATGGCGATTTATGACACGATGCAATATATCCGCGCTCCGGTGTCGACTGTATGTATTGGTCAGGCCGCCTCAATGGGGTCGCTATTATTGACCGCAGGTGAAAAGGGCATGCGTTTTGCTTTGCCAAATGCGCGTATTATGGTGCACCAGCCATCTGGCGGTTTCCAAGGACAGGCCTCTGACATTGAGCGTCACGCGCAAGAAATTCTCGATATGCGCGCTCGTTTGAACAAAATTTACGTGACCCACACAGGGCAAACCTTGCGTAAAATTGAAGACGCATTAGAGCGCGATACATTTATGACCTCAGAACAGGCCAAGGATTTTGGTTTGATTGATACGGTCACAACCAAACGCGAAGACGCCGCGAAAGCCGAGTAGGTCGGCGACGGGGCTTGCATGCGAGGTCTGCTTCATGGTGAAGTGATATCTCGAATCAAAGAAACTGATTTATGGCACGCAGATATTTTGAAAGGGCAGCACAATGAGCAAAGTTAGCGGCGGAACTGGCGACAGCAAAAGCACACTTTATTGTTCGTTTTGCGGCAAGTCGCAACACGAAGTGCGCAAGCTTATTGCCGGCCCGACTGTCTTTATTTGCGATGAATGTGTCGAACTTTGCATGGATATTATCCGCGAAGAAAGCAAAGCCTCTTTGGTCAAAACCCAAGATGGCGTGCCGACACCGCAGGAAATTCTTGAAGTGCTTGACGATTACGTTATTGGCCAGCCGCACGCTAAGCGGGTTTTGTCAGTCGCCGTGCACAATCACTATAAACGTCTGAATCATGCGACGAAAACCAGCGATATTGAGCTGGCCAAGTCAAATATTTTGCTGGTCGGCCCAACCGGTTGCGGCAAGACGCTTTTGGCGCAAACTTTGGCGCGTATCCTCGACGTTCCCTTCACCATGGCCGATGCCACGACTTTAACCGAAGCCGGTTATGTTGGTGAGGATGTTGAAAATATTATTCTGAAATTACTGCAAGCGGCTGATTACAATGTTGAACGCGCCCAACGTGGCATTGTTTACATTGATGAGGTCGATAAAATCAGCCGTAAGGCGGATAATCCGTCGATCACCCGCGATGTGTCGGGCGAGGGCGTGCAGCAGGCTTTGCTGAAAATTATGGAAGGCACGGTCGCCTCTGTGCCGCCACAAGGTGGACGCAAGCATCCGCAACAAGAGTTTTTGCAAGTCGACACGACCAATATATTGTTCATTTGCGGTGGTGCGTTCTCTGGTTTGGAGCGGGTTATCTCCAAACGCGGCAATGAAACCTCAATCGGTTTCAATGCGCGCGTCGATGTGCCCGAAGATCGCAATACGGGTGAATTGCTGAAAGATTTGGAGCCAGAGGATTTGCTAAAATTCGGCCTGATTCCAGAATTTGTTGGCCGTCTGCCGGTTTTGGCGACGCTGGAAGACCTTGATGAATCAGCCTTGGTAACCATTTTGAGCCAGCCGAAAAACGCTCTGGTGAAGCAATATCAGCAATTATTCGACATGGAAGACACCAAGCTGACGTTCAGTGATGATGCGCTATTGGCGATTGCCCGTCGGGCGATTGAGCGTAAGACCGGTGCTCGTGGTTTGCGGTCGGTGATTGAAGGTATTTTGCTCGAAACAATGTTTGAGCTGCCTGCCATGGAAGGCGTTGAAGAAGTGGTCATCAGCCGTGAAGTGGTGGCCGGTGAAGCCAGCCCGCTTTATATTTACTCGAAAAAGGTTGAAGAAGAAGCCGCCGCCAGCGCGCCAACCGCTTCTTAGCCTTCATTCCGCGTTTTTCTGTCTTTGTGTTTGTGTCACGCTTTTGACACATGATTTTCTGCGTTCGCATTGTTCAACAGCGTTGTTTCCGACGTTCAATTTGTCGCGCCCTATTTTGCCCGCGGTATTGAAAAGTTAGTGGATGAACACCACATAGTCTTTGACGGCTTGTTCGGAATCGCAAGTAAATAAGTCGAGATATATAAAGGTAAAAGCAATGACTGATGAAAACGACGTGAATAAAGAAATACCTGTAGTGCTTCCTGTATTGCCTTTGCGCAATATTGTTGTGTTTCCGGGCATGATTGTGCCGTTATTCGTCGGCCGCGAAAAATCCATTCGGGCCCTTGAAGACGTCATGTCTGATGAAAAAGAAATGCTTTTGGTAAGCCAGCGCGATGGCGATCTCGACGACCCACAGCAAAGTGATATGCACGAAATCGGCACCATTGGTACGGTTTTGCAAATGCTTAAATTGCCCGATGGCACGGTCAAAGTGCTGGTCGAGGGCAAAACCCGCGCCCGCGTCTTGGATTATCTCGATAATGATGGGTTCTTTGAAGCCAGCGCCATTGTTCTTGCCGATGAAATCTCTGAGGGCGATGAACTGCAGGCGCTGATGCGCTCGGCCGCCAGCCAATTCGATAATTATGTGAAATTGAACCGCAAAATCCCGCCGGAAGTGCAGGCCAATGTCGGGCAAATAAAAGATCCGGTGAAAATGGCCGATACCATTGCCGGACATTTGAATATTTCTCTGGAAGAAAAGCAGAGCCTGCTTGAGGTGTTGTCCGTCAGTGCGCGCTTGGAAATTATTCTGGGCCACATGGAAGGCGAAGTCGGCGTGCTTCAGGTTGAGAAGAAAATCCGTGGCCGCGTCAAACGGCAAATGGAGAAAACGCAGCGCGAGTATTATTTGAATGAGCAAATGAAAGCCATTCAGAAGGAATTGGGCGAGGGCGAGGAAGGCAGCGGCGAATTGGCCGAGCTGGAACAACGCATTAAGCAAACCAAATTCTCAAAAGAAGCGCGCGAGAAAGCCGAGTCGGAGCTCAAAAAGCTCAAATCAATGAGCCCAATGTCTGCCGAAGCGACAGTCGTGCGCAATTACCTTGATTGGTTGTTGTGCCTGCCTTGGGGCAAAAAGAGCCGTATCAAGAAAGATTTGGCCCATGCTGAAAAAGTGCTGAATGCCGATCACTTTGGCTTGGAGAAAGTCAAAGAGCGGATTCTCGAATATCTTGCTGTGCAACAGCGTTCGAAGAAATTGCGCGGCCCGATTCTGTGTCTCGTTGGCCCGCCAGGTGTTGGTAAGACCTCATTGGGTAAATCCATTGCCGCCTCAACGGGGCGCGAATTTATTCGCATGTCCTTGGGTGGGGTGCGCGATGAGAGTGAGATTCGCGGTCACCGGCGCACTTACATTGGCTCCATGCCGGGTAAAGTGATTCAGTCGATGAAGAAAATCAAAGCCAGCAATCCGCTCATGCTGCTTGATGAGATTGATAAATTGGGCGCTGATTACCGCGGCGACCCATCATCAGCCCTGCTTGAAGTGTTGGATCCGGAGCAAAATAATACCTTCGCCGATCACTATCTTGAGGTTGATTATGATTTGTCCAATGTGATGTTTGTGACCACGGCCAATTCATTGAATATTCCAGGGCCATTGCTTGATCGGATGGAGATTATCCGCATCGCTGGCTATACGGAAGATGAGAAGGTCGAAATCGCCAAGCAACATTTATTGGGGCAAGCGGTGGAAGAACACGGCCTTCGCCTTGGTGAGTTCAGCATTGACGATGCGGCAATCCGCAAAATCATCCAGAATTACACACGCGAAGCCGGTGTTCGCGGCCTGAAACGTGAGCTGGCGTCCTTGGCCCGCAAAGCGACCACGGAAATCGTCAAAGGCGAGAAGAAAAACGTCGCCATCACGGTTGATAATCTCAGCGATTATGCCGGTGTCGAACGCTTCCGTTTTGGCCTTGCCGAGGTCGAAGATCAGATCGGTGTGGTCACTGGTTTGGCATGGACGGAAGTCGGTGGCGAGCTGCTAACCATTGAAGGTGTGATGCTGCCAGGCAAGGGTCGGATGACGACAACCGGTAAATTGGGCGATGTGATGAAAGAATCAA
>JAYOCI010000121.1:0-4387 GCA_038105345.1 Rhodobiaceae bacterium
CGCCTTTACTGTTGGCTTTATGGCCACCAATGTTCTGATCGCTGGTGCCCTGATTGGTTTGGCCCATGCGGCCTATGCAATTTATAGCTGAGGTCTAAATGAACAAAATTGCGCTTACTCCTCTTACTGGCTCTTGTGGAGCTGAGTTATCAGGCGTTGATCTGGCGAATCTGAGCGATGACGATTTCGCTCAAATTCATCAGGCATGGCTCGATTATGGCGCCGTCTTTATTCGCGATCAGGACATTGAACTTGAAACGCTAGTGGCGTTCGGCAAACGCTTCGGCAATCTCGAAGTCCACCCGATTGTTGATGGCTTATCTGACGCGCCAGAGATTACGCGTGTTTTAAAGCCAGCCGGTGAAAGCGCCTCTTTCGGCACTGGCTGGCATAGCGATAATACGTTTTTTGAAAAACCCTCAATGGGCTCGGTTTTATATGGCAAAACCATTCCGCCCTATGGTGGCGATACATTATTTGCCAATCAATACCGCGCCTATGAGACCCTCAGCGACGGCTTGAAACAGACACTCGATGGCATGATGGCGATACATTCGGCTAGCCATGCCTATACAGTGGCTGGCACGCAGGAAAAATACGATAAGAAAACCGCCATTACCTATACATGGAGCGACTCCATTATGGATGAAGTTATCCATCCGGTGGTGCGCACCCATCCTGAAACCGGACGCAAGGCGCTCTTCGTCAATGATATGTTCACCCTGCGCTTTGACGGCATGAGCAAAGAAGATAGTCGGCCGCTACTCCAATATTTGTTCAATCACAGTGTGAAACCAGATTTTTGCTGCCGTTTCCGGTGGAGCGAAAACGCTGTCGCCTTGTGGGATAATCGCGCCGTTCAGCATTATGCAACGGATGATTATCAAGAATTTGAGCGCCTCATGTATCGGGTAACCATTGAAGGCGATAAGCCGGCCTAGTCACAATATAGGATTTTCAATGCAGCGTTTTCTGGTACTCGACGGCTATGACCGCGCCGGTCGCCAAGGCCTCATCGACGCCGGTGCGACATTGGCTGGTGAACTTTACCAAAAACTGGTGAGCCGATATCGCCCGCAGGCGCATATTGAGATTTTCCATCCTGCCGATGCCGATGCCAGCTTGCCGGATCTATCAGCCTATGACGCCATGTTTTGGACTGGCTCCAGCCTGACGATTTATGATGATGTGCCCGCGGTGACGCGGCAAATCGAATTGGCACGCGCCGCTTTCCGGCTCGGCATTCCAGCTTTTGGTTCTTGCTGGGCTTTGCAATTAGCCAATGTTGCCGCCGGTGGCAGTTGTCGCAAAAACCCAAAGGGGCGCGAATTCGGCCTTACACAAAACCTTCGCCTGACCGCCGCCGGTCGCCAACATCGCTTTCTTGCTGGTCGCGATGCGCCCTATTGTGGCTTTACCAGCCATTTCGATGAGGTCGAAAGCCTGCCTCACGGCACTGAGATATTGGTCAGCAATGACGCGACCATGGTTCAAGGGGCGGAAATTTGTTTTGAAAAGGGGCGCTTCTTCGCCCTGCAATATCATCCGGAATATGACTTTTCAGAAATCGCCGCGCTGGCTCAATTTCGCGGCCAAGGCTTGATTGCCGAGGGTTTCGTCGACGGGCAAGCCGGATTGGATGCCTATATTCAAAATTGCCACCAGCTCAATGCAAGCCCCGATGATGCGCCTTTGCGCGCGCAACTGGCGGCGACAGATGATGTTCTGGTGGCATCGCGCAAACATAATGAAATCATCAACTGGCTTGATGGCTATTTCCCGCTTGCTAATTAGCCCGCTTAAATCGGGTCAATATCGCCCTGTGCTTGTTGCGCTTTGAAATCAGCGCGAAAGGCCTCAAAACGATTTTCTTCAATCGCCAAACGCATGGCCGCCATGAGTTCCTGATAAAAGGCCAAATTATGCCATGTCAGTAACATGGCCCCAAGATATTCGCCGCAGCGATGCAAATGATGCAAATAAGCGCGGCTATATTGATGGCTGGCCGGACAATCACTACTGGCATCGAGCGGGCGTTTGTCGGCGGCATGGCGGGCGTTGCGGATATTCACCTTGCCGCGCCATGTGTAAGCCGTGCCATGACGACCGGCACGCGTTGGCATGACACAATCAAACATATCAATACCGCGCGCCACCGCCTCAACCAAATCATCCGGCGTGCCGACGCCCATTAAATAGCGCGGTCTGTCGTGCGGCAGAACCGGTGTCGTATAATCCAGCACATTGAGCATCATCTCTTGCCCCTCACCGACCGCCAAACCGCCGACGGCATAGCCATCAAAGCCGATTTCTTGCAAAGCGGCGGCGCTTTCATGGCGCAAATGCTCATAGGTCGAGCCTTGCACAATGCCGAATAAGGCATCGCCCTCGCCCTTATCATACTCACCAAAGGCTTGTTTTGAGCGCGCCGCCCAGCGCATTGATAAATGCATCGATTTCTCAGCTTGTTTTTCGGTCGCTGGAAATGACGTGCATTCGTCGAGCACCATACGAATATTGGCCCCCAAAAGGGTTTGAATTTCAATACTGCGCTCGGGCGTCAGCATATATTTTTGGCCATCCAAATGGCTTTGGAACTTAACCCCGTCCTCACTCATTTTCGCCAATTTAGACAGCGACATCACTTGAAAGCCGCCGCTATCGGTTAAAATCGGGCCGTCCCATTGCATAAATTCTTGCAAACCACCAAGCGCGGCGACTTCTTCGGCCCCCGGGCGCAGCATGAGGTGATATGTATTACCCAAGACAATATCTGCCCCCAAATCACGCACTTGCTGCGGATACATGGCTTTAACCGTGGCCGCCGTGCCAACCGGCATGAAGGCCGGTGTGCGAATATCACCGCGCGGCGTATTAATCAGACCACGACGCGCCATGCCGTCAGTGTTAATCAAAGTGAATTTCATAGGGGCGCCCTTTCCAATAAACAGGCATCGCCATAGGAATAAAAACGATAGCCATTGGCAATCGCATGGGCATAGGCTTGCTGCATATTGTCCAGCCCACTAAAGGCTGAAATCAGCATGAACAAGGTTGAACGCGGCAAGTGGAAATTGGTCAACAGCATATCGGCCGCCCGAAACTCATAGCCCGGCGTAATGAAAATATCGGTAAATGCCTCAAAAGGCTTGATATCGCCATTGGCTTGCGCGGCGCTTTCGATCAGCCTTAGAGAAGTTGTGCCGACGCAGATAATCCGCCCGCCTGCAGCTTTCACCGCATTCAGCGCTTGCGCCGTTGGCTCACTGACCTGCCCCCATTCGCCGTGCATTTTATGATCTTTTGTATCGTCAACTTTAACCGGCACAAAAGTGCCCGGCCCGACATGCAAGGTCACTTCATGCAGGCTGACGCCTTTGGCTTTCAGCCGCTCAATTAGTTCTGGTGTGAAATGCAAACCAGCCGTCGGGGCCGCGACGGCGCCATCCTGACGGGCGAACATGGTTTGATAATCATCGCTATCGCGCTCATCAGGCGCGCGTTTGCTGGCGATATAAGGCGGCAAAGGCATGGTGCCAAGCGTGGCCAATGTGGTTTCCATCATATCGGCGGCAATATCAAAGCTGAGCTGAGCCATGCCCTCTTGGCGCATGGAGACGCTGGCTTTCACGCCGTTAAAGTCAATAATATCGCCATCTTTCACGCGTTTGGCTGGTTTCAAAAAACACCGCCAGTCAACCGGCCCAAGCCGTTCGATCAGGGTAAATTCTATTTTGGCGCCAGCTGCACCGCTGCGCAAACGCGTGCCTAAAAGGCGCGCCGGAATAACCTTGGTGACATTCACCACAAGCGCATCACCGGCCTGCAATTTGTCCGGCAAATCCGCCACGCAGGCGTCATGATACTGGCCTTGCGCTGCAACGTGTAACAGCCGCGCTTGGTCACGCGGCTGCACAGGTCTTAAAGCGATAAGGCTTTCGGGCAGGTCAAAATCAAATAGATCGACCTGCATGTGACTTAATCGGCTAAACGAAGTGAAATAATCGCATCCGGCGTGGCTGGCGGCTCACCCTTAGCGATGGCATCAATATGCTCCATGCCCTCAACCACTTCGCCAAACACGGTATATTGGCCGTTCAGCCATGTGGCATCGTCGAAACAGATGAAGAATTGGCTATTGGCGCTATCAGGGTGCTGCGAGCGGGCCATGCCCAGCGTGCCGCGCTTAAACGGTGCATCTGAAAATTCAGCCCGCAAATCAGGATAATCTGAACCGCCCATGCCCGTGCCGGTCGGATCGCCAGTTTGCGCCATAAATCCGTCAATCACGCGGTGGAAAATAATACCATCGTAGAATTTCTCTTCGATCAGGGTTTTAATGCGCTCAACATGGCCTGGCGCCAAATCTTCGCGCAGATTGATTTTA
>JAYOCI010000122.1:0-4369 GCA_038105345.1 Rhodobiaceae bacterium
CCCTGATTAATCAAACGAGCGATTTGCGTTGCATTTATGGCCTGCGAAAAACCTTTATTTGACAGCAAAAACAATAGCATAAATAGGGTAAGTGAAAGTCGCCTGGCAATCGTCAGCGCGGCCTTTCCCAACCCCTTATCCCCGCCCAAAAGATTACTGCTTGGCGCCGACAAATGTGCCGCTCAATGTGCCATCATCGCCCTGGCCGAGAAAGGCGCCGCCAATTTCATCGGGCGCTGGGCCGGTGGCGGCACCGTAAAAACTACCTGATGCAGTCAAACCGCCATTGGCGCCCAATATATCAATTTCGCTGCCGTTATTTTCGAGCCGCAAAGCGCCGCCGGAAAAGCCAGTTTCGCTGATCGCCATGGCGTCAATATGGATGGTGTCGATTGGCACAGTGGCGCCGGTAAAGGTTAACTCAGAGGCGGTAAAGTCAGTTAGCGTGACATCAACCCGCGCCGCGCCAAAATCGGCGGCAATATTGGCTGTGCCCTGCGTCAAATCATAACTACCAGCGCCCGGCGTTAACTGCACTAAAACAGCGTCAGCCGCACCAATATAATGCGCTGTGCCGCTGCTTGGTATGTCACTGGCCATGGCGGTAATGCCCAGAATGCCGCGATTGACGTCAAAACCACTCCCCGATTGGCTGGCTGACTGCGTATAGACTTTGACATATTCATAGCCGTCAATATCACTCAGCGTCACCGCCCCGCCATCCATTGTCGCCGCTTGCGTCGCATGATTAAATTGCCCCGCTTGTGAGGTCTGCGAGGTGGCGCCAGTGGCTGTTGCCGTGCGCAAAGCATGGCCGGTCAAATGGCTCGGCGTCGTCGATGTTGTGTCAGAAAAAGCCTTAAGGCTGGGCGCCGCATCAGCTCCGGAACCAGAGGCTGGGTTGGTGTTATTGCCACCGCCACCGCCGCCGCAGGCTGTGAGGGCCAGCGAGATAAAAAATACCATGGGCAAACGCATCACACTCTCCTTAAACAAAGATGAAATCATCGGCGCTGAATAATCCGGCATCCACCTGCTGCAAATAGATCGTTGTTCCTTCGGCCTGAAAAATCGCGCCCTGCGCAGAGCTGGTGATGTAACGGGTCACTGTCTCCGCCGTCACTTGGCTAAATCCCTCAAGTTGAATTTTATCCTGCCCAATAACAAAATCAGCGCTCAGCGCCAGCTGATCAATCGGCGTGCCGCTGCGCAAAGCGCGGAAATCAAAGCTGGCGATGGTGTCAGTGTCGCCGGCCGGCCGGAAGACGAATATATCGGCACCAATGCCGCCCATCAGATAATCATTGCCCGTGCCGCCATCTAGCGTGTCGCTACCGCCGAAAACCTGCGAGATATCGCCAACCAGCACATCATCACCCGCCCCGCCGAGCAAATAATCGTTTTGAAAGCCACCCAGAATAATGTCGTCGCCCGCATTGCCATCATTATGATTAATGCCCATCACATTGACGAAATTATCATCGCCGTCACCACCAAAACTGACCCGACCGCCCATCACGCTGCTCAAATCATCATCGCCATCTGTGCCGTCTTGACGCGTCGCGCCCTCGCGCTCCAGCGGATTCACATTAATTTTCAGACTGAGTGAGACTTTGCGGCCATTGTAATCCAATTCAATCGGCAGAACTTCTTCGCTTTCGCCGAGCCGGTCGCCGACCAGCCATTGCACGCCTTGCGCATCGCGAATGACCATAAAATCGCTATCTTGCGGCAGCTCGACTGTCGCCCCTGGGCCTAATTTGATTTGCAGCGACCCCTCTTGCACCTCAATCTGGCCAGTGGCCAAAACATTTTCAACTTCTTCACCCTTGGCGGAAAAAACCTTAGCCTTAATCGAGATGCCGGTTTCGCTTATCTCGTCGACCACGCTGGCATCTTCCCAGGCAATGACAAAGCCACCATCGGCCAGACTGGTGACAACTGGCGAATGTTGAGCCCCCTCGGTCACGCTATTGACCAAAAACTCATCCCTGACCACATCGCCATTGGCGGCAAACACTTTGGCGTGAATCGCTTCGACCGATGAATCGCCAAGGGTCTGGCTTAAATCTCGCCAGACGACAACAAAACCGCCATCGGCCAGAGCGGCGATTTGTGCATTATAGCGAAAGCCCGTGGTGATTGTATTGACCAGAAACTCAGCTCTAATCACCCGACCATCAGCATCTAAGATTTCCGCTTTCAGCTCATTAGCACCGTTTGGATTGTAAACTGGATATTCATAAGGCCAAACGCGGACACTATGACCATTAGTCAACACCGTCCGATCAATCGGGCTCTGACTGGCCGTTTCAAGGACAGTAATTGCCGCAGATATGTCTTCGTCATCATAGGGCGGGACAACGCGAAATGTTTCTACGCTCACCTGCCCTGATGAATCATAAATCTTCGCGAAACGGAAATTCTCGTATAGATTTTCAAGGTCAATTTGCCTTTCATACCAAGAAACAATAAAACCGCCGTCATTCAGAGCGGTGACAAATGGTAGGGAATTGCGCCCATAAAGGCCCTCAACATAAACATCAGGGGTTGGCGACTCAAACGGCGTCGCCAAAAATTCTTCCACCACAGTGGTGCCAGTGGAATCAAACACTTTAACCTTGATCAAATCGCCCGACTGGGCGCCATTATTGCCGTTTTGATCGACCCATACGGCGACAAAATAACCATTGGACAAGGCCGCAAGGCTAACCGGCCCCTGCACGCCAATCGTATGTATATTGACGGGAAATTCGCCCGATGTGGTCATATCACCTGCGCCTCTTCGCTTGAGTTTGATTATGTCATCTCAAATGAACGCCTACATACGCAGAGAAATTGGGCGCCAATAACTGGCGCCAGTCGGTTCCGCCGACTTTTATTCTTGCCTCAGACTATAAAAATCTCAGCAAACTGACAAGCTGCCTCATCAACTTAGGGCGGCGCCAATTGCGCCATATTTTACTCGCAAAATATGTAGAAACAGGTTAAACAAAGTTTCGTAAAAATTTGAGTAAGGAGCATGTGCGATGAGTGTACAGACCATAGATGCCAAAACCGCGAAAAGCTGGATTGAAACCGAGGGCGCCATTTTGGTTGATGTGCGTGAACCAGCCGAGCATGCGTCGCAAAATATCGCTGCCGCGCATTTGGCGCCTCTGGGCACAGTGAGCCTTGCAAAGCTGCCAAATACTGACGGCAAGATTATCATTCACTGCCAAAAAGGCATGCGCGGCAATAATGCTTGCGAAAAGCTTTTGGCTGAAAATGCGGGCTTGCAAATTTTTAATCTGGAAGGCGGCATTGAGGCTTGGCAACAAGCCGGTTTTGCCACCCAAAGCTCAGGTAAGAAAGTTCTGCCGCTCGACCGGCAAGTGCAAATGGCCATTGGCTCATTTGTTCTCGGCTTCAGCCTATTGGGCTATTTCGTTAATCCGAATTATGTTTTCGGCGCCGCCTTTTTTGGTGCTGGTCTGCTCAATGCTGGTCTCACCGGCTGGTGCGGCTTCGCCAAATTAATGGCGAAAATGCCGTGGAACCGCTAGCTTACATACCAATCAAATCAGCTCGATTGACGGTGTTTTGAAACAGTCGCGCCGAAGCCGCGTCGACCATCACACCCTTGTGCCCGACAGAGCCAATGCCATCCGCTTCGGCTTGACGATAGACGGCAATGACCTCGCGGGCAAAATCAACGTCTTCTTGGCTGGGTGAAAACACCTCTAATGCGCTGTCAATTTGCGATGGGTGGATGGCCCATTTGCCAACCATGCCAAGGCTCAAAGAGCGCTGGCATTCAATGCGATAGGCCGCCTCATTTTTGAAATCCACAAACGGCCCATCGACCGCATCAAGTCCGGCAGCGCGCGCCGCAATGGTCATGTGATAGCGCGGGTAGTGAAAAATATCGCCCGGATAGCTCTCATTAAGGCCGATGTTTTCCATCACCAAGCCTTGGCTGGCGGCATAATCGCCCATGCCGAAAATCATACATTCCAGACGCTCGCAACTATTGGCAATCTCAGCAATATTTTGCATCGCCTGCACTTCTTCAATCAGCACTTCGAGACCAATTTTATGCTCGAGGCCAAGTTTCATTTCTAATTGGCTGAGCAGCGTGTCGGCGAATTGCACATCAGCCGCGCGCAAAGGCTTGGGCAACATAATGGTGTCAATATTGGCGCCAGCTTTCTCAACCACAGTCACAATATCTTCATAGCACCATGGCGTGCCAATATCATTGACCCGCACACAGCGCACTTTATTGCCCCAGTCTAATTCATTGAGCGCATCGCAAATCGTCTGACGCGCACCCGCTTTGGCCGACGGCGCAACCGCATCCTCTAGATCGCAAAATACATGATCGGCA
>JAYOCI010000123.1:0-4362 GCA_038105345.1 Rhodobiaceae bacterium
ATTGCCGCGCTGACGGATAAACTGCAAGCTGTCCGTCCTGTCTTGGCGGATATGAGCCATGACAATATCGCCCGATTGCACAATGGCCAGCACAGGCTTTTCCGCACGTCCCAACATCACAAGCGCTAGAAAAATCGGCGCAATGGCCAATAGCCGCCCACGCCGCCCCGCTAGGGTAAGTAAAACCAGTCCGGCAATGGCGCTGAGCAAAGCCCAAGGCGGAGTTGGCGCGACATACCAAACGGCAGGGGTTGTCTCGTCCACCCATTGCGCAATGGCGATGATTTGCGCCAAGCCCCAGCCCATAATGGTGAGACTGAGACCATGTAGGCCTAATGGTAAAAGCGCCAAAGACAGCGCCGCCATGGGCATCACTAAAAGCGAGAAAATCGGCATGGCTAATATATTGGTCAGCAATCCGAAACCGGCCATTTGCCCAAAGTGATAAGCGGCAATATAGCCAGTGACACCGCCAGCAATCAGGCTGGTTGAAAACACCCCCCAAAGCCCCAATCGCAGATAACGCCATGCCCGTTGGTGGAGCGCAAACCCGTCATAGCGACGGAATATCTGATCGCGGCTTTGCCAATATTCATAATAGGCAATCAGCGCCATGACGGCAGCGAAGGACATTTGAAATCCGGCCTGCATCACCGCCGCTGGCTGCAAAATAATAATCACCATGCCCGCCGTTGAAAGATTGCGCAGCGTCAGACCCGTGCGCCCTAGCAAAATGGCAAAAAATACAATGACAATCATGATGAAGGCGCGCTGGGTGGCGAAGCTGGCGCCGGAAATAATCAAATAGGCAATGGCCGCGACAATCGCAAATCCGGCACAAACACGGCGCACATCATAAGATTGCGCTAGCCAAGGCCAACAGGCCGCCAAAAGCCGCAAAACGGCAAATACCGATCCGGCGAATAAGCCCATATGCAAACCCGATATGGCTAGAACATGAGCCAGACCCGTATCACGAAACAAATCGCGCGTCGCCGCCGGAATAGCGCCGCGTATTCCCGTCACAAGACTGGCGGCCACAGCGCCCAGCGGCGGCGGCAGAGCTTGGCGGAATTCTTGTGCAATCGACAAGCGCCAGCGGGCCAAATGGGCCGATATGGCGAGAGGCTGGTCACAATCGAGCTGATCTGTGCGCCGTAAAAACCCCTGCCCTTGACGACCATTAAAAAATTGCGCGAAGCGCCGGTCATAAGCATGGCGCGAAATTGGCAGGGAAATTGGCGCAATGAATACGAGCGCTTCGATATGACAGCCGGGCAGCGCCGTCGCTGCGATATGTTTGGCGGCGAAAACCCGCACCCGATAGGGTTTGGGCGTGGCCTGTTCGATATGGATGTCCATGACACTGCCACGCGCACGTGGCTCCGACCAAATAATTTGCCCTTTGATTTGTTGTTCATGGCCGGCCGGCGGCAAATCGAGTTTATGCCATTTCGCTGCTGTTCTGAGGCTGGTCATCTGCGCCCATGCGAAGCCAAAACTGGCGACCATGATTAACAACGCCAACTGCCCCGCCAGCCCCTGCCAATGTCGCAGCCGCCACGCCCCTAATGCCGCCGCGACAAGCGACACCATTGCGAAATAAGCCGATGGCTCGAAGGCCAGCGCAAAATAACTCGCCATCCCCGACGCTAGCGCCATAAAGATAAGCGGGAAAAACTGTTGGCGGGTCATGGTCTTCGGCCTAATTTATGCTAGAAGGCTAAGGCTGACACAGGCAATCATGCCGAGCCAGCAAGCATAAGTTGAGTGAATAAGGAATCCCCATGTCCCAAACGCCCTCTGGTTCAAATATTGTGACCCGCTTTGCCCCCTCGCCAACTGGCTTTTTGCACATTGGCGGCGCCCGCACAGCCTTGTTTAACTGGGCCTTTGCGCGCCATCATGGCGGCCAATTCCTATTGCGCATTGAAGACACAGACCGCGCCCGCTCGACTGACGCGGCTGTGCAAGCGATAATTGACGGCATGAGCTGGCTTGGCTTGCAAGCCGATCAAGCGCCTGTCTATCAGCACCAAAACGCCGCCCGCCATGTCGCTGTCGCCGAACAATTGCTCGACGCGGGCCACGCTTATAAATGCTATTGCACGGCCGAAGAAGTCGAGGCCATGCGCGAGAATGCGCGCGCGGCTGGCCTACCCGTGCGTTATGACGGCACATGGCGCGACCGTCCGGCCAGTGACGCACCGGCCGACCAAACCTATGTGGTGCGTTTCAAAGCACCACAAACCGGCGAGACAATTATTGAAGACCAAGTGCAAGGCACGGTGCGGGTGGCCAATGACCAGCTCGACGACCTTGTGCTGCTGCGTTCCGATGGCACGCCGACCTATATGCTGTCAGTGGTGGTCGATGATCATGATATGGGAGTGACGCATATTATTCGCGGCGATGACCATTTGACCAATGCGACCCGTCAGGCGCAGATTTATCAAGCGCTGGATTGGCCGATTCCGGTGTTTGCTCATATCCCGCTGATTCACGGCGCCGATGGGGCGAAATTATCGAAACGCCATGGCGCATTGGGCGTCGATGCCTATCGCGACATGGGTTATCTGCCGGAAGCCATGCGCAATTATTTGGCTCGCCTCGGCTGGAGCCATGGCGATGATGAAGTATTCAGCACAGAGCAATTGGTTGACTGGTTCTCGCTCGATAAAATAGGCAAATCGCCGTCGCGTTTTGATACCGATAAGCTGGATAATATTAATGGCCATCATTTGCGCCAGCACGATGACGCGCAGCTATGCGATCTCGTATGCGCCATGCAGCCAGATTTTCAGGCGCATCGAGAAAGCCTGACACAGGCCATGCCATTGCTTAAAGAACGCGCCAAATCGCTGCATGATTTAGTCGCTGGTGGCAGTTTTTTGCGCGCCCAACGGCCCTTATCACTGGATGACAAAGCCAGCAAAGCGCTTGATCCCGAAACTATTGACCGGTTGCGCATTGTTCATCAACGCCTTGGTCAATTGTCGAGCTGGTCGAAGGATAGCATTGAAGCCGAGTTACGCGCCTATATGGATGAAAACCAAATCAAACTGGGACAAATTGGCCTAGGTTTGCGCGCCGCTTTAGTTGGCAATAGTCAAGGGCCTGGAATTTTTGATGTTTTGGCACTTCTCGACCAACAAGAAGCGCTGGCAAGAATTGCTGATCAAATCTAATAAAAACCGCAGTTGCGCTGGCGAAAGGCGCAACAATGTGCTAGATAAAATGCAATCTCGAAATCGACGGAGCACCTAATTATGAGCGACAATAAATCTGCACGGCTGAACAGCCAAGACAATGACTATAATTTCGACATTCACGAAGGTTCTGTAGGGCCAAGTGTGATCGATGTTTCATCTCTTTATGCGCAGACTGGCCAATTCACTTATGATCCGGGTTTCACCTCAACTGCGAGTTGCAAGTCAACCATCACATTCATTGATGGCGATGAAGGCACCCTTTTGCACCGTGGCTATCCGATTGAACAATTGGCCGATAAAGGTTCATTCATTGAAACTTGCTATTTGCTTCTGAATGGCGAATTGACAAATGCGTCACAATTGCATGAATTTGAAACAGCCATCACACGCCACACAATGTTGCATGAGCAAATGAACCGCTTTTTCCATGGTTTCCGCCGCGATGCGCACCCAATGGCGATTATGGTTGGCGTGGTTGGCGCCCTGTCGGCCTTTTACCATGACAGCACAGATATAAATGATCCGGTGCAGCGGATGATTGCCAGCCGCCGTTTGATTGCGAAAATTCCGACCATTGCGGCCATGGCCTATAAATATTCAGTTGGTCAGCCATTTGTTTATCCGCGCAATGATTTAGATTATGCCTCAAACTTCTTGCACATGTGCTTCTCTGTGCCATGCGAAGAAACCGAAGTGAACCCAATCCTCGCCCGCGCTATGGATCGTATTTTCATTCTCCATGCCGACCATGAGCAAAATGCGTCAACCTCGACTGTGCGTCTCGCAGGTTCGTCTGGCGCCAATCCATTTGCTTGTATTGCGGCTGGTATCGCTTGCTTGTGGGGCCCATCACATGGTGGCGCCAATGAAGCGGCTCTTGATATGCTATCGGAAATTGGCTCAGTGGATAAAATTCCAGAATTTGTCGCCCGCGCCAAAGATAAAAATGACCCATTCCGCCTCATGGGCTTTGGTCACCGTGTCTATAAAAACTATGACCCACGCGCCCGCGTGATGCAAAAAACCTGCCACGAGGTGTTGGGTGAGTTGGGCATTAAAGATGATCCGCTGCTCGATGTGGCCATGGAATTGGAACGCATTGCGCTGAGCGATGAGTATTTCATTGAGAAAAAACTCTATCCAAATATCG
>JAYOCI010000124.1:0-4305 GCA_038105345.1 Rhodobiaceae bacterium
AAGGTTTGATCCAACAAAACCAGCTCCACCAATAACTGAAAACTTATTTGCCATTACCCAATCAAATACCCACCCATAACGCCCGATAATCGTCAGGCTTAAGCTCTCGTGCCCCCAAGCAAACCCGCAATGGCGTTCACATGAGCCTCAATTTTATCCGCCCCGCCCTTACTCTCAACATTCAAGCGCACCAGCGGCTCGGTATTTGAGCGTCGCAAATTAAAGCGCCAATCGTCAAAGGCGAGGCTCACCCCATCGGTCTCATCAATTGACAGTGCATCGGCGCTATAGGCCGAAAGCACTTTATCAATTGCCTCACCAGCGTCGCTCACGCGGAAATTTGTTTCACCCGAGCTTGGGAAGGCCGCGAACCGATCTTTGACCCAATCACCAACCGAGCGCCCCGAGCGGGAGACAAGCTCGGCCACCAAAACCCAAGGGATCATGCCGCTGTCGCAATAGGCGAAGTCACGGAAATAATGATGAGCTGACATTTCGCCGCCATAAACCGCTTCCTCAGCACGCATCTTTTGTTTGACGAAAGCATGGCCAGTTTTAGACTGCACCGCCACACCGCCTTTTTGCGCGACAATGTCTTGAGTGTTCCATATCACCCGCGGATCATGCACAATTTTGGCGCCCGCCTCTTTTTGCAAGAAAATTGTCGCAATCAGGCCAATCACATATTCACCGGGCACGAATTGACCGGTCTCGTCAAAAAAGAAACAGCGATCAAAATCGCCATCAAAAGCGACGCCAAAATCTGCCCCAACGCGCTTGACGACATCTGCTGTCGCCGCGTGATTTTGCGGCAGTAAAGGATTGGGGATGCCATTGGGGAATGTCGCATCAGGCGCGTGATGCACGCGGATAAACTCAAGCGGTGCGCCCAGAGCGCCAAGCCGATCGGCAATCGCATCAAAGCTCGGGCCAGCTGCGCCATTGCCGGAATTGACCACGATTTTCAGAGGCTTAAGGGCGCTGACGTCGGCAAAGCTCAAGACGCGATTTACATAAGCCTTGCGGGCCTCGTCTGCGCGGTCATGCTCCTGACCAAGCTTCGAGACCTCCACCCAATCTTGCGTCTCAGCCAAAGCTTTGATCACTTGAAAATCGCCCGCATCATCGAGTGGTCGCGAGCCCGACTTCACAATTTTAATGCCGTTATAATTGATCGGATTGTGCGAGGCCGTGACTTCAATACCGGCACAGGCAGAAAATTCTGTCACCGCCCAATACATTTCTTCGGTGCCGGCCAAGCCAATATTGATGACATCGGCACCGGCATCACACGCACCGCGTGAGGCCGCGGCGGCAAAAGCTGGGCTGGTTTCGCGGGCATCAAATCCGATGATAATGCTTTTGCCATGGACATGCTGCGCCACCGCGCGGCCAATGCGATAGGCTACATCTTCGTCAATATTCACGCCAATTTCGCCGCGAATATCATAGGCTTTAAAGCAGGTTAACTCAGTCATGACGATCACCTCTTACAAACGGCTTAGCCTCGCCGGCTAGACCCGCCTCCTCTTCAAGGGCTTGGATTTCCGCCTTCAACACTTCAAACTCTTCGCGCTTACGCTCGATAAAGCCGTGCGTGAGAAGGGATTTTTCTCGAATGCCCTTGGGCGTTAACAGATAGGCATACTGACCCTTACGCGGGTTTTTCTTAAAATTGCCAAGCTTCACGAAACCTTTTTCAACCAGCGCCGTGAGAACGTAATAGGCCGACCCATTGGAAATGCCGACTTCATCGGCAACCTGACGCGTCGACATTTCTGGGTTCTGCGCAATTAATCGCATGACCTTAAGCCGAATTTCGGCTTTCTGTTCTTCGCGCCGACTAGCCAAGAGAGACCTCAACAACGGCTACCGCACTGGGCCTTGCACCATTTACAAGCCCAGTTGCCGAAATTCTACAAAATACGTCAAACATGATCATAACTGTTCAATTTTGACAGTTAGAGGAAATGCCTCACTGAATCAATGGAAAAATCCCCAAAAGTCATCAGAGTTTTTACCCCGCTTTCAGATTAAGAGCCGGGATATATAAGTATTTTTTAAGTAAATTCAGTTACTTATATAAATTCTCGCAAGCCCGTATGGGGGCTAAAACGGCGGGGCAAAGTTTTCCCGCAGGCGCTGAGATAAGTTAAGCCTTATCATCCATCTAATTATAATGCTCAATATTGAGCGAATATGGAGGTCGGTGCAAGTCGATCCTTGGGCGCAGCGCCAGAGATATTTCTGACAAGGGCTTAAATCTTATGTACGCTTTTTGGGAAAACAGGAGAGACTGATGGAAAAAGTTTTGGTTACCGGCGCGACCGGCTTCATTGCCCTGCATTGCATCGCCCAATTATTGCAGCAAAATTATCAAGTCGTCGGCACAGTGCGCTCGCCATCGCGCAAAGATGAAGTGATTAAGGCGATGACGGCGCAAGGTTTGCCGGCCGATCATTTGTCTTTCATTGAAGCTGATTTGACCCAAGATGAGGGCTGGGATGCGGCGGTGGCAGGGTGTGATTACGTGCTGCATGTCGCTTCGCCGTTTATTGTTGGCGTGCCGAAGCATGAAGACGAGCTGATTGTGCCAGCCGTTGGCGGTGCCGAGCGGGTTTTACAAGCGGCCATTCGTGCCGGTGTGAAGAAAACCGTCATGACCTCGTCTTGCGCGGCGATTGACAAGACCCAAGACGGCAAGACCCATTTCACCGAAGACGATTGGACCAATACTGAACATCCGAAAACGCCGGCCTATCACAAGAGTAAAACACTGGCTGAGCGGCGCGCTTGGGAGATTGTGCGGGCGCAGACGGGCGACGATCAAATGCAATTAGTGGTTATTAATCCGGCTGGCGTTATTGGGCCGGTGTTAACTGACGACATTGGCACGTCTAATGTTTTTCTTCAGCAAATCATTACTGGTGAAGTGCCGGGTTGCCCGAAAATACATTTGGGTTTTGTTGATGTTCGCGACGTTGCTTCTCTGCATATTTTGGCCATGCAACAAGATGTGGCCAATGGCCATCGTTTTATCGCTAGCCAGAAGGAATATTGGTTTCAAGAAGTGGCGGGGATTTTGCGCGCAGCTGGATTTGATAAGTCACCAACCAAAGTATTGCCGAATTTCGTGGTCAAGCTGATGGGTTATATCAAGCCGGAATTGCGGCAATTGTCTAATTTAGTTGGCAAAGAAATGTTTACGGCCAGTCAAAAGCCGATTGATATGCTCGGCTGGCAGCCGCGCCAAGCCAGCGAAAGCCTGGTCGAAACAGCGATGCAATTGCGAGAGAAAAACCTCGACTAACGAGTTATGAGGCATCATGAATTCGGCGGAGAAACAACCATTCCCAAAGCCCGAAGAAATTTCGGCCATCATTGCATCCACGGAGAAGAAGCGTAGCCACGATTTGTCCCGCGCTTTTGGTGAACGTTCATTGGCAAAGGAAGATGGGTGGAGGATCCTGCAGCAGGTGTTCAATTTCGACTTCAAACCGTCCCAACTGACGGAACCCTTTAGTCCAATGTTTGTGATAGACGGAAAGCGAAGCATGATACCCGCAGACCTTTCCAGCGAGCAGTTGCAAGAGCTTCAAGCTACACTCGAAAGCGTTGACGATCCCGAGTACCGAGCGCGCATTGGCGACGTGCTCTGGTTGCGGCGAAAAGACTCGAACTCGGCCCGAATTGCCGTAGAGGCATATCTTGAAGCGGGCAAAAACGTGGAGGATCCAAAAAACTGGACAACCTCCATGGAACGATATGAACGCGCCGCCAGACTTGCACGACAAATCGATTCCAATGGCGAGCTTCCCAAGACCGTTCTTTCACATTTGGAAAGCCGCGTGATCCACTATGATGGCTCTGACCCGCTGTTCTTCACCTGTAAGGCTTTGGAACTGTTATCCGAATTTCGGTATGGCGACTTCCCGGCTCTGGCTGAAATTGCAGGCCGAGTGGCCGAGCAGTCTCGCGCAGATGGAGATTTCAGACGCGCGCGCAGCTACTATGAAGTGCAAGCGAAGCACTTGAAACTAGCGAGAGAAAATGACCAAGCCGAGGCGTGTAGGGTGGCTGCGGCGCGTTCATTCGCGGAGGAAGCCGAAGCTCGCGAAGCAACCGGCGAATACATGGTCGCGCATTTCTTCTGGTGTGATGCCATTCGCGCATTTCGCAACCGGCCTTCCCTTCGAGGGGAGATCACTGAGCTTCAGAAACGCTATTCCAATGCTGGTGAAAAGCTTCGTGACGAAATGTCCGAAATCAGTAGCGATGAAATAGATATCTCAAAATATGTGAAAG
>JAYOCI010000125.1:0-2440 GCA_038105345.1 Rhodobiaceae bacterium
AGCGCCGAGAGGCACGCCAGGCTGAACGTCAAGCGCGCATCGAAGCCCGTGAGGAACGTCGCGCTGAACGCGCTGAGAAACGCGCATTCCGTGAGTTTTCTCGTAACAATTCCGAGGTCAGCGTGCTTTCCGATGGACGCGTGCGCTTTACTGACGGATTAACGGCCGCCGGCGAAGGCGCCATGAAGCTGATGCGCATGGTTACAGCCCCGGAAGCGGTTACCATTGAAATTACCGATGAAATGCGGGGCGATACGACGCGTTATGAAGTGCGCCGGAAAGACGGCTCGGACGTTCCTGATTGGGTTCAGGTTGATGCTGCAACCGGTGAGTTGGTTATCGAGGCAACCGAAAACGTCAGCATGCTGGAACTGACTTTGATTGCAGTCGATGGCAATAATCAGCGCTCAATCGAACTTGAAATCAACCTCGACGAGATGAATGAAGAAGGCGAAGCGACGGAGGAAGACCTCGAAGCCACTGATGAAATAGAGGCTGGAAATGCCGCTACGGATAGCGAGCCGGTCAGTTCGTTTACGCCACTAGACGACCAGATTGATGCAGCCTTGACGAAGAGTAATTATGGCCAAGACTTGCAGACTGCTATGCAGACACGTGTATAATTCGGTTATGAGTAAAAAAATGTTGCGCGCTTTAACTGTTATTTTATCGCTTTTTTATGCTTTTCCGCTGCAAGCTGAAGATATATCTGCTCGTGGATTGATAAAAGCCAAATCGCGCGCTGTGTTGGCCAGTGAAATCGGCGCTGTCGTCAATAAAACGCCCTTGCGTAGTGGTGACCAATTCAAAAAAGGCGACCTGCTTATCGGCTTTGATTGCCGACTTTTAAAAAGCCAGAAAGACAAAGTAGAAGCGCAAACAGAAGCGTCAAAAGCGCAATTGGCCAATGCGCGCGATCTTGAGAAAATGCGCTCCATTGGCGCGCTAGATGTTACTTTGGCCAAAGCAGATTACGACAAAGCCCGCGCAGAATTAAAAATTGCCAACCTTAATGTTGAGCGTTGTTCGGTAAAAGCGCCGTATGATGGCACGGTCGTTCAATTATTGGTCAATCAGTTTGAAAGCGTTGATTTACGCCGCAACTTGATTGAAATCGTCTCATCTTCCGATTTGGAGATTGAAGTGATTGCCCCTGCCGATTGGCTTAAACGATTGTCTAAAGGTCAAAATGCAAAAATGGAAATTGACGAACTTGGCGTGACAATTGATGTCGAGGTGATTGCTATGGGCGGCGCGGTCGACCCAGTCAGCCAAACTGTTGTCATTCGCGCTCGGCTTATCAACCCACCCAAGGATATCCTGCCCGGCATGAGCGGTGTGGTGCGGCCATGATTGATGATAAGGCCGCCGACTTAGGAAAACTGCTGACGTTAGAGCAAGAGGTGCGGCAAGCCGAAACCCTGACCGTTCTGACAACCTTAATATGCAATCGCAGCCGCGATATTATCGATTATACGCAAGCGGCCTTAGCCGTTCGCGGGGCAAGCGGACAAATTCGTGTCACCGGTTTTTCCGATATTGCGGTTCTTGACCGCACTGCCCCGCTTGTCACCTGGCTGGAATCCCAACTTAAAAAAATCAATGACGAAACATTGTTTTTGCAACCGACACAGGAAGAATGCGAAGCGGTCGCTGACTTAATTCCGGACCACATACTGATATTACCCCTGCGCTCGGCCAGCAAAGGCCTTTTGGGGGCATTTATCGTAACCCGCACTGTGGCGTTCTCAGACGGTGATAAATCGGTTCTGGCACATCTCGGCTCGGTTTACGGTCATGCACTGGCGACGCATGGCAACACGCCTATTTTGGTGCGAATACGCGCGCGTCTTACGGGTCGCCGGAAATGGGTCATTGCGGCAGGCTTACTGCTGGTTTCTCTCATTCCGGTGCGCCTGACTGCGGTTGCACCGGCCGAAATTACCGCGACCGCCCCGTTTATTGTTGCCTCGCCCATGCAAGGGGTTGTTGACAGTATTTTGGTCAAACCAAATGAGAAAGTCAGCACCGGTGCGCCATTGCTGAAACTGGTCGACATTGAGTTAAAGAGCAATTTGGAAGTCGCTCGGCGGGCTTTCCGCATTGCCGAGGCGGAGCTTTTGCGCGGTCGCCAGCTTGCCTTTTCAAGCCGCGAAGACAAAGCCCAGCTCGCTGAATTGGTGGCACAAGTGGAGTTGCGCCGTGCCGAGATGAATTTCGCCCAAGATCAACTGGCACGCGCTACCGTTACCGCTCCAAATGGCGGGCTGATTATGCTCGATGACCCACGCAAATGGCAGGGGCGGCCGGTCGTCACAGGCCAGCAAATTATGAAGCTGGCGCAACCGCAATTTGTAGAAGTTGAGGTGCAAGTGCCGGTGGCGGATGCGGTTACCCTATCTGAAGGAAGTCGGGTTGATGTTTTTCTCGATATTGATCC
>JAYOCI010000125.1:2540-4299 GCA_038105345.1 Rhodobiaceae bacterium
CGCCTTCTGCCCGGCGGGAAAAATGAGGCCGGTGAAAATGAGTGGCTTTTATATGACCCCTTGCGCCACCAATATTTTGCCTTAAGCCGCACCGCGCTCTTATTGTTGCGCTATTTGCCGAAAATCAGCTCGCTTGAAGATCTTAAAAATTCATTGTCCAAAGACGATGCGACGGTGGATGACCATGAGATTGAACAATTTCTTGTTTTTCTCCGTGATAATTTTCTATCGGTTGGCAGCAGCACTGAACATGTTGAGAAAATCACAGCCGCGCAAAAAGCACGACAACACCATTGGTTCATGTGGCTGGTGCATAATTACCTGTTCATCAAAATTCCTTTAATTCGCCCCGACCGCTTCCTTGACGGTCTACTGCGTATATTTCGTCCCTTTGTCGGAAAAACGGCGCGCACCATAATTTACGGCCTTGGCACCTATGGCGCATTGTCACTCTTTTGGCAGTGGGATGCCTTTCTGACCACATTTGACTATTTCTTTAACCTACAAGGGCTGATTTATTTCGGCTTGGCGATGATTGCGGTCAAAATCGCCCATGAACTCGGCCATGCCCTTGTTGCCAAACATCATGGCTTGCGTGTCAGCTCTATGGGCGTTGCGTTGCTGGTATTGTTCCCCGTGCTTTACACCGACAATACGGATGCTTGGCGATTAACTGACCAACGCAAAAAGCTGCAAATTGTTTTGGCCGGACTGATGGTCGAGTTTCATATTGCCCTACTCGCCTTGTTCAGCTGGACGGTTGTCGAAGATGGCCCACTTCGCAGCGCTGCCTTTTTTCTGGCGACCGGCAGTCTTGTCGGCTCGCTTTTGGTCAATCTCAGCCCGTTTATGCGGTTCGATGGATATTATGCACTCGCAGACTTCCTCGGTATGCAAAACCTGCAACCGCGCGCCTTTGAACTGGCCCGTTGGCAAGTGCGCCAATGGTTATTCGGCTTGCCGGAAAACGCGCCGGAGCCGTTTCCGGCGACCAAGCACTATTTTCTGGTTTTCTATAGTTTTGCAACTTGGATATATCGCTTCTTCTTGTTTCTCGGCATTGCTCTGCTGGTTTATTTCTTTGCTTTCAAATTATTGGGCATATTTCTTTTCGCTGTCGAAATCATATGGTTTATCGGGCGCCCCATATATGCCGAAATGAAACGTTGGGTGGCGCGACGCGCGCTCTTCTCAATGAACCAACAAATGCGTCGGACATTAGGGATAATAGTCATGCTCCTGCTTTTGGCCTTTGCTCCTTGGCGCATGTCCATAACCGCTCCGGCGATTATTGAGAGTGCTCTGCAGACGCCCATTCATCTGCCTGAACCTGCGCAGGTGACTGCAATTTATGTAACCAAAGACCAAGAAGTCAGAAAAGGTGACCCGCTTTTGACGGCAACCAGCCCTTCCCTCAATCACCAAATTGAATTGGCAGAGCGCGAAATGCGCTTGCTCAAGCTTGAGGTTAGACGCAATGCCGTGTCGGCTGAAAATTTGCGCGACAAATTAGTCAGTGAACAGCAATTGGCCGAAGCACAATCGCGTCTCTCAGGCCTTCTGAAACGGCGCGGTGAGTTGCAACTCGTCGCGCCATCATCCGGCATTGTCCAATTTTCAAGGCATATAGCACCAGGTCACTGGGTAGAGCCGGAACAGCAACTTCTTTTCGTATTTGAGCCGCGTTTGAGCCATGTCGTATCGTTTGTTGAAGAAGCGCGCATGCACCGCGTGCAGAACGGCGCCGAGGCGCGTTTTG
>JAYOCI010000126.1:0-1866 GCA_038105345.1 Rhodobiaceae bacterium
ATGGCGATGATCTCACCTGGTCGTTATCGGCTGCCAACCCACCGGTTTTTGCGATTGATGCCAGCACCGGCCAATTGTCTCTTTCTGCTGCCTTGTCTGCCGATGGGGCGCAGCGCCCTGAAACGGCGCAGGTTACCGTGCAAGTAAGTGACGGTGAGCTATCCGACGATTTGACTTTGACCTTGAACTTTGAAGCGCCGAACGGGCCGCCGCAAATTATCGTCCCTGCCGACTGGATGCCGAGCCAAGTGCCGAACACGGCGTCACCTGGCGACACGGTCATTTCTATTTTGCAAGCCACGGACCCTGATGATGATGAACTGACATGGTCGATTGCCGCCATGGACTATGACTTCTTCAGTATCGATCCGGCGACCGGCGTCGTAACTATTGCCGAAGGCAGCGATGCACCGGAAGAACAGCCCGACAGCATCACCATGATTGTGCAGGTCAGTGACGGCGAATTGAGTGATAGTTTGACGGTTAAGCTCGACCTCGAAGACCCGAACCGCGCGCCGCGCATTGTATTGCCGGCCGATTGGATGCCATCAATCATTCCGCATGACTCGGCGCAAGGGGCGAGTTTGGTCAGTGCTTTGGCTGCTATTGACCCCGATGGCGATGCGTTGACATGGTCAATCAGCGCCAGCGATTTGGATATTTTTGCCATTGACCCACAAAGCGGTGTCTTAACACTGGCGCGCGAAAACGGACTGGCGGGGCTTGAGAACCGTCCAGAAACCGTGCAGTTGACGGTTCAAGTTAGCGACGGTCAATTGACCGATGAGCAGGCTTTGATCATTCCGGTTGAAGCTGAGAAAATCAATAATCCGCCGGTCATCTTCGTCCCAAACGGTTTTGCTGACAGGGAATTTGCCCCCTATGCCAACACAACAATGGTCGGCGCGTTGCAAGGCAGTGATCCGGACGGCGATACTCTGACATGGTCGCTGCTTGACGAAAGCCCTGAAATATTCAACATCAACGCGCAAACCGGTGCGATTTCTTACACCGGTTTGGGCGCCAATGACAAATTGTCATGCGTGGCTGCCAATAGCGACTCGGCACAGACTGAACCGCAAGGTTCGGGCGGCTTGGCATTTGGCGTTTTGTCTACCAATGGCAATGTGATTGAAGACCACAATATGAGTGACTTTAGAAGCAAGAAGACCGGCGGCTCTCAGAGTACCACCAATAAATATCATGTCTTCTTAGAGCGCTTCAATCATCGTGGCGGCAGCTTTACCACTGAGGCGCGCAATGCTGAATATTATGATGTAACGGGCGCTCCAAATATCTATGTGCCGCAATTGCGCGCGGTCACGGTCAATTCCAATGTGACACCGATAAACAGCTATTTGGTCTATCAAAATAACGCGCAGGTCGATTTCTCCAATAAGGAAGGGGTGATTACCTTCACCAACCCGATTATCGGGGTGTATTACTCGGATAATGGTTTTGACAGCACCATTACCAGTCTTGGCAAGCCCGGCGCTCTCTACAGCCGCAAAAGCCAACAGAGTAAACTGGGGCTTGAAGGCGGCGGACGTGATATTGCATGGATAGATCCGGTTGATGGCCGGAAATTGCGCTTCCGCTCAAGAACAGCGAATATTGGCGACTTCATGCGCGTGATTACGACAGCTTCCAATACCGGCACGGATGATGAAGAGGTCACGGCTGCCGGGCCTGATGAGTGTTCAGCCACTTTGACGGTTCAATTGTCCGACGGGCAGTTGACCGATGAAGAAACCGTAACGCTCGATTTTGGTGACCCGAACCGTGCGCCGGAAATTATCATGCCGATGGATTGGGTGCCTTCATTGATTACCAATGACAGAAATGCCAATGACCGCGTTGTGAGCG
>JAYOCI010000126.1:1876-2549 GCA_038105345.1 Rhodobiaceae bacterium
CTTCAAGAGACCCTGATGGCGACAGTGTGCGTTGGAGCCTGTCCGGTGACAATGCCGATATGTTCAGCATTGACGCGCTGAGCGGTAATATCAGCCTGTCGGCCGATTGGAACGATATGAGCAGCCGTCCGACACAAGCGTCGGTGACGGTGACCCTTACAGACGGTCGCTTGAGTGATACGCAACAAATCGATTTCAACATTGAGGAAAAAGTTAGCGAAGGCACAATGATGGCCGATGCCGGTACAAACGGGTCATTCCAATTCGTGTCCGGCAACGTGCAGAACATCTTCAATCAAGACTTCACGATTATGGCGCGCTTCTATCATGGCTCTGACGGTTATACGAGCCGGTATTATCAATGGTGGCCGAAGAAGGGCTGGAAAACCTCACCGTCCAAAGAAACTCTGTTCTTCTATGGCGGCAATGACAACGTCGGTCGCAAAGTGCGAAGCGGCGTGAGCCTTCATGTGATGAAAGACTCTGTTCGTCTTCAAATGGGCACGGATTATAATTTCCTCGAGACACGCACATTAGGCCTTGCTAAAAACAGATGGCATACGGTCATGTTTGTCGTCGATGCCGACCGTAGGCAGAAGACCGGAAATAAGGCTTATTGGCCAATCAAAATATTTCTCAACGGTCAACAGCTCTCACCAAGTAACTTCAAAAC
>JAYOCI010000126.1:2559-4271 GCA_038105345.1 Rhodobiaceae bacterium
ATGGCGGCTATGCGCCGGTTCAGACGGCTTCCTTCGCGGGCTTGGGTGTTGCCGGAAAGAGAAAAACCTATCCTAATGGCAATGACCAAAACGACAGCCGACGCCCGTGGGCGCGACATTTGCCCCTTCGGACGAGTTCGTTTATTCACGAAGTTTCTATCTGGCAGGGTGACAAATCAGGCGCGGCTTCGGCAATTTACAACAGCAACCGCGATGTAACGGATTATGCGTCTACCGCTGCAGGTGCGCCGCGCTATAGCTGGAAACCTGCCTTATGGGGCAAGTCTTCAACTTCAGACGGGCAAGGCACTCTGACGCTCGCCAATTTAGCCAATGGCACGGCCAGTAATGGTGGGCCACTTGCCGGTAACGGTACAACGCGATTGGACGGCGACATGCATCTCTATCCGGGACGCTTCGCAAAAGTTAATGGTCAAGGCGTGGGATATACTGACTGGCAAGGTCGCTCTCCGCAAGGCATCTGGCATCAGGGTATGAGCTATTATTTTGACTTATTGCGGAATAATGGCCGACGAAATTGGCTACCTTCCTATAATGCGACTAACAAAACCGACATCGAAACATTTACCGTCGGGGAAATGAATGGCAAGACGCGTTCATTGGACTAATGACATCAAGATTGTCTTACAAGGAGTGATAAGATGAGAACCAAATTTACCGCACTAATACTCGGGTCTGCTCTTGGTTTGAGCGCAGCAAATGCCGGGACTCTGGAAATAACGGAGTGTTCACTGACAGATTTCGCGTACACCTATTCGGTTGACAATGGTGCAACGGGAATCATTCAACTGGGCAGTATTTCGGATGAAAATGTGACCTTGGAGCCAAGCACGGTGGATTCCGGCAATGGTTCCAACACGCATGATCTGACCGATGATATGCCCGATGGTAATGTTTATGTGACACTGGTCGATGGCGATGAGATTACCACCCGTATTTGCTCGGATGACAATGCAGAGGAAGCTTCGAGTCAATAGGACACGCTTTAACCGATAAGCAAACTGTGCCATGATTATGCATCAGTTCTTATAAAGGCCTATAATGCGCGGGTTTTCGTTAGTTGAGTTACTTATTGTTGTTGCCATTATCGGCATTTTGGGTGCGGTCGGTGTGATCGGTTATCAAGGTTATATTGATAGCACCAAAGAAGAAGTGACCCTCGATAATGCGCTGACGGTGGATCGTGCGTTTTTGCATGACGTAATTGTCATCGATAATGAGATAACCGACGGGCGCACGGCGTTAGCAACTGATCAGAACAATATCATTTCTCGTTCAAATGATTGCATTGAGTATGTTGCAGCGGCTGTTGAATCCCTGAATTCAACGCATAAAAATGCTTATGATGAAACCATTCCCTATGCGGTGAGCATGCATAAGGAAGCAGAATGGGCAAATAATTCGACAGCCGTCGGAACAAATGGTGAAGCGCGCGGCGACCCGCTCAACGTGGCAAAACTTAAGCGAGGTCAATTGGGGCTTCAGTGCGCCAACGCCTGCACGCCGCTTTCACAGTCTTCCGATTTTTATATTCATCGTTGTTCATGCATTGGCGAAGGCGGCTGCACGGCACATGCCTTTATGGAAAATGACGGTTCGGCGGATACAGTGCGATATGAAAGTGAAGTCGAAGCCGATAAACGTTGGGATGAAGACGGTAATATTTTGATCGGCGCTCATCTGCCGGTATG
>JAYOCI010000127.1:0-4229 GCA_038105345.1 Rhodobiaceae bacterium
ATAAGCCCGATATGGCGGAAATTATTAGGCATTTTATCGGTAAAGAACGGAGCGCCCTGGCGGTGCAGCCGCGTCTCGTCGATGA
The DNA here is from genome assembly GCA_038105345.1 of Rhodobiaceae bacterium. Classification (GTDB taxonomy): domain Bacteria; phylum Pseudomonadota; class Alphaproteobacteria; order RS24; family RS24; genus JAHEGN01. The sequence continues at coordinate 86 of JAYOCI010000127.1, forward strand.
AATCGCGGCCCATTTGGGCAAGTTCCTCGCCGGTCAAAGCGTTCAGATTCGCGGGATAAGCGACAGCATCACTATTGCTGCGCTTTTTGCCGCGTAGGCGATGCGCAAGGCTCAGAATATTCGGCAGTTCCAGTGTGCCGTCGATTTGACTGTGCGAGGCGAGGATTTGCTCGATGAGCGTCGAACCAGCGCGCGGCAGACCGACGATAAATATCGGGTCCGGCGCGCAATGCCCCATGCCGCCCTGCTTTTCGAATAAGTCAGACGTGCACACGGCCTTTTGGGCCTCTAATTCGGCCTGCATGACATCGGGCGTGTAGCCGCTCTGTATGCGTTTCAGCTCATTGCCTTTTTCAAGATGACGAAAAGCAACGTCATAGGCTTTTTGATCTTCATAAGCTTTGGCAAGAGAAAATGAAATGTGAACCGCGTCATTCGGCAACAGGCCTTCATCCGCGGCCAGCCGGTCCATGAGCGCGATTTCATCGGGCAGAAATTTATACGTCTTCAGATTTGCCAGACTATAAAAACCGTCACCATGATCTTGCTTGGCCTTGATAGCTTTACGATAGGCCTGAACCGCCTCGTCTTCACGCCCCAATGTTTTCAACGCATGGCCTTTTGAAGTCCATGTTCCGGCGTCTTTCGGCACTCGTTCCAAGACCCTGTCAAACAGCTCAAGCGCTTCGTCATAACGCCCCGCTTGCATCATATTGACCGCATGAACCGATAAATGGGTGACCCGCTCAGGCGCGTGCGCCACCAAATAGGCGGACTCGGCCTCGGCCTGCTCAAACTTTTGGCGGTTTTTCAGCACCTCAATATATTCGAGCCTTATATCGTGCAGATGCGGATAAAACTCCAAAATCGATTCGAGCAGAAATTCCGCTTGATCATTCTCCCCATGCCGCAACGCCAATTGCGCCAAAATTCGCATGCCTTCAACATGGTGTTTGTGTTTGTTTAAAAATGCACGGCACATTTCTTCAGCTTGCGCCAACCGCCCTTCATACATATGGTTCATCGCCGCTTGCAGGGCTTTGGGTTGGGCGGCAACGCTTTTGCCATTAGCGAGAGCCATCTCAGCCGCAGCATTCATATTTTTAGCGGCTAATAAATGCGCTTGCGCTTTCCAACTGGCCAGCAGGGTCGGGTTTTTCTGACAGGCGAATTGATAAGCGCGCAACGCCTTATCAGGGTCGGATTGGGCATATAAATGTCCCTCTTCCTGAAACACCCGACCAAATTCGGGCATAATGGTCTTCATATGGGCAATATGGTGCGCCGCTTTTTCCGATTGGTGCATATAGCGCGCGCAAACGGCCGCCATATAATGTGCGTCAAAAAGGTCAGGTGAGTGACCCAAGACGTCATCAATAGTGACCGCAGCCGACTCAAAACGCTCTTTTTCAATGTCTGCTTGAGCAGATTTCAGAGCGTCTTGGTGGCTAGAATTCGCGGCCAAATCGAACACCCACTGTCAGCGGTCGGATAACCGTGACGCGATCAACATCATTGACGAAATTATTGGCAATCTCGGCACGTTCATCGGTTAGATTATCGACATAAAGGTCGAGCGACCAATCGTCTTTCGATAGACCCGTGGACACATTGATAACGGTCGAACTGTCAATATCACCGGCGTTCATTTCGATAATGTCGCTGCGCGATTTACCGGTATGGGTAATTTGACCATAAACATGAGCCATCGACCCGCCTTCGACAAACCACTCATAACGGGCCGAGAAATTGCCTGAGAATTCAGGTGCAAAGGCAAGCTCTTTACCCTCTTCCACATCATTCGTCGGGATGAGTACATCGGTTATCTCACTATCGAGGAAGGAGAAGGCACCGGCAATCTGCAACCCTTCAATACTTGGCACGGCATAGATAAAGTCGCCTTCAATACCGGTAATTTCAGCATTGGCCGCATTATCGGAGAAGAAAAGATTGACGATAGACGGGTCAAAAATCGTGGTTTGCAGATTTTCAATCTCGACGAAAAATGCGTTACCGTTGAAGCGCAATTGGCCGCCCATCAGAGTGGTTTTCCAACCGAGTTCGTAATTATTGACTTCGTCGGTCTGTAACTCAAACGGCACGGTGTAATTATCGGTCGCTTTATAAGCCCCACCCGGACGGTTGAGCAGGCCCGGACGGAAGCCTTCCGAATAGGTTGCGTAATACATCACATCGTCACTGGGCGTGAAGGTAAGGCTGAATTTGGCAATCGTGCCGTCGGTTTCGGCTTTGTCCGGCGCATGCACAGCATTGTAAATGCCGTCGACTTCAGCCTCACAAATAGCGTTCGGGGCGCAGAAATTGGCGCCACCAAAGCCGCGCGTCGTCGTGCTGTAACTATCGGCGGCGGTCAGCGCGTCTTTGATTTGCTGAATAGCCGTCGCACGATCGGCATTAAGCGACACTTCATCGCCCGAAGTCGGCAGACCGGCTTTGACAAAGGTGATGTGCGTTGCGGTATTGGTATCGCCGATAAAAGTGAAGCGACCATCGCCATCATATAGGTCGGATATGTTCGTCCCGAAAGCGTTCTTATCTACGCTGTAATTACCGAAAGAACCGTTAGCACTGCCCCCCATATCGACTTTCACATCATATTGACGCGCGCCGACCGTCAAGGAAAGCAAGTCAGGCAGGATATCATATGTGGCTTCGCCAAAGACGCCGAATTGTTTATCGGTTCGTTTCACATCATTTCTGAAAATCACACCGCTTGGGAATGGGGCCGAACCAGTTTTGAAATTGACGGTGTCAAAATACCCATTGGGCGCAAAGCCTGTGCTGTACTCGCCCTTAAAATGCGGGAACATATATGTGTTCTCGGACCCAGGGTAAGTGAAATCCACGCGCTCAAGCAATTCGGTCTCGCTAGCATAAATACCGGCCGTGCCGCGCAGGCGCATGTCTTGGTCTGACTGCACACGGAATTCGTGCGACCAAACTTCGGTTTCGGAATCTGAGGTGACAAACAAGTTTGGCGCCTGACAGACACCGTATGGCGTTTCACGCGTTACGGTACCGATTGGGTTCGGGTTCACACCACCATAAACATAGTTATATTCCGGATAGGTGACCGAGCTATCGCAAATATAATAGGGCAAATACTGACCGACATAGAGATAATCAGTGTAGTCAACGCGTTGATCGGTTTCGCGTTTTGTGAACGCGCCTGTATACAGAGTATCCAAAGCCCCGAGGCGACCTTCCAATGTCCAATTGGTGTTATGGAAATCATCGGAAATTGTGTCTTGCTCAAAGCGCTGAATTTCGAGGTCATCAAGTTCAGGGTCGGTGAAGAACACACCATCGGACTCGACGCTCTGCTGCATATGGTTGATGTTCAACGTCCATTCTTCGTTCAACTCCTTGGTCACACCAAGGCGGAAACCGCTATAGGTCGCATCGTTGAAATCATCTTCAACCAAAGCCCTATTATCGGCTTCCAAAAATGTAACCTCGGAAAAGGCATCCTTAAAGGATTGCCCTTGGGCCGGCATGGTACGGTCGCCCGCGCCTGTGCCGGTGTTCGTATCGGCAGTGTAATCGCCTCTTTCACGCGCTGCCAAAATACCGCTGCGGCTTTGGAAACCGGCACGTGACGTGCTGACCGGCACACCATTGGGGCGAACCGTCCCCGCTTCGCGGAAGCGGCCCGATACGCTGGCGTCGATTGACCCGGCGACATTATCAATATAGCCACCTTGGAAATCATTAAAAATCACGCCGCGAATGGCCATGGAGTCGGAAAGCGGCTGGTTGAAAATCAGTTCAACCTTGCGGCTCGCTTCACCACCTTTGGTAAAGCCAACATCGGCATTGACCTTGATCATTTCCTCGTCGAGATCGGGCTTATTGGTAATCAGGCGCACCACACCGGCTTGCGAGCTGGCACCGAACAACGTGCCTTGCGGACCTGCGAGGACTTCCACGCGCTCCATATCCAACGCATAGACATCGAGGTTACGGCCAGGCTGCGACAGCGGCTGCTCGTCCAGATAAAGCGCCACATTGGGGGCCAGGCCGGCGACACCGGCGGTTGTTAGGTTCGGCGTAGTCGAGGCGACGCCACGAATATAAATCGTGTTTTGGCCGGGGCCCGAGCCACCGGCGGTAATGCCCGGCA
>JAYOCI010000128.1:0-4222 GCA_038105345.1 Rhodobiaceae bacterium
TGAGTGATGCGCGTGTTGAAGTGGCGCGGGCCATTGACGGCATTGAGCTGGCTGTTGAGAATCTGCCGCATATTTTCCAAGGTCAAGAAGTGCCTATGGGCCATACGCCGGCCTCGGTCGGGCGACGCGCTTATACGCATTATGAACCGATTGGCGTGGTTCTGGCGGTCAGCGCCTTCAATCATCCGCTCAATCTGATTGTTCATCAAGTGATACCGGCGATTGCTGTGGGCTGTCCTGTGATTGTCAAACCGGCGGCGACGACACCGCTAAATTGTCAGCGCTTGGTCGCCCTCTTGCGCGAAGCCGGCTTGCCCGATGGTTGGTGCCAATTCTGCCTGTGCGATAATCAGATAGCGGAAACTCTGGTGACCAGCGATAAGATTAATTTTTTCAGCTTCATTGGCTCTGCAGCCGTTGGCTGGGGGCTGAAAAGCAAGCTTGCGCCTGGGGTGCGCTGCGCCCTCGAACATGGCGGCGCGGCGCCGGTGATTGTTGATAAAACCGCCGATTTAAAGGCCACTGTAGCCAGTTTGCTGAAAGGCGGGTTTTACCATGCTGGGCAAGTTTGCGTATCGGTGCAGCGGGTTTTTATCGATCAGGCGATTTGCGCCGATTTAGCTGATAAATTGGCTGAGGCCGCGGCTGAGCTGAAAGTCGGGGACGCGACCGATGACGCCACCCAAGTCGGCCCTTTGATTTTGCCGCGCGAAGTCGATCGGGTTGATGATTGGGTGCAGCAGGCGATAGCCGGTGGCGCTATTTGTTTGACGGGGGGTCACAAAATAGGCGACCGCGCCTATGCGCCGACGGTTCTGCTCAATCCGCCCGACGAGGCCAAAGTCTCGCGCATGGAAATCTTTGGGCCGGTGGTGTGTGTTTATGAATATGAAGATGTCGATGAGGCGATCGCCCGTGCTAATCAGCTTGATGTGGCGTTTCAAGCGGCGGTTTTCACCAATGATTTGGCTTTTGCGCAATCATCCATTGAGCGGCTTGATGCCAGTGCGGTGATGGTCAATGATCACACGGCGTTTCGCGTGGATTGGATGCCATTTGCCGGACGGCGGCACTCGGGTTATGGCATTGGCGGTATTGGTCACACCATGCATGATATGGTGCAGCACAAAATGGCGGTTATTTGTCAGTTATGAAGCCAACATCGCGCAAGTCTTGTTCGCTGCTGCGGTGGATGCCCTTGGCGTAATTTTCCGCATTGCGGGCATAAAACGCTGCATTCATCGCATTGGCTTGGCCGCTGTCACGGGTTTTGATGAGTTTGGCGGGGGCGCCAGCGATGATTGAATTTTCCGGAAAATGACTATTCTCTGACACAATCGAATGACCGGCGACGATAGAATTAGCGCCAATGGTCGCGCCGTCCATAATCGTCGCATTAATGCCAATCAAACAACGATCGCCAATCGTGCAGCCATGCAGCGTCACATGATGGGTGATGGAACAATCTTCGCCGACAATCGTCGGCGTGGTGCCGCCAACATGAACCATGACGAAGTCTTGAATATTGCTGCGCGCGCCAATTTCAATATGGTGCATTTCGCTGCGCATCACGACATAGGGCCAAACAGAGGCGTTTTCAGCGATTTTAATATGCCCATAAAGCCGCGCTGTATCGTGAATCCAGACGCTGTCGTGGGTTTCGATTTTAGATTGGCGATCATCCATTATGCGGCTCCTTTAAGGCGATAATACTGCTCCAGAGGCGGCCAATCACGGATAAATAAACCACGCCGGCAAAAACATATGCGGCAGGAATAAAATACGCTGGCGCGACCATGACAAAAACAAAAAAGCCAATGGTTTCCGTGCCTTCTGCAAGGCCGGCCATATAGAAAAAACTCTTTTTGCCTTGGCTTTCGGTGCTGACACCGCGCTTTTCGGCCATAATGGCAAAGGCTAGAAAGACCACCATCGACATGGCAAAGCTCGACAATAAAACAGCGGCGGCGACGGCGTTTTGCGGCGCGCCGGCAATAAATGCCAATGGCAAAAGCGACCATAAAAGAAAATCGGCGACAATATCCAAATAGGCCCCTAAATCGGTCGCCCCATGGCGCCGCGCCACAGCACCATCCAATCCATCGCCTAAACGATTGATCAATAAAAACACCAGCGCCAGTTGATAGGCCTGTTGGGTCACCGCCCAGCAAGCGGCTAGACCGAAGCCAAAGCCGATGACGGTAATTTGATTGGCAGAAATCAATGATGGCCAATAGCCCGCCGCCTGATTGAGCGGCGGGTCTATGATACGGCGCATCAGCGGGTCAAGCATGGTCTATGAGGCGCGTGACACGAGGCTGTTAACAGCGGCTTTATAGTCGCGTTCCAGCTCGCTCACCACAGTTTCAACTGTGTCGACTTTGGTGATGCCACCAATGCCTTGCCCTGAACCCCAAATGTCTTTCCACGCTTTGGTTTTCATATTGCCGCCTGAACCGAAATTCATTTTCGACTTATCAGCATCTGGCAGATTGTCTGGGTCAAGACCGGCAGCCGCGATTGATGGTTTCAGATAATTGCCATCGACACCGGTAAACAGTGAGGAATAGACAATGTCATCAGCCGCTGACGCGACCAGCATATCTTTATAACCTTGATCGGCATTGGCTTCTTCCGTGGCAATAAAGCGCGAGCCCATATAGGCCAGATCGGCGCCCATGGCTAAGGCCGAGGCGATGCAATAGCCGTCGCCAATGGCACCTGATAGCAAAATCGTGCCATCGAACCATTCTTTCACTTCGCGTACCAAGGCAAATGGGCTGAGCGCGCCAGCATGGCCACCGGCACCGGCACAAACTAAAATCAGCCCGTCGACGCCTTGTTCTGCGGCTTTTTTCGCGTGTTTCACACTGATCACATCATGGAATACAAGGCCGCCATAACTATGCGTCGCTTCAACCACTTCGGCTGGTGGGCGCAGGCTGGTGATGATAATCGGCACTTTGTGCTTCACGCAGGTTTCCATGTCTTGCATCAGTCGGTCATTGGAGGAATGGCAAATCTGATTAACCGCATAAGGTGCGACATAGGCATCTGGATTGGCGGCTTTATAGGCCTCAAGCTCAGAGTTAATGCGGGTCAGCCACTCGTCGAGCACTTCGGCCGGGCGCGCGTTCAAAGCTGGAAATGAACCAACAATGCCAGCTTTGCACTGGGCGATGACCAATTCAGGCCCGGAGACCAGAAACAGCGGGGAACCAACGACAGGTACACGCAGGTTGTTTTTTAAAATATCGGGAAGGGCCATAGGTAAAACTCCGTTAAGCGATAGGCGAAAAATTAAACAAGATAATAGGTCGATGACGCGGCAAAGCAAGTGCCTGTCATGCTTTTCTGACGAACAAACCGACCTTAGTCGCAGGCGGCATAGACCAATTGCGATAATTGCGGACGCAAAGGATAACAACCAGATGGCATCATTTGGGTCATTAAAATCACCGTGATGTCTTCCACCGGATCAACCCAGAAAATCGTGCTCGCCAGACCACCCCATGAGAAATTGCCCTTGGAGCTAACGGTTGCGGTTTGCGCTGGATCGACCACCACTGAAAAGCCAAGGCCAAAGCCAGTGCCGAGATAGGTGACTTCAGAAAAACTCCCCAGCGCACGATTCACCAAAGTGTCATTGTCGGGCAAATGATTGCTGGTCATATATTCGACGGTTTTGCGGCTCAAAATACGTGCCGTCGGCGTGCTGCCGCCACGGCGCATCATATCGGCAAATTTATGGTAATCGCTGACCGTTGAGAGCAAGCCGCCACCGCCGGACAAAAACTGCCGGCCCGGCGCATACATGGTTCTTTCCGGACTATCGGCGAGGGTAATTTTACCGTCGATCGGCGAACGCGAATAATTATGCATCAAGCGGTGGCGCTTTTCATCGCTAATGGTGAAGCTGGTATCGTTCATGCCCAAAGGTTTGAAAATATTTTCTTCAAAAAACACATCGAGAGGCTTGCCGGAAATCACTTCGACCAAACGGCCAACGACAACGGTTGAAACCGATTATTTCCTATTGCTACCCGGCGAAAACACCAAGGGCAGCTCGGGCAATTTATCGACCAATTCTTCAAGCGTTTGTTTTTCCGAACGCGCGCCATTGATTTTATGATTGCGATAAAGCGCATCAACCGGATGCGATAGCATGAAATCATATGTGAGACCCGATTGGTGGGTCAGCAGATCATGCACAGTGATCATC
>JAYOCI010000129.1:0-312 GCA_038105345.1 Rhodobiaceae bacterium
ATATTGACCAAAAGGTCGATTTGGGCCGCACCGCCATTATCATCGCCTTGGCCGATACGGCGATTGCTCTCCTCGCGGGCATTGGTGTTTTTTCTATTGTCTTCGGCCAATCATTGGATGCCGCGGCGGGGCCTGGATTGATTTTCACCACATTGCCATTGGCTTTTGCGCAAATTCCAGCCGGTGGATTTGTCGCTCTGGTATTTTTCCTACTGGTTTATTTCGCCGCCCTGACCTCTGGTTTGTCGCTGGCCGAAGTGATTATTCGTTGGTCAGAAAATCGTTTTTCTCTATCGCGGCCAAGGGCAGCAA
>JAYOCI010000129.1:322-4156 GCA_038105345.1 Rhodobiaceae bacterium
ACCATTTCCATGGGGGTCACCTTTATCGTCGGCTTGGCGACGGTTTTTTCATTTAACATATGGCAAGACATACGCTTAACCGATAGCGGCCGATTGGCCGATAAGACCCTCTTTGATGTGAAAGATTATGTGGTCACCGCCTATATTATGCCATTGGGTGGTTTGGGCGCGATTGTCTTCGCGGCTTGGGCGCTTCCCAAAAAAGTGGCGCGTCAGGCGCTGGGGAGCAATGCATTATTGTTCAATCTGTGGCTCGGAGCATCGCGGTTTCTGGCACCGATTGGCATTATCTGGATTATCGCGGCCAATCTTTAGCAATAAACACAGCTAACGGGCTCTTTTTGGCACATTGCGTATGTGTCAAAAAAAATTGCCCAATTAGTCAAAAAAACGGGCCACTTAGTCAAAAAAAAATCTTTTTCAAGACTTTGAAACTGGTTTTTTTATTCCCACCTATTCGATACAGGCGCAAGTGAGTATGCGTCACAATTTGAAGAGAGGAGAATGACTATGACTCGTTTTGACTTAACCCCGCTTTATCGGTCCACGATAGGCTTTGATCATTTGGCGCATGTGCTTGACGCGTTAAATAATTCGGAAAAGAAATCCTCTTTCCCAGCCTATAATGTCGAGCGCACGGGGGAATTGGAATATCGCATTTCAATGGCCGTGGCTGGCTTTGATCGCGATGAAATTCAGCTCGAACAACGCGGTAATATTTTAAACGTATCCGGTGTTCGAAAAGCCGATGCCGGCGAAGATAAGGGTGAAATTCTCTATCGCGGCTTCACAAATCGTGATTTTGAGCGACAGTTTCACCTCGCCGACGACGTTAAAGTAAATGGAGCCGATATGGTTAACGGATTATTGTTTGTTAATCTGGTGCGCGAGATTCCTGAAGCTGAAAAACCGCGCAAAATAGCCATTGGACAAAGCCTTAAGGCAGCTTGAGGCTAACTGCCCAACGCCCCTTACCCCGACCAGTCCCCTCCCCGCTGGTCGGGGTTTTTTATCGCCACCTCATGATTTTTGTTTTACGTTAACCGGATAAATTTTGTGAGGTGTTGCCCATGGCCAGTTTGAGATCGAAACTTTATGTCGCCCTATTGCGTAAATTATTGCGCGGCGGGGTTTTACCCGAAGGCGAAGAAGGCCTGCGTTTGGCGCGTGAAAGAATGAGCGGCGGCGGTCTATTAGGCTCGCTGACACGCTCAAAGCCACCAAAGAGAACTGAGACGATTAACGGCTGTTACACGGAATGGCTTGGCGACCCGCAGTCGCAGACGGTTTTATTATATTTACACGGCGGCGGCTATGTTATGGGCAGCCCCGCAACCCATCGCGCTATGGTGAACCAATTATGCGCTTATGGCGGCTTTCAAGCCTTGGTGCCAGATTATCGTCTGGCGCCAGAAAACCCCTTCCCAGCAGGGCTTGAAGATGCAGAGGCGGCATATGATTTCCTTATCGAAAGCGGCTTTAAGCCAGAAAATATTCTGCTCGCCGGTGACAGTGCCGGCGGCGGTCTGAGCATGGCCTTGATGCTGACGCTGAAAGAAAAGGGCAAGCCACAGCCAAAAGCAGTGGCGCTCTTATCGCCATGGGTTGACCTTACCGTCTCTGGCGACTCTCATACTGATCGCGCCGATCGCGATCCGATGATTGATGTATCGGGCATTCAGCAGCCGATTGATTTTTATCGCGGCGAAACATCTGCCGATCACCCGCTTATTTCACCCCTATTTGCCGATTTATCCGGCCTGCCACCCATGTTTGTTCAGGTTGGCACGGAAGAAGTTTTGTTCAATGACAGCACACGGCTGGTCGACAATGCCAAAGCTGCCGGCGTCGCAGCCGAGCTGGAAATTTGGCAAGATATGCCGCATGTTCATCAAATTGGCTTCAAAATGGTGCCAGAATCGCGGGCTGCCTTACAGGCAATTGCGCGATTTTTTCGCCTACAACAGGCGTAATTTGCCGATAAGCCATAATAGCTAAACTGCGACATCTCGGCGCGATTTGCCGACAGCGATAAAAAACCCCAGTTTTCCGGCATTTGGGAAATTGTTTTCGGTAAATTAGGTCAACAACATTGACCAATTTACTTGAATTTTTACGTCACTTGCCCTTATAGTGCCGTTTGAGTTCACCACCGAGGTTTAGCCGCGGCGTGACGAAGATGAGTGCTCTGACAATAAAACAGAGTTTTTAGAGAATGATAAAGCCGATGCTGGATGTCTAGCCAGCCAAGCTTTGCGACGAGTGGAGAAGGCAGCATGAAAAAGCAGCCAACTAATAATTTGTCATCGCCCGCGTTAACCGCGCGCAACGGCTTGCCTGAACGCCAAGGCCTGTATAATCCGGCCAATGAGCATGACGCTTGCGGTATTGGTTTTGTCGCCAATATTAAAAATGTGAAAAGCCATGACATCGTCCGCGACGGCCTGACCATTCTTGAAAATCTTGAACATCGTGGTGCCGTCGGCGCCGACCCAAAAGCTGGCGACGGCGTTGGCATGTTGCTGCAAATTCCTGATGGGTTTTTCCGTAAAGCAACAGCCGATCTTGATTTCGACCTACCGGCCGAGGGTAAATATGGCGTCGGCATGATTTTTCTGCCGCCCGATGACAGCTGTCGCGCAAAAATTGAAGCCCTCGTCGCCACACATATTGCCGCCGAAGGCCATGTGCTTCTGGGCTGGCGCGATGTGCCGGTCGACAATAGCGATTTGGGCTATTCAATTGTACCAACCGAGCCGGTTATCCGGCAATTCTTCATTGCCCAAGGCAATGACTCGGACCAAACGGCTTTTGAGCGCGACTTGTTTGTTATTCGCCGCTTGATTGAACTCGATGTGGCCAAAGCCAATATGGCTGAGGCGAAGAATTTCTTCTACATTCCGTCTTTGTCGTCATATACGGTTTTGTATAAAGGTTTGCTTTTGTCGAGCCAGCTTGGCCCGTTTTATCATGACCTGCGCGACCCTGACACAATCTCGGCCATGGCGCTGGTTCACCAACGCTTTTCGACCAATACATTCCCCACATGGTCGCTATCGCAACCTTTCCGCATGATCTGCCACAATGGTGAAATCAATACGGTGCGCGGCAATGTGAATTGGATGGCGGCGCGCGAGGAAACGCTAAAAACCGCCCTATTTGGCGATGATCTGAAAAAACTTTGGCCGCTGATTCAAGAAGGCCAATCTGACTCAGCGTGTTTTGATAACGCCCTCGAGCTTTTGGTCATGGGCGGCTATTCCATGGCTCATGCCATGATGATGCTGATTCCTGAAGCTTGGGCTGGCAATCCTTTGATGGATGAAAAGCGCCGCGCATTCTACGAATATAATGCTGCCCTGATGGAACCATGGGACGGCCCAGCCGCGGTTGCTTTCTCCAATGGTCGTCAAATCGGTGCAACTCTTGACCGCAATGGTCTGCGTCCAGCGCGTTATTATGTGACCTCCGACGATCGTGTGGTCATGGCCTCTGAAATGGGCGTATTGCCAGCGGCGGAAGAGAAAATCATCGAAAAATGGCGTCTCCAGCCGGGTAAAATGTTGCTCATTGATATGGAGCAAGGCCGGATTATTTCCGATGATGAAATCAAAGCCGAATTATCCGCCTCGCACCCTTATGATGAGTGGTTGGCGCGGGCGCAAATCAAATTGGAAGAATTGCCAGTGTCAAAAGGTGAGCCGCACGCCCGTTCTGTGCTGCCGCTTTTGGCGCAACAAAAAGCCTTTGGCTATACGCAAGAAGATTTAAAATTCTTGATGACGCCAATGCTGCAAAGTGGCGAAGAAGGCACTGGCTCGATGGGCACAGATA
>JAYOCI010000130.1:0-4103 GCA_038105345.1 Rhodobiaceae bacterium
TCATCAAGATAGCTTTGCAGACGATCATAGTGACGCTGATTAACCACAGAAGTGTAATCAACATTGTCTTTCAATGTTGGGAACATGGTCTCAACTGATTGCGTCGCTTTTGCGACAAAATCATCAACTTTGCCCTCTGGCACCATCACATAATCCGGTGCCAAGCAAATTTGACCAGCATTCAGGGTTTTCCCCGTCATCACCCGCGCTGCGGTTTTGGTCATATCGGCGCTTTCAGAAACGATAACCGGTGACTTGCCACCCAATTCAAGGGTCACAGGCACAAGATTTTCAGCCGCCGCACGCATCACATGGCTGGCAATGGATGTCGCGCCAGTAAACAGCAGATGGTCAAATGGCATGCGCGAGAAGGCGGCACCTGTTTCAGGGCCACCCAAAACAACAGCGACTTCATCTTCGCTATAATATTTGTCGCACAGCTCTTTGGTCAGCAAAGCGCAGCGAACTGTATATTCAGATGGCTTAATAATTGTCCGGTTACCAGCAGCAAAAATACTGCTCATCGGGCCGAAGCACAGATTAAACGGGAAGTTCCACGGCACCACATTGCCGACACAACCAAGCGGTTGATATTCAACGCGTGTGCTGGCACCAAGCATGCCTAATGGGAACATGGAGCTACGCTTTGATGGCTTCATCCATTTGCGCACATTATGTTTGGCATATTTAAGGGAGCCTATTGTGCCGCCAACATCTGTTGCCAAAGTGCCTTCTGGGCTGCGATTACCAAAATCGGCAGTCAGAGCCTCAACCATTTTGTCGCCATTCTCAACCAGCAAGGCAATCGTCCGGTCAATCAGGTCAATGCGCCGTTCGGCTGTCATCGGGCCTTCAGCAATGTGAGCTTTCTTTTGCAACGCCACCAGGCGGCGCATTTCCTCTTCTGACGTTTCCGGCAGATCAATCATGTTTTCGGCAGCACTCATTTTACTTTCTCCCTGAGTTGTTGAATTAAAAGTAAAACAAAATTGCGCCCTCTTGCCAATAGTTGTTTTATCGCTAACCTATGGCGAAATAGTGGAGAGCTAAAATGAGCGAAATTGTTACCCAAACTTTATCCGATAGTGGCGTGCTGACGATTTGCATGAATCGACCAGAGGTTCTCAACAGCCTGAACCGCCCTATTGTCGAAGACTTGATCACCGCCTTGAATGACGCCAGCGCCAATGATGAGGTGCGCTGCGTGATTTTCACCGGTGCCGGACGCGGCTTTTGTGCCGGCGCTGATTTAGCCAATGGTGAATGGCCGCGCGAAGACGGCTGGACGCCAGGCGATGTCACATGGAACAGCATGGAAACCGGCTATAATGTTCTTGGCCGCGCTTTGGTCAATTGCGACAAGCCGGTGATTTGCGCCGTCAATGGTATTGCTGCTGGGGCGGGCGTCGGCTTGGCGCTCAGTGGCGACCTGACCATTGCCGCACAAAGCGCTTCCTTCAAATTAGTTTTTGGCCCGCAATTGGGCATTATTCCCGACGTTGGGGCTTCATGGCACGTGCCACAATTGGTAGGCCGCGCACGGGCCAATGGCCTCGCCCTACTCGGCGACACTCTGCCAGCTGAAAAGGCCGAGCAATGGGGCATGATTTGGGAAGTCGTGCCGGATGAGCAATTAATGGATGCCGCCATGGCCTATGCCGAACGCATGGCCGCCAGCGCCATCACTGGTCTCAAAGCCGTGTCGCGGGCGCATGACAAAGCCATGCAAAACAGCCTCGATGCGCAATTAGATTATGAGCGCGATATGCAGCGCCATTATTGTAATCAGCCAGTATTTTTCGAGGGCGTGTCTGCCTTTATTGAAAAACGCAAACCAAATTTTAGAGAAATTGAAACAGCGCAAATCAAAGCGGCGCGGGAGAAGAAATAATGCAATTAGATCTTTTGACACTTGATATTGATGGCGACATTGCAACCATTACCTTTAATGACCCTGACAATCTGAATGCCATGTCGCTGCCAATGCTGCAAAGTATTGATGCCGCGCTTGATCAAATTGATGGTGAAGACAGCAATATTCGCTGTTTGATTTTAACCGGTGCTGGTCGCGGATTTTGCGCGGGCGCCAATATTGGCGGCGACGGCCCAGTGCGCGAGACCCGCAGCAGCAATCGCAAACCCGATGCTGGCGAAGGTTTAGAAAAAGTCTATCACCCAATTTTGCGTCGCTTGCGCGCCCTGCCTTGCCCGATTGTATCGGCCGTTAATGGCCCATGCGCCGGTGTCGGCATGAGCTTTGCCCTGATGGGCGATATGGTGATTGCCGGCAAATCGGCGTTTTTCCTGCAAGCATTTCGCGGTATTGGTCTGGTGCCAGATGGCGGCGCGACATATATCTTGCCGCGCTTGGTCGGCATGGCACGGGCCAAGGAATTGGCCTTGATGGGGGAACGGCTGCCAGCCGAAACAGCGCTCGAATGGGGTCTTATCAACCGCGTTTATGAGGATGATGCGTTGATGGATGAAGCCAAGAAATTGGCCACCACTATGGCAGAGGGCCCCTACTCTTTGAGCCTTATTCGCAATCTTTTGTGGAACAGTGTCGATGCGACCTATGAGGAACAACTCAATAATGAGCGTTGGGCGCAACAAAAAGCTGGTTGGTCAAAAGATTTCGCCGAGGGTGTCAAGGCGTTTAACGAAAAACGCCCTGCCAAATTCACCGGCCAATAATCAGCCAATGGCGCAGGACGCCAAAAGGCCGATAAACCCGATTGTGAAGAAAATCACCAAATGCGGCATGGTGATTACTCTTCAAGGCCGAGTTTTTGCATAACCAATTTATTGACCGCTTGCGGATTGGCCTTGCCACCAGTCGCTTGCATCACCTGCCCGACGAACCAGCCAGCCATTTTCGGCCGTTCGCGGGCCTGCTCGACCTTATCGGGATTGGCGGCAATCACTTCATCAACCGCCGCTTCAATGGCGCCCGTATCCGTGACTTGCTTGAGGCCTTTTTCTTCAACAATCACGGCAGGGTCTTTGCCTTGGTCTGGGCCTTCTTCAAACATCAGCTCAAACACTTCCTTGGCAATGCGGCTGGATACAGTGTCATTGCTTTGCAAATCAACCAATTGCCCGACTTGCGCGGCACTGACTGGCGATTCTGAGATTGAAAGACCGGCCTTATTGAGACCGGCAAAAACGCTGCCAATCACCATATTGGCGGTCGCCTTGGCGTCGCGCCCTTCGGCGGCGGCCTCAAAGAAATCTGCGTTTTCACCTTCTGAAACCAGCACACTGGCATCATAGGGTGACAGACCATAATCGGCGATGAAGCGTGCCTTTTTGTCGTCTGGCAATTCCGGCAGATCAGCCGCAATGGCGTCGACATAGTCTTGCGAAAAGCTCAAAGGCAACAAATCCGGATCGGGGAAGTAACGATAATCATGCGCCTCTTCTTTTGAACGCATAGAACGTGTTTCGCCATTTTTCGGATCGAACAGACGGGTTTCTTGGTTAATCGTGCCACCGTCTTCAATAATATCAATCTGCCGTCGCGCTTCATGTTCAATGGCTTGGCCGATGAAACGAATGGAATTGACGTTTTTGATTTCGCAGCGCGTGCCCAGAGGATCACCCGGACGGCGCACAGATACGTTCACGTCGGCCCGCAGACTGCCCTGCTCCATATTGCCGTCGCAAGTGCCTAAATAACGCAAAATAGCGCGCAATTTTTTGACATAGGCCTGCGCCTCGGCGGCGGAACGCATATCCGGATAGGAAACAATCTCCATCAGCGCGACGCCTGAACGATTCAAATCAACAAAACTCATATTCGGATGTTGATCATGCAGCGATTTGCCAGCGTCTTGCTCAAGATGCAAACGCTCAATGCGCACGGCTTTCACTTCGCCACCATCGAGGTCAATATCAATCACCCCTTCACCGACAATCGGCTGCTGGAATTGCGAAATTTGATAGCCCTGTGGCAAATCTGGGTAAAAATAATTCTTCCGGTCAAATACTGAATAATTATTAATCTTCGCTTTCAAGCCAAGGCCGGTTCGCACGGCTTGCTCGACGCATTTTTGATTGATGACTGGCAACATGCCGGGCATGGCCGCGTCAACCAGTGACAC
>JAYOCI010000011.1:0-15082 GCA_038105345.1 Rhodobiaceae bacterium
TAATGAATGATTTCATGCGGCAATTGCATTTCTTCTAGAAGCCAGACAAGGCGTTGTGAGCGTGATGCATTTAAGTGGTGAAGTTTTATGGTCATGAAATCTTTCCTTGTTTAGGTAATTGTTGTGCCACAGCACCTGTCATGAAACAAGTCTGCGGGGGAATTCAAGCCCGTGATTAGCTAGTTTTATGGCTCTGTCTGTCAAAAATATCGTGCAGCAATTGCAATATTTGAGTTTGCGTCTGCGCCGCGCTTTGACCGCGCAGGCGATGTTGCAAATCCCAATATTGAAATGAGAGGAGTGCCAGCGCGTGATGGCGTTCACTATCCGGCAGAGCGTC
Organism: Rhodobiaceae bacterium; assembly: GCA_038105345.1. Classification (GTDB taxonomy): domain Bacteria; phylum Pseudomonadota; class Alphaproteobacteria; order RS24; family RS24; genus JAHEGN01. The sequence goes on from JAYOCI010000011.1 coordinate 341, forward strand.
AATCTCCGGCAAATAACGCAGCGCCTGGCGGTCAAGATTAGCGACCAAATCAATATATTGGCGGCGTAAAATCGCGTATTCGAAATGTAAGCTCTCGGTAAAGTAGAAAAAATTTTTCAATAAGAGATAGGCTTCATGGCGGCGCTCCACGCAAATCCGCACGCGGCTTTCAACCGACCGATGGGCAATGTCGTCATCGGGTATAAAATAATGCTGATAATCGCGCGTTAATTGGACGTTGAATTCAACAAACAGGCTTTCCATATCGCTGAAATGTCGGAACACGGAGCGCAGACCAACACCGGCCCGCTTGGCGACCTTTTGCGCAGAAACCAGCAAATCGCCCTCAGCGACCAGCGCCAATGAGGCATCAATGATTTTCTGGCGGCTCTCATGACTACGGCGCACGCGTCCATCGGCATTGTCGATTACGTCCGGTTTGGCGTTGGTATCAAACATTTTATCCATGGGCCACATCCTTACGATCACACAATTGATACCCTAAAATGACACAGAGGGTGTCAATTTTCAATGACCAAACATCATCTTGAGCCATGCGGCGGCGATGAGCAGGCCGCCTGACTAGCCGGCTTGATAAAGCGTCACCACACAAGCCCCACCGAGGCCCAGATTATGTTGCAAAGCCAGACGTGCGCCATCAACTTGGCGCGCTTCAGCCGTGCCGCGCAATTGATGGGTGAGCTCGTAACATTGCGCCAAGCCCGTCGCGCCCAGCGGGTGCCCCTTCGATAGCAAGCCGCCCGACGGATTAGTGACCACGCGGCCACCATAGCTATTGTCCCCATCGGCAATGAATTTTTGCGCCCCACCCTCAGGACACAGACCAAGCCCCTCATATGTGATGAGCTCATTATGAGCGAAGCAATCGTGCAATTCGACAACATCAATGTCTTGCGGGCCAATGCCTGCCTTTTCATAAACTTCTTTCGCGGCGGCGCTGGTCATATCATAGCCGACCAATTGCATCATATCGCCAGCCTCGAAAGTGGTTGGAAAATCCGTCTTCATGCTTTGGGCGATAATTTTCACATCGCTACGCAGGCCGTGTTTTTTGGCAAATTCCGGCGACACTAAAATCGCCGCTGCCGCGCCGCAGGTCGGCGGACAGGCCATTAGACGCGTCATCACACCTGGTATCATCTCCGGCGATTGCAGCACATCGCCCTCGCTCAACTCGGTGCGAAACAGGGCTTTAGGATTATTTTTGGCGTGGCGACTTGCCTTGGCGCGAATTTTCGCAAAGTCAGAAATCTCCGTGCCATATTTATCCATATGGCTTTTGCCGGCACCGCCGAAATAGCGCAAAGCCAAGGGCGCGTCGCTGTCAAAAATATCATTGCAAGCCGCGTCAAAATCATCAAACGGACTGGGGCGATCACCCCACACACTGCTCAAAGCGCCGGGCTGCATTTGTTCAAAACCAACCGCCAAGGCGCAATCAACAAGACCAGATTCAACCGCTTGGCGGGCCATATACAGGGCCGACGAACCAGTCGAGCAATTATTATTGACGTTAAAAACAGGAATGCCGGTCATGCCGACTTTATAAATAACCTTTTGACCGCACGTGCTGTCGCCATAAACATAGCCGGCATAGGCTTGCTCAATATCGGAGAAGCTCAAGCCGCTATCGCTTAATGCCTCGCGAATGGCTTGCTCGCCCATCACGTCATAAGAATCCGATGCCCCCGGCTTGCCAAAAGCCACCATGCCGACACCGGCAATTATCGTTGGTTTGCTATTCATCGTCACTCTTCCTTTATAAAGCTAAGCCCTTTGTTTAGGCCTCAACAAAACCGGCCCATGTTGACATATAATTCACAAATTTTGGCCCCAGCCCTTCCGACAGCAAGTGATCGCGGCTCACCGGTGTTTCAACTGTCGTGAAGTCTGCATTGGCGGCATAGAGTTTTGGCCAATCATGGTGCAAAATTCCGGCCCGCCCCAGTGCCACGAAATCGACACCTGCATCGAGCACATTTCTTACGTCGGCTCCCGTCATGATTTTGCCAGCTACAGTGAGCTTGGTATTTTTTCTGTCCAAAGCGGCGAATACATCAACCAGTCTTTGCCCAGCATAGGTGCCCTCTTCGACTTTTTGAAACACATCCCACAAAGACATGTCGATAAAATCAAGTTGGCCGCCGGCGCACAGGCGCTCGAAGTAATTGGTGATTTCATCAATCTGCATGCCAAAGCGAGCTGGCGATAAGCGCAAGGCTAGGCTGAATGAGTCACCGCACGACTGTTTAATGCCAGCGATGATATTGTCGATAATGCGGGTTCTGTTCTCCAGCGAACCACCATAGTCGTCGTCGCGCTTATTGATCTCAGACGAGATGAATTGGCACAGCAGATAGCCGTGCGCGCCGTGAACTTCCATACCGTCAAAACCCGCTTTCTGTGATAGCACAGCGGCATTCACAAAAGCTTCCTCGGTCGCTTTAATCTCATCCATGGTCATAGCGCGGGCGCCGGTTTCTGCGTCACCCGACGGACACACAGGCTGCTGACCGGTGAATTTTTCAAATGTTCTCATGCCGCCGTGAACGATTTGCGTATAGGCGAGACTGCCATATTGTTTGATGCCCGCCGCCATGCGCTGCAAGCCGTCAAAATGCGCATCACCCACAGCGCCCAATTGACCATCAAAACCCTTGCCCGATTTTTCCGCAAAGGCCGCGCAGGTCATGGTCAAGCCGAAGCCCCCTTTGGCGCGCATGGTCAACCAATTATATTCATCATCGGCCAATGTGCCGTCATCATGGCTTTGCATATTGGTCAAAGGGGCCAACATGAATTGGTTGGGCATGCTGGTGCCGCTCATGAATGTAATTTTTTCTGACATTTTACTCCCCCACGAATGGCACGAAAGCCATCGGTAATTCTAAAATGGCGTCGCGGTCTCCGACACGAGGCGCCTGATCACTCTTCCAAATCAAAGCCTAGTCAATTTGTCAGCAAATTCAAAGCCGGATTATTTGGCCAATGGCAATTGCCCGCCTCTGCAACTGTTGCTTACATTGGATTCAAGCCTTTTGAGACGTCTCTGGCCAAATGGTTTGATAATCAAACGAATAAGTGATACAAAGAGGCGTTTTTTATCAAAAATAGTTTGTATTCCAAACTGAACAGTCAGGTTAAATATGTTAAAGCAAAATCTAGTTATGAGCGCGTCTTTGATAACTCTATCATCAACAATGGTAACCCAAGCCATTGCTCAAGAAGTCATAGATGAAATCGTGGTAACGGCTCGGAAGAAATCCGAAAGCCTGCAGGACGTGCCAATTGCCGTCAGCGCCCTCGGCGAAGAGCAGCTCGAAGAGCTAGGTGTTGATAAATTTACGGACTATCTAGCGCAACTGCCAGGCGTGACAGCCGGCGGTTCGGGCCCTGGCCAAAGCACGATTTACATTCGCGGTGTGGCCTCGACCACGCCGAACCTGACCACCGCAGGCGTGGCCGGTCTGGCTCCAAATGTGGCGCTTTATCTTGACGAGCAGCCGCTGACCCAGCCGGGACGTAACCTCGATGTCTATGCCGTTGATATGGAACGCATTGAAGTATTGGCTGGCCCACAAGGCACATTATTTGGTGCCAGTTCACAAGCCGGTGTGGTGCGCCTCATTACCAATAAGCCAAAAATCGGCGAGACGTCAGTCACCGGACGGGCTGCCTTCTCTATCACCAAAGGTGGGGATCCAAGCAACAAACTTGAGGTTGTGAGCAATATTCCATTGGGTGATAAATTAGCCGTGCGCGCGGTTGTTTATGGCGACCAACAAGGCGGCTACATCGATAATGTGGCACCAACTACCCCTATTTCTATATTGGACTCTGCCCGCTTCCGCGCGGCCGGCACAATGCGCAGCAATGGCGTGCCGGTGAGCACGAAACGCGCCGGCTTCCAAGCCGGTGCCGATTTGTCAGGCGTGACTGCTGCGGCAGCCGATAATAGCGATCGCTTGGCTGAAAACTTCAATGACAGCGAATATAGCGGCGTGCGCCTTGGTGTGCGCTATGAAGCTGATAATGGGGTGAACTTCACCGGTTCTGTCACCAGCCAGCGTCTTGAAGCAGATGGCGTATTTTTCGACGATCCAAACGAGGGCGAATACGAAATTTCGCGTTATCAAGATGATCGTTTGACCGATGAGTTCATCAATGCCAATTGGACACTCGACGGCACTTTCAACGGTCTTGATGTGCTCTATACGGGTGCCATGACCGAACGCGAAACCGATCAAGTTGTTGACTACACAGACTATTTATTTGTTGGCCAATATTTGCCGCATTATATCTGCGACACTAGTGTGACCTATCCGGGAGCCGCCATTGGTGCCGATGGTCGTCTACAATTTGACAGCAATGGTTTGGTTACAGATCCATTAGCCAGCCTCGTACCAAGCGGGTCGTGTTCGACGCCGGAAAGTCTGGTAACATCTTATTCAGAACTAGAGACCGACTCGCATGAATTGCGCTTTTCTGGCGACTATGATGATTTCACTAGCTTCACGGCGGGCGTGTTTACATCCTCAACCGAATTGAGAGAACGCAATGACTTCGTTTATCTCGGCAGTAGCGGTCGCTTTGTCGATATTTATCCGGTCAACACTGATGGCATTTCAAAAGCCGGCCCTTACCCAGACGGTACGATTTGGCGCAATGACATTACCCGCACCGATGAACAGTTTGGCGTCTTTGGTGAGCTGACCTATCAGATTGTCCCAGACCTCATTGCTCTGACCTATGGTGCGCGTTTTTATGATATTGAAACCGACTTGAAAGGCAGCGCACGAGGCGGCTTTAGTTCGAAGATCAATGACGTGAATAATCCGCCACAGGTTGATCTAAACCCAACCGCCAATAATCTAACCACTCTCTTCAGCGCGACAGGCCCCGGCCCCGATAAAGCTGAATCAGACGGTGTGATTTCAAAAGTCAGTGTCTCTTACACACCGGCAGACGACCTATTGTATTATGTGACCTATTCAGAAGGCTTCCGCCCGGGCATTTTGAACCGCCCAGGTGGTACTGTATCAGGTAATTACACCGTGCCTTATGCGGTGGATACGGATGAGATTTTCAATTATGAATTTGGTTGGAAATACACAGCACCAAATGGCCGCATGCGGTTTAATGGTAGCGCCTTTTATGTCGAAATTGAGCGTCTGCAGACAACAATCTTTGACCCGTCTATTGCCAATCTCTTCTTCTCAGAAAATGCGGCCAATGCCGAGTTAATGGGACTGGAGGGTGACTTCACCTATCTGCCAGAGATGTTTCAGGGACTAACCTTAACCGGTGCCTTTTCAATCCTCGACACAGAAGTGACGGAAGTCTTGGTACCAACCAATGATGTGAAAACTGGCGTATCCTTGGCCTATGCACCAGAATTGCAGTTTAATATGCGGGCCCGTTATGAATGGGAAGTGGGCAATGGTATGACTGCTCATATCATGCCTTCCGTGATTTATTCAGACGAGCAATATAGCGATATTATCAGCATCAACCGCGACCGTATCGACAGCTCAACAGTTGTTAATCTGTCGTTTGGTATCACTGGCGATAATTGGTCTGGCGAAGTCTATGTCGATAATTTGACTGACGAATATGCCGAAACAGCTCGCAATTTCGTAAATGACCGTGAGCGGGTAACGCCAATGCGTCCGATGACGCTTGGTGTTCGCCTATCGCGCGATTTTTAATCGACACGAATATGAATCAGCCTTCTACAAGATTGCAGATTCAACAAATGATGAAAGCGGAGGATTTTTCCTCCGCTTTCGCACTTGCTGAGACCACTCTTTCTGAGATTAACGCCTCTGATTTGGATGATGTGGCGCAGCGAAAACATGACAAAATTGAGATGTTATATTTGGCTGCTTGCTGCGCACGCTATCTCAATCAATTTGTCGTCGCCCGTTTGCGTTTGGCCGACATACTGGCCATTGAACCATTTTTCGGGCGGGCTTTTCTCGAACAGGGTCATTTATATCGGGCTGAGGGCAAGGCCCGTGAAGCGCTGAGTTGCTATCAACGAGCCAGTGAAGCCAACCCTGCCCTCGTCGCCGCTTGGCGGCATCAAGCCCGTATTCTCAAGGCCAATAATGAAACCTCATTGTTGCAGCACGCGGAATATCAGCTGGCATATCATGAGGCTTTGCCGCCGCCGATTTTACGAGCCAAGCATTTGCTCTTTGAAGGGCGTTTGGCCAAAGCCGAAGCCTTGTGCAAATCCTTCATGCGAGAAAATCCACTGCACGTCGATGGTATGCGCTTATTAGCCGACATCTTTTCCCGCTTTGGTGCCAATGAGGAGGCTGAGCAATTGCTTGCCGCCGCTTCAAAATTGCGTCCCGATGACAGTAATTTGCGGATTGAATATTTGCTGGTCCTGCGCAAGCAGCAAAAATTTGAGCTGTCCAATGCCTTATGCGATGAATTACTGGCCATGGCGCCCGATAATCGCGCCTTCCGCTTCCAAAAGGCGGTTGAAGATATGCAGGCCGGCAACACAGAAGCAGCCCGTGCCAGCACACAGCGCATGATCGCCGATGAGCCGGATAATTCTGGCTTGCATGTTCTGCTTGGCCATTTGAATAAAGCCAGCGGCGAAGACAAATTGGCGGCTAAGAATTATCAACGTGCCATTGCCCTGAAAATCGATTGCGGCGAAGCCTTCTACGCTTTGGCGAATTTGAAGACCCATAAGTTTTCGCGCGACGAAATGATTGTCATGCAAGGCCTATTGGATGAAAACCGCTGCACCATCAATGATCGCATTCATTTGCATTTCGCCTTGGCTAGCGGCCATGAGGCGGCACATGATTATGAGGCTGCCTTTACCCATTACCAAGCCGGCAATGACGCGAAACGCGCTCAGAGCCGATATAACAGCGAAACAATGCATAGCGAATTGCAGCGCCAGCAAACCATATGCACCCCCGCCCTTTTCGCCGCCCAAGCCGGCAAAGGCCATGACGCGCCAGACCCGATATTTATTGTTGGCCTGCCGCGCGCTGGCTCAACCCTGATTGAGCAAATACTGGCCTCGCATAGTCAGATTGATGGCACATTGGAATTGCCCAATATTCTGAGCTTGGCGCATAAATTGCGCGGTGAGCACAAAGACACACAAGGCTCTGCCTATCCGCAAATTTTGCATGATCTTTCGGCTGATGAGCTGCGCACCATGGGTGAGCAATTTATACACGAAACCGCCTTCCACCGCCGAGGGGCCGCATTTTTCACTGATAAAATGCCGAATAATTTCCGTCATATTGGCCTTATCCATTTGATCTTGCCCAATGCGAAAATCATCGATGCACGGCGCAATCCGATGGATTGCTGCTTCTCTGGCTACAAGCAATTATTCGCGCAAGGCCAAGAATTTACCTATGGGCTTGAAGAAATTGGCCGCTATTACGCAGATTATGTCGCGCTGATGGAGCATTGGCACGCGGTATTGCCAGGCAAAATTTTGCACGTTCAACACGAAGACGTGTTGGACGATTTGGAGGGGCAAGTGCGCCGTATGCTGGATTATCTCAATCTCGCTTTTGAACCGGCTTGTCTCGATTTTCACAATACAGAGCGCGATGTGCGCACCGCCAGTGCGGCCCAAGTGCGCCAACCCCTCAACCGCAAAGGGGTCGATGCGTGGCGCCCTTTCGAGCCATATCTACAGCCACTCAAAAACGCCCTCGGGGCGCATTTTTCATCACCCCTGCCTGTTAAAGAAGGAAACGCATAATGGCCAATTCAGCGATATCGGCGGATCATGACGCCGGACAAAACAACCTGCGTATGTTGGGGCTGGATGTTCATTTTCCGGTTTTTATTCTGAGCGCCATTATCGCCTCAGTGTCATCAATATTGGTGCTGGCCGCGCCGGATATGGCCGCAGAGTTTCTCGGCAATTTGCGCAATAACATTATGAGCGGCTTTGATTGGTTCTTATCCTTATCGGTCAGCCTGATTACGATTTTCATTGTGACATTAGCAGTCTCACCGCTGGGTCGCCTGCGTCTCGGCGGCGCCCGCGCAACGCCGGAATTCGGCTATGCCTCATGGATTTCCATGCTGTTTTCAGCTGGCGTCGGCATTGGCATGACTTTCTACGGCGCAGCCGAGCCATTGGCCTATTATACCGGCTGGTATGGCACGCCTTTTAACGTCCCCGCCAATTCAGCCGCGGCTGAAAATCTGGCACTCGGCGCCACACTGTTTAATTGGGGCGTAGGCCCTTGGTCTATCTATGCCCTTGGCGGGGTTGGCCTTGCTGTTCTCTCCCTGAACTTAACACGGCCAGGGGCACCGCGCGGGGTCCTCTACCCGATTATCGGCGACCGCTGTTGGGGCTGGCCCGGGCATATTGTGGACACGCTGGCAATTTTAGCAACAGTGCTCGGCCTAGCGACCTCTTTGGGGCTGGGCGCACGACAAGCAGCGGGTGGCTTAAACTACTTATTTGGCATTGATGGCGGTCTATCAACGCAAATTCTATTCATCGGCATAATTGCCTTAGTGACTGTCGCTTCAGTGGTTCGCGGGCTGGATAAAGGCATTCGCGTTTTGAGTAATTTCACCATGCTTTTGGCGGCTGGTTTGCTCGGCTTTTTACTGCTGACCGGCCCGACACTTCTGATTATCAACAGCTATGGCGAGGCGCTCTGGCAATATGGCAGCTCATTCTTGCCATTGAGCAATTTCATTGGCCGTGAGGACACAACTTACTTCCACGGCTGGACGATATTTTATTGGGCTTGGTGGATCAGCTGGTCGCCATTTGTTGGCTTATTCTTGGCGCGTATTTCACGCGGCCGCACGGTGCGAGAATTTATCAGCGTCACCCTATTGGCACCGCTGGCGATCGCCCTCATCTGGTTTTCCTCATTTGGCACAGCCGCCATTGAGCAGGCCAAGAGCGGGACTGGTGATTTGGCCAATAGCATTGATGATGTGTCTTTGGTTCTATTCCAATTATTCGCACAAATGCCATGGAGCCAATTGGCCAGTGCTGTCGCTTTTGTTTTGTTGAATGTGTTTTTTTTCACTTCATCGGATAGCGGCGCTCTGGTTATTGATAGTGTCGCAGCCGGAGGCAAAACCGATACGCCATTGAAACAACGTGTGTTTTGGGCCTGTATCATCTCGCTTTTGGCGGTTGTCCTATTGGTCGGCGGTGGCACCAAAGCCTTGGACAGCCTGCAAGCGTGGACTTTGACCGCCGCTGTGCCGTTTACATTTGTCTTATTCGTCACCGCCTATTCGCTTGTGAAAACCATGCTGAAGGAATATTCTGAAGGCGAAAATGAATAAATAATTGAGACGCTCGTGAGCCAAAGAACCGATGATGCCCTGATTGCGATGCGCCAAATCGCCCGCGCCACAGATTCTGACTCGCGTGCTCTCGCTAAAGCCTCTGCCCTATCGGTCTCTCAGTTGATTGCTTTGCAAGAGATTAATCGCGCCGGCGTTATCAGCCCGTCTAATTTAGCCAGACAAATGTCATTGTCGCGCGGCACGATGACAACATTGATGAATAAGCTAGAGGCGCGCAGTTTGGTGCGTCGCGAGGCCGACACGATTGACAAGCGGCGTTGGTATTTTTCGCTGACCAACATTGGCGAAAAAATGCTGGAACAAGCACCGCGCATGTTGCACGAGCAGTTTTCGGAAAAATTTGGTCAATTGCAGCAATGGGAACAGGCGCAAATTGTTAGTGCTCTCGAACGCATTGTTGCCATGCTTGACGCTGAGAATATTGACGCCGCGCCGATTTTGGATACGCAAGAAATTACCTAAGCAAAACTCTACCGTCTTTAGCGCTCAGCTACTGTGTCATATGGCTCTAGATTACGGGCAAAATAACCGCTCGGGCGGACTTGCTCCGAGACATCCGATTGTTTCAGCTTTTTCCAAATCGGATCATATTTATACCATGGAACACCGGGGTAAAGATGGTGGATCAGATGTTGCGATTGGCCGAGCATGAAAAGATGCCGCCACCAGCGCGAGTGAAAATCTTGAATTGATGTCGCCCCGACCGGATCAAGGCGTTGTTCGTGCCCTTGTCTGTGCTGAATGGTGGCAAATAAATAAACCACAGTAATGCGCCCGACAAACATTGGCAGAATAAACCCTAGAGTAAACGCCATGGCATAGGCAGATGTTAACCCAATCGTGAATATGCTGACGTATAACACCAGACCAATGATAAATCTGACGCGCTCAGCCAGCGGTCTTTCGGCAAAAACCGTGAGATAATAGCGCACCCATAAAATATCGAGGAAAGCGGCGTTCAGCCAGCATTTCAAAAGATTGCCATCAGTGAATTTCAAATCCGGATCATCATCTTGTCCGGTGCGCGCATGATGGGTGACGTGCAAATAACGATATAAAGAGGTGTTAAATCCCGGCAAAAGCAATTGCGCGCTGACTGTGCCAATGGCGTCATTCAGCCAATTGATACGCGACAGATTGCGATGCACCGCCTCATGCAGTGGCGTGAAGCTCCAGAAAATAAAAAAGCCGCTGAGCAAAATTGTGACGAGTGGCGGCAAGAGCTCATTGAGCAGCGCATAAGTTGACATAAAAAAACCGACGAAACTGATGACAAATATCACCACCGTCGGCCATGCGATCAAGGGCATATGAAACGCCTCAACCAATTCTGGGTCCTGTTTAACTTGTTTGATGACCGCCCGTTGCTCTAACGCTTTCATCTGCCTTCCCCCGTCGTCTGATAGCATTACCGATGAAGCGTATAGCTTTCAGTCAAATCAGCAAAGAGAAAAGAGGAAAATGGTCGGGGCTGCAGGATTCGAACCTGCGACCCCCTGGTCCCAAACCAGGTGCGCTACCAGACTGCGCCAAGCCCCGACTGAGCACTTGCTTAAATCAAAATGCCGACGGTTTCAAGACGAAGTTTCGCCATTTCGCGATAAAACAAAAATAGTTTGAAACGGCAAAATTAATACAAACGGAAAACCGCACTGGCGGTGAATACAAGCGCCTCATCTAAGACCTCTGGCCCCTCGCCAACCCAAGCGCGGGCCTCGACAAAAGCCATATTCCGCGTGCTGCGCACAACCTCAGCCGTGCCTTGCAGCCAGTCACCAGATTGCGCGCTGCGTAAAAACTCAGTATTCAATTTCATCGTCACCGAGCTTCTGTCCAAACTGCGAAACACCGCTGTGGCTGCCAGACCATCGGCGAAACTGCAAAGAAAACCACCATGGACAATGCCGCGGCTATTGCAGTGACGCGGTAGAAGCCGCACACCCTGACGAAAAAAGCCATCCTTGGCATAGTGAAACCAAGGGCCATTATGAGTTGTGAAGGGCCCGCGACGCACACTTCTTTTGAAAGGCGCCGGTGGATTGAGATCATCAGCACCATAGCCATCTAAAGAATCGCCATCTAAAGAATCGCCATCTAAAGCGTCACTATCTAAGCCATCAGCATCTTTGACTGTATCTGACATCCGCATTCCCCTATCAAAGCGTAGGCACAACAAGTGCCACATGCGTGCCTGAGCCGCAATAGGAGAAGTATGGGACGCGCCTTAGTCTGAGGCCTTGGCGTCGGCTGACGGATCCATTTCAGCCACACGGTCGGCGCTATCAATGCGCTGAACATCTGTCGCCATCAAGCCTTTTGGGCCAGTTCCATAGCGCACCATGACAAATTGACCGGGCACTAAAACCTCAATCCCTGAATGGCGCAGAATTTCCATATGCACGAAAATATCTTCGCTGCCACCTTCAATATTGACGAAACCAAAACCTCGAATGCGATTGAACCATTTCACATGGGCTTTTTGGAAATCAGACATATTTTCTATCGATGCCAATAAAGCCGTTGGCCGCAATGTTGTTTGGGGCATTTGAGCGTTTGAATTATCGACGGCAACAATACTATCGGCTTGCAGCCCTTGTTCACGTTCAACCACAGTGCTTTTGACACGCGCACCAGGGTATAGGATATCATGGCCACCGCGACGCAAAGTCGAGTGATGCACCAAAATATCAACGCCACCATTATCGGGCACGAGAAACCCGTAGCCTTTAGCTGGGTCAAACCACTTGACCGTTCCCTCAACAAGTATTGCTTCTGCCGCTGCTGGAGCAGTGGGCGTTACTGAAGACATAGCATTACCTCTACGTTATTGTTATTTTTCCTACGCAGAACCAGTGCCAGTTTAGCATAAGCCAAACTGCCTTGAAAGCACCAGCCCAGATTTTTTCATTAACTGTTCAAGCTGATGAGACTTTGCAACACAGGAGTTATTTCTTCGTTAATAACCAATGTGGCCGCGGCATCCAGCTCGGTCGGCTCGCGGTTAATAATCACCAAACGCGCCCCATTATGGCGCGCCATAATCGGAAAACCAGCGGCTGGAAACACTTGAAGCGATGATCCAATGGCTAAAAACAGGTCACATGACATAGTGGCGGCCTCGGCTTCAGCCATTTGCCGCTCTGGCATCGCCTGACCGAATGAAATTGTTGCCGATTTAACAATGCCGCCGCAATTTTGACATCCCGGCGCTTGGCTTTGCTGGGCGGCAAAAAAGGCTTGGCGAAGCGCCGCCAAATCATGGCGCAAGCCGCAATCAAGACATTTGGCATAGGTCGAATTGCCGTGCAATTCGATAACGCGCGACGGGTCGATACCCGAATTTTGATGCAAATTATCGATATTTTGCGTAATCACCGTGCTGATTTTGCCATTTTCAACCAATTTGGCGATGGCCATATGACCGGCATTTGGGCTGACGTCGCCAATTTCATCATCCATGGCAAATTTGCGCCGCCAGGCTTCAATTCGCATTTCCTCGCTGGCGAGAAAATCTTCAAACATGATCGGTGCCATGCGCGTCCATAAACCACCGGGGCTGCGAAAATCCGGAATACCACTATCAGTGCTCATACCGGCACCGGTGAAGACCACAGTGTTTTGGCTTTCTTCCAGCCATTGACGCAGGGTGAGGCTCATGAAACTAAATGGCTTTGATAAAACTCAATGGCATCGTCGATTGCTTGTTTTCGGCCGGGCGCTTGCAACATTGAGAAATGCCCGCCGGGGTAACGTTTCAACGTCGCCAATACCCCACAACGGCGCGCAAATGTCGTGATGCCCTCATTAGACACGGTTTCATCATCAACCGCCATTTGCAGCAACATTGGCGTGGTTAGACTATCGGATAGTTCAGTGGCATTGTTCTTGTCGATTTGCCCGACCAGAAAACTCCGTGCGGTGACACTATTTTGCCATGTCGGGCCAGCGATTTTGGGATAGATTTCAGCCTCTTTGGCACCCAGCACAGCCGGCCCTTTGCCGGTTTCCGGTGCCACTGCAATCATATTGTGATGGCCGCCCAAAAAACTATCCTTCAGGTCTTTTTTGATTATTTTTATAAAGGCTGCGGTTTGCTCTGCCCCGCGCTTGTAATTGCCGAGCATGGCATTCAAGTGCCCATCAATGGCTGGCACTTGCGCCACCAAAGCCCGAATAGACGGGTCGTCATGGGCCAGATAAATGACATGGCCGCCAGAAAAAGAAATGCCCCACAAGCCAATACGATCAGGGTCAACCGCCTCTTGCGCGCGCATGAACGCAATGGCGGCAAGCCAATCGTCCCGCTGGTCGGGCACGGAAATATGCTGCCGTGGTGTGCCATCGCTGCGACCGAAGCCGCGATAATCGAAAGCCAGGGCGTGAAAACCTGCTTTGGCAAAAGCCTCAGCATATTCCACCAGACCACTATCGACGGTTCCGGCAAAACCGTGTGCGAGAACAATGGCGGCGCCATTCGCCTTGCGGCTATCGGGGGTGCAAAGAACACCGCGACAAATGGTTTTTCCTGAGTTGAATTCTATTGATTGTGTCATAAGATGAAGCTTGGAAGTTATCATTAGGTCAATCATCGCGTTCAGAGCAAGGAATTCAAGAAAAATTTTGACCTGTGTCACAAAAAGGAGCTGTAACCCATGAAATATCTTCACACAATGGTTCGCGTGAGCGATCTAGACGCCTCTTTGGCGTTTTATTGCGACCATTTAGGGCTCGAACAATTGGGACGCTATGATATTGAAGATGGCCGTTTTTCATTAGTATTTCTGGCCCCGCCCGGACAATCGGAAGCGCAAATCGAATTGACCTATAATTGGGACCCAGAAACTTTAGATGAGGGGCGTAATTTTGGCCATTTGGCTTATCAGGTCGACAATATTTATGAGACTTGCGAAAGACTAGCCGCCGCTGGTGTCACCATTAACCGCCCGCCGCGCGATGGTCGCATGGCCTTTGTGCGCTCACCAGACAATGTGTCTGTCGAATTATTGCAAGCCGGCGAGGCTCTGGCCCCATGTGAACCTTGGGCTTCGATGGAAAATATCGGCAAATGGTAGGGCCACCCCTATCCTTTTGGCTATCTTTGGGCCTTAGCCTCGGCCTCACAACACTTACGGCATTGACGCCAGCCTTAGCGCAAATTGAGCAGAAAACCCCAGCCGAGCTTGTGCGCCAGAGGGCGATTGAGAAACGCCTTTCAAAAGACCCTTATTGGGAGGGCTTTGCCCTGAAAGAAAGCGGCGATTGCCAAAACGCCATTCCCCTTCTGCGTCCTATCGCCGGTCGCGGGCTTGGCTTTGAGGATGCGCAGGTCGCCTTGGCTGAATGTTTGATGATTGAATCGGGGGTTGATGATTT
>JAYOCI010000011.1:15092-19255 GCA_038105345.1 Rhodobiaceae bacterium
TTCGGGGGCATATCGCGTGTTTGCGCTTGGCCCGTTTGAGTAAGACAAATTTTATTAGTATATTGAATTTTTACAAATCGCCGCCATTGCCGGATATTTTAAGGCTCATGGTATTTTTGTTTATTTACACGCAACAGGAGCGGCCCCGAATTCCACGCCCATTGAGGCGGCCAAATGGGCGCATCTCTATCTTACCAATCCGCAGCGTCTCACATTGGGCGCACCATCCAATATTGAGCCGGTCATTGATTATCTGCAAAGTCGCATGTCGCGCGATGATTGGTTATCGGGCAAAGAGATGGCACGAGTATGGGTGCCGACATTCAAATCGCCTCAATAGTGACATATTTGCTGATTAGGCTTTTTCATTCACCAAAGGAGGTCAAAAATGCCCCATATGATTAAAACTTACCTACAGCGTGTGGTTCTTAGCTTATTCATCATCGTCGCGCCGTTCAGCGCCCAAAGCGCCCAAAGTGCCAATGTGGCGGTAGCCTATTTTGCCGGTGGCTGTTTTTGGTGCACGGAAGCCGACTTTGAAAAAATCCCCGGCGTCACCAGCGTTGTCTCGGGTTTTATGGGCGGAAAAAAGAAAAATCCTACCTATGAGGCGGTTGCCTATGGCAGCACGCGCCATCGTGAAACGGTAAAAGTGACTTATGATCCCGATCAATTATCCTATCAAACGCTTTTGAGCGCGTTCTGGCGCATGCATGACCCATCAGATGCTGGTGGCAGTTTTGTTGACCGTGGCCGCCATTATGGGTCAGCCATTTACGTCGTTGATGCCGAACAGCGCCGACTCGCCGAAGGTGCGGTCAAAGCGCTTAATGAGGCCAAGAAATTCGATAAAGCAATAGCCACGCAAATCGCCGATGCGACGCCGTTTTATCCGGCCGAGTCTTATCATCAGGATTATTATAAAAAGAGCCCATTGAAATATAAATATTACCGCTTTCGCTCGGGCCGCGATCAGTTCATTGAAAAACACTGGGCCGGAGACGATCGGTTATATCAGTCGCAATAAGGGGAAACAATCATGGCACGCCCTAGGGGAATCGAACCCCTCTTTCCAGGTTGAAAACCTGGCGTCCTAACCGATAGACGAAGGGCGCTTCATGAGTTGTGTGAAGGATATATCCTCAATCGCATATGATTTCAAGCACTTCTCGCAACTGCGGCATCATGCACCATAAATTGCACATCGCGACGCCCGTTCCAGTCATCAGCCCGCAGAAATCCGGCGATATGAAGCGGCTCGCGGGTCGTCAAAATAAGCTGGCGCACCTCCTCGGGAACCGATGCAAAGGCCATGGCCTTCAGACTGCCGCCGCCTTCGCCAGCTAAAATGCAACGCACATGACCATCACCGACAATGGATGGTTTAACGATTCGCGCATTCACGACGACAAAACGTGGCTCCGGATTACCAGCACCAAATGGGCCGACCTGCTGCAGCTCTTCAAAAAGCGCCCGCGTGGCGGCAATCGCCGTCAGGCTTGCTTCAATTTTTAACTCGCGGGTTTGATCGCCCGACATTGTCCCCAATTGCGCCGTCAAAAACGTCTCAAAATCCGCAATTTGACTTTCGCTTAATGTCACCCCAGCGGCCATGGCGTGACCGCCGCCAGCTTCAATCAATTGCGCATCCACCGCCGCGGCAACCAAGCGGCCAATATCAACCGAACTGACCGAGCGCGCTGACCCCTTGCCTATCCCGTCATCATCTAAAGCAATAACAAAACTCGGGCGGTGGTATTTATCTTTCAACCGACCTGCAACAATACCGATCACACCTGGGTGCCAGCCCTTGCGCGCCAATAGCAGAAATGGCGGTGGCGCATTATGAAGGGCAATTTTTTCTTCCGCTAAAGCAATCGCCTCTGACAAAACCTGCGCCTCAATATTGCGCCGCTCAGCATTAAAATCATTCAATCGCGCCGCCAGTCCGGCCGCTTCTTCAGGGTCTTCAGATGACAATAAACGCACACCCAAATCAGCCTGCCCAACGCGCCCACCAGCATTCACCCTTGGGCCCATTTGAAAACCCAGCTCATAAGTGCCAAATGGCGGTGTCGAGCCAGCGCTGCGGGCCAAAGCCGCCATGCCAATATTGCCGCCCTGCTGGATCACCAAACTGCCTTGGCGAACAAAGGCGCGATTAACCCCCTCAAGCGGCACCACATCGCAAACTGTGCCGAGCGATACAAGATCTAGCAGAGGCGTTAATTGCGGCTCCTCGCGTGTTTCGAAAAAGCCGCGCTGGCGCAAGGCGCGATTAACCGCGACCACCAGCATGAAAGTCACACCGACCGCTGCCAAATGTCCCAACTGGCTATTGTCATCGGCGCGGCGTGGATTAATCAGTGCATAGCAAGGCGGAAGGCCGCCGCCGGTTTGGTGGTGGTCGGCAACAATCACCTCAAGCCCATCGGCTTGCGCTTGTTGCAACACATCATGCGCCATGGTTCCGCAATCAACGGTAATAATCAGCTGATGGCCGTCGCTTTGTAATTGCTTAAAGGCCGCCGTATTGGGGCCATATCCCTCTTTTTGTCGATCGGGAATATGCACGCGCAGATTTTGCCCAAGCATTTTCCAATAACGCGCCAGAACAGCCGATGAGGTAGCGCCGTCGACATCATAGTCGCCAAACACCGCCACTGGCTCCCCCGCTTCAATGGCATCAGCCAAACGCGCGGCTGCTTTATCCATATCGGTGAGGCACGACGGATCGGGTAATAGGTCGCGCAAGCGTGGTTCAAGAAATTGCGGCGCTGCATCGGCCGATATTTGCCGCGCTGCCAATAATCGCGCCAGAAGTTCAGATACGCCAAGCCGCTGGGTGAGAGCTAAAACCTCTCGCGGGTTGACGTCATGCAAGCGCCATAATTGTCCAGAGGCCGATCGGGAAACCCCAAATGCAGCCTCTTTTGACTGATTAGCCATCTAAGTGAAATTTTGAAGGGTTGGTGTGGCGCGCTTTGATCCAACGAATAGTGCCAGTTGATGAGCGCATCAAAAGCGTATCCGTCCAAATTTCATTATTGTGGTGTGCAATACCGGTCAGCATTGAACCTGAAGTCACGCCAGTGGCCGACAAAACAACGTCGCCCTTAGCCATTTCATCGACATTATATTTTTTGGTGAAATCTGAAATGCCCATTTTTTTCGCCCGTGCGCGTTGGCCATCATCATTCAAAATCAAACGCCCTTGCATCTGCCCACCTGTGCAACGCAGAGCCGAAGCGGCCAATACGCCCTCAGGCGCGCCGCCGGTTCCCATATACATATCAATGCCAGTGCTTGGGTCGGTTGTGTGAATAACGCCAGCAATGTCGCCATCACTAATCAGGGTCACGCGCGCGCCCGCTTCGCGAATTTTGGCAATCATTTCGGCATGGCGCGGACGGTCCAGAATACACACATTAATCAGTGCAATATCGCAGCCTTTGGCCTTGGCCACAGCCCGCACATTATCACCCGGGTCAGCATCAAGGTCGACCAAATGGGCCGGATAACCGCCACCAAGTGCGATTTTTTCCATATACACATCCGGCGCATTCAACAGACTGCCAGCCTCGGCCATAGCGACCACAGCCAAGGCATTGCCCATGCCTTTGGCGGTTAGTGTCGTGCCTTCCAGCGGGTCAAGCGCAATGTCAACTTTCGGGCCACCGCCCTTGCCGACTTTTTCGCCGATATAAAGCATGGGGGCTTCGTCGCGCTCGCCTTCACCGATAACCACTTCACCATCAATATCGAGCGTATTGAGTTCACGGCGCATGGCGTCAACAGCGGCTTGGTCAGCAGCTTTTTCATCACCTCGGCCAATCAGTTTTGCAGCAGCGACGGCGGCGCGCTCTGTGACACGGGCTAACTCAAGGGTTAGCACACGATTAATTTTTTTCTCGGCCATGGACTGCTCTCCTTATTAATCAGCAAAAATCGGCAAACATAAAACGCCCTGACAAACATCCTGCTGCTGCAAAGCGGCAAGTGCATTGTTAAGCGACGAATCGTCTACTTCATGGGTTATGAATACCACGGGCAAGAAGCCGCCGCCATCACTGCTTGAGCGTTGGATGACTTCCTCAATCGAAACCCCGTTTTCCGCAAGTATTTGCGTCGCTTTGGCCATGCTGCCGGGCTTATCGGCGAGA
>JAYOCI010000011.1:19265-21295 GCA_038105345.1 Rhodobiaceae bacterium
AACATGGTGTCTGCATTTGCGATACGGGCGTGGAAAATAATGGCCGGCCAAATCCAAGCGCTAAATCGGCAATATCGGCGAGAACCGCCGAAGCCGTCGCGCCGCCGCCTGCCCCTGGGCCTTGTAAGAATAAATCGCCGAGCGGCTTGGCACGCGCCATCACCGCATTAAGCTCTTGGCGCACTTGCGCCAGATTATTACTGCGCCGCACCAACATTGGTGTGACCCGCTGATAAACCGCGCCCTCATGACGCTCGCTCACTCCGACCAGACGGATGACGCAAT
The DNA here is from genome assembly GCA_038105345.1 of Rhodobiaceae bacterium. Taxonomy (GTDB): domain Bacteria; phylum Pseudomonadota; class Alphaproteobacteria; order RS24; family RS24; genus JAHEGN01. The sequence goes on from JAYOCI010000011.1 coordinate 19,551, forward strand.
CAAATTGACCAGCAAAGGAAATATCTTGCGCGGTAATCGCCTGAATGCCAGCGACCGGCATTTTCGTATAATCGGGCGCCAAGCCAAAGGCCAGAGCCGACAGCAAGGATAATTTTTGCGCCGCATCAACGCCGCTAATATCCAATGTTGGATCAGCTTCCGCAAACCCCTTGGCCTGCGCCTCATCGAGGGCGGCTTCAAAGCTCAATTTGGCCTCTTCCATGCGGGTCAGAATATAATTGCACGTGCCGTTCAAAATGCCCGACAAGCGCGTAATCTGATTGCCCGCCAAACCCTCGCGCAAGGCTTTAATCACCGGAATGCCGCCAGCCACCGCCGCCTCATAAGCCAATGGCACAGCTGACCCATCTGAGGTGACCGACAGGTCTGACAATTCTTCGGCATGAGCCGCCAATAGCGCTTTATTGGCCGTCACCACAGGCTTGCCAGCCTGCAAGCTAGCTTTCACCAAATCATAGGCGGGGCCGTCTTGGCCACCAATAAGCTCGACAATCACATCAACCGATGGATCGGCCACCATATCCAGAGGATTGGCCACGAAACGAAGGCCGCTTATGTCGAAACCACGGTCTTTATCGGCCGTGCGCGCGCTGACACAGCTGAGGCTTACGCCCGCAATGGCACCAGCCAAAATCTCTTGTGCCACTGTCGCACCAACAGTGCCCAGACCAGCAAGCCCGACACGCAATGAAGGTTTATCGCTCACTTCGCCTTGCCTTTATGATGATCCATAAAGCGCTTCAGATTGCGCCCTGCCTGACGGATACGTTGCTCATTCTCGACCAGAGCAATACGCACATAGTCGTCACCATATTCACCAAAGCCAATGCCAGGCGACACCGCAATGTCGGCCTCTTTCAGCAAGAGGGTCGAAAACTCAAGCGATTTCATGCCCTCAAACAGGTCAGGAATTTTGCCCCAAGCAAACATGGTGGCTTGCGGCGATGGCACATCCCATCCCGCCCGCGAGAAAACGTCAATCAGCACGTCGCGGCGCTCTTTATAGACTTTGCGAATGTCACGAATGACCTCCTCAGGACTATCCAGAGCAGCGGCGGCGGCCACTTGAATCGGCGTGAACGCGCCATAATCAAGATAGGATTTGATACGCGTCAGCGCCCCAATGAGACGCTCATTGCCCACTGCAAAGCCCATGCGCCAGCCCGGCATGGAAAAGGTTTTCGACAAAGAGGTAAACTCAACGGCGACATCCTTGGCACCATCAATCTGCAAAATCGACGGCGGCGGATTATTCTCATCAAAGAAAATCTCGGCATAGGCCAAATCGGAAAGCAGAATAATGTCGTGCTTTTTGGCATAGCGGACGATTTCTTCGTAAAACGCCAAATCGACCACTTCCGCCGTTGGATTGCCGGGATAGTTCAGCACCAAAGCCTTTGGTTTTGGATGGCTGTTAGATACCGCATGATCAAGCACGGCAAAGAAATCGCAGCCTTCTTCAATCGGCAAATGCTGAATGGTGGCGCCGGAAATAATAAAGCCAAAAGCGTGAATCGGATAAGTCGGATTGGGCACAAGAATAACGTCACCCGGGTCGGTCATGGCTTGCGCCATATTGGCAAAACCCTCTTTCGAGCCGAGCGTCGCAATGATTTCCGTGTCTGGGTTCAAATCAACCCCGAAGCGCCGCTTATAATAGCGCGCCTGAGCTTTGCGCAAGGCGTCAATACGATTTGTCTAATAATATCTATGGGTGGGTGTAG
>JAYOCI010000131.1:0-3994 GCA_038105345.1 Rhodobiaceae bacterium
ACATGGCCTGGTGCCAAATCTTCGCGCAGATTGATTTTAACCGTTCCGGTTTTCAGTTCCATCAGCATGATATTCTCCTTGTCTGCTGCCCATGCTGACATTGAAGTGCTCATCACTGCAAACGCAGTTAAAACAATCATAATGTAACGCATGATATTCTCCACTTAAGTATCTGCAATTATTAAATATTATCCAGCACAACTTTCGGCACAAAGGGGCTGATATCGCCACCCATAGCATGAATTTGCCGGATTAAAGTTGAGGAAATAAAGCCAACATCGGCTGAGGCGGCTAAAAATACGGTCTCGATTTCAGGTGCCATGGCGCGGTTCATCGAGGTCATTTGCGCTTCATAGTCAAAATCAGCCGCATTGCGCAGGCCGCGAATGATGAGATTGGCACCATGCTGGCGCGCCACATCAACCAAAAGCCCTTCGAAACTAATCACCGATAGCTCAACGTTCATTTTCTTGGCTATTGGCCCCATTTCGCTGTCAATCATCGCCATACGTTGCTCGAGCGAAATCAGCGGCGTTTTGGTTGCGCTAATGCCGATACCGACAATCAGCTTATCAACCACAGCCAAACTGCGCTTGATGACATCAATATGGCCATTGGTAATCGGGTCAAAACTGCCGGGATAAAGACCTACACGCATATTTACGATTCCTCGCCTGTCGTCGGTGGCTCATCTGAGCCAGACTCTTCTTCAGCACCCTCTGGTGCCTCATCGGATGCGTCATCATCGGATGTTTCACCCAAATGCGCAACCGATACGACTTTGGCGTCTACGTCGGTCTTGAAAATCGTTACACCTTGGGTATTTCGTCCAGCAATCCGAATATCATCGACCGGACAGCGAATAAGCGTGCCGCCATCGGTGACCAACATAATCTGGTCGCTTTCTTCAACTGGGAAGGCGGCCAATAGGCTGCCGTTACGCTCGGTGACTGTCATGGCGATAATGCCCTTACCACCACGTCCGGACACACGATATTCATAGGCTGACGAGCGTTTGCCAAAGCCGTTCTCGCTCACCGCCAGAATAAACTGCTCATTGGCGCCAAGCTCGGCATAGCGTTCTGGCGACAAGGCGGTTTCCTCGATATTTTCTTCATCACCCGCGACATCGACAACATCGGCCTCAAGCTCATCATCTGTTGCCCGACGGATCATGGCCGCCTGTTTCAGATAAGTATTGCGCTCGGCTGGCGTTGCTTCGCTATGGCGCAAAATCGCCATTGAAATGACGCTGGCACCGGAATCAAGGCGAATGCCCCGCACACCGGTTGAATTGCGGCTTCGGAATACGCGGACATCCGACACTGGAAAACGAATTGCCCGACCGCTTGAACTGGTCAGCAGAACGTCATCATTGGTCGAGCATGTTTCCACGCCGATAATCCGTTCGCCCTCATCGGGTTTCATGGCAATTTTACCATTACGGTTAATTTGCACGAAGTCAGACAAATCATTGCGCCGCACATTGCCCAAGCTGGTGGCAAACATGACGTGCAAATCACCCCATGTCGCTTCATCGGCTGGCAAGGCCATAATTTCAGCAATGCCCTCGCCTTCGGTCAGCGGCAGCAAATTGACCAAGGCTTTGCCGCGCGATTGCGGACTGCCGACCGGCAATTTCCATACTTTCATTTTATAAACAATGCCGGTTGACGAGAAAAACAGCACTGGCTGGTGAGTATTGGCAACGAAAATACGGCTGACAAAATCTTCGTCTTTTGTCGCCATGCCAGAACGACCCTTACCGCCACGGCGCTGCGCGCGATAAGTCGACAGCGGCACGCGCTTGATATAGCCGCCATGGCTGACGGTCACCACCATATCTTCTTGCGGTATTAACGAGTCATCATCGACTTCACCATCATGTTCGATAAATTCAGAGCGCCGCGGCGTGGCAAATTCTTCGCGCACATAGTCAAGCTCTTCATTAATAATCTGCATCACACGCTGACGCGAACGCAGAATATCGAGATAATCGGCAATTTGTTCGCCCAAGGTTTTTAGCTCATCGCCGATTTCGTCTCGGCCCATGGCTGTTAAACGCTGCAGACGGAGCTCCAGAATGGCCCGCGCTTGCGCTTCACTGAGCATATAAGTGCCCTCTTCCGAGACGCGGTGCAGCGGATCATCAATCAATGCCACCATATCCATCACTTCCGTGGCTGGCCATTGGCGTTCCATTAATTGACGACGCGCTTCTTGCGGCGAAGGTGCCTTGCGAATAAGCGCAATTACTTCATCAATATTGGCCACGGCAATCGCCAGACCGACCAATACATGAGCCCGATCGCGGGCTTTTGCCAGTTCAAATTTTGACCGACGGGTAACCACTTCCTCGCGGAACGCAATAAATGCCGCCAACATTTCGCGGACAGTCATTAATTGCGGCTGACCTTGGTTCAAAGCCAACATATTGGCGCCGAAACTGGTCTGCAATTGCGAATAACGATAAAGCTGGTTCAGCACCACTTCGGAAACGGCATCGCGCTTAAGCTCAACCACCACACGCATGCCGTCGCGGTCGGACTCATCGCGTAAATCGCTAATCCCATCAATGGTCTTTTCGCGAACCAAATCAGCGATTTTCTCAATCATTGATGACTTATTCACCTGATAAGGAATTTCGGTGATGACAATGGCTTCGCGGTCTTTTTTGATTTGTTCAACAGTGGCGCGCCCGCGCATAATCACCGAGCCGCGCCCTGTGGTCACGGCCGAACGCGCACCGGTGCGGCCCAGAATAATGCCACCCGTCGGGAAATCGGGACCCGGGACATATTCGAGCATTTCCTCATTGGTGATGGCCGGATTTTCAATCAAGGCTTTGCAGCCGTCGATCAACTCGCCGAGATTATGCGGCGGCACATTGGTCGCCATGCCGACAGCAATACCACTGGCACCATTGACCAATAAGTTCGGTAGCCGCGCCGGTAGAACCGTCGGCTCGCGCTCTGAATTATCGTAATTGTCCTGAAAATCGACTGTGTTTTTATCAATATCAGCCAAAATCGAATGCGCTGGCTTGGCCATGCGCACTTCCGTGTAACGCATCGCAGCTGGCGGGTCACCATCAACGGAACCGAAATTGCCCTGCCCGTCGAGCAATGGCAGGCGCATAGAGAAATCCTGCGCCATACGCACCAAAGCGTCATAAATTGATTGGTCGCCATGCGGGTGATATTTACCAATCACATCACCAACAACGCGGGCCGATTTGCGATAAGGCTTGTTGAAGTCATAGCCATTTTCGTTCATTGAGAACAAAATCCGCCGATGCACAGGCTTCAAACCATCTCGCACATCCGGCAAGGCGCGCGAAACAATCACGCTCATGGCGTAATCCAAATAGGATGTCCGCATTTCGTCTTCAATGCTTATTGGCTGAACGTCAAAACCACCGTGTGGTGGGCCACCGTCGGGCGGAAGTGAACCGCCATCGTCACCGCCTGAGCCGCCTTCACCACCTGCTGAAAGCTCAGTCTCAGCATCCCCTTCTTCAGACGTCAGTTGCTCCTCAGCCTCGGTTGAGGCCTCGTCAATGGTTACGTCCTCTGAGTCAGATGGATTTTCAGGTGATTGCGTCAAAAGTCCGTTTTCCCCACAATTATCGGTGAGCCATTGTGGCTCAAAAACATGCATTCACCATAGCATTTACCGGCCCTGAGGGACAGTCAAAAGCCGTGCTTTTTTGGGTATCTAAGCTGTTGTTTTTAATGCGTTTTTAATCTTAAAACGGAATATCGTCATCATTCAGTTTGTCGCCACCACCGGCAATCGCTTGGGCCGGCGAATCATTGCCAACCGCGCCATAGTTTTGGCTGGCTGATGAAAAGCCTTCGTCGCTATTGCGGCTGTCGAGCATGGTCAAAACGCCGCCATAATTTTGCAAAACAACCTCAGTTGAGTAGCGATCAGCACCCTTGTCGTCTTGCCATTTGCGGGTTTGCAATTGACCTTCGATATACACTTTTGA
>JAYOCI010000132.1:0-3990 GCA_038105345.1 Rhodobiaceae bacterium
GCCATCGGCTGTTGCCAAAAGTTTTACCTTGGCTTCATAAAGCGCATCAATCAGCGTCACAAAACGCACGGCCTCATTGCGCTTATCTTTTTGCAGGCGCGGAATATTATCAATCAAAACCGTATGGAAATGCTCTGCCAAAGCGAGATAATCAGCCGCCCCACGCGTCGCCACGCATAAATCATCAAAGCTCAATCGCGCCACGCCACCGGCCGCTTGGGCAATCGCCAATGTCCGTCCGGCTAATTCTAATTGCACGGGGGCGACTTGCACGCCCTCTGTCAGCGCGGCAAAACGCTCATCAAGCGCCCGACGCGCCGACGGCCCGCAGGGCGAGAACCAGACTGGCTTGGCCTGCAAACGCGCCAAACGATAATCTGCCGCGGCCTCGAGTTCGAGCAAGGCTAAACGTGCTTTCAGCAAATCAATAAATGGCTCAAACCGATGACGGTTCAAACCGCCCTTATACAAATCATCCGGTGGGCGGTTGGAGGTCGCCACCACACATATGCCGCGATCAAGCAAAAGAGAAAACAGACGTCCCAAAATCGACGCATCAGCAATGTCTTTGACCTGAAACTCGTCAAAACACAGCAGCTGCGCTTCGCTGGCAATTTGCTTGGCGATATGCGGCATGGGATCACCGATTTTCGCATTGGCTTGGCGGAAGGCATGAATGCGCTGATGGGTTTCTTGCATAAAGGCATGAAAATGCACGCGGCGTTTGGCGGCAATCGGCGCTGTGTCAAAAAACAAATCCATCAGCATTGATTTGCCCCGCCCAACAGCACCATAAATGTAAATCCCCGCGGGGCCATTATCGGCTGGTTTGGTGCGCGGCAGAAGTCGGCGCAATAATGGCTGAGGTTTTCGCTGGCTCAAAGCTTGGCACAGCCCATCCAATTGCACCGCAGCATGAGCTTGCGCCGCATCGGCCTTAATTTGCCCGTCGTTCACCAGAGCTTGATAGCGATCAACGACAGAAGTCCCAACGGTGATTGGTACAACATCCATAGATTGCAATTATAACCCGAGAGCCAGTTTGGCAAGGATATTGCGCTGCACTTCGCTGGAGCCGCCATAAATCGTTGCCGCCCGATTATTCAAATAATCCGGCATGAGCTTCATGGTCGCTTCGGGTCCGGCTGGTTTTTGATTATTGCCCATCTCGCGCAGGTGCTGTTGCCACGGCGCCGCATAAATGCCCAAAGCCTCAATCGCCAACTCGTCAATCGCCTGTTGCACCTCTGTGCCCATGACTTTTAATTGTGATGAGGCGGCACCTGGTGAGTGGCCGGCAGCCAGCGCCGCTTGCACCCGAAACTCGGTCATTTCAATGGCTTGCACGCGCACACTAATTTCCTCATAGCGTCGGCTCAAAGCCTCTGCCTGATCCGGTTCAATATCATTAATCAGCTGCTTTAATTGCGCTAATCGGGTTCCCAAGCGGGCTGCATAGGCGGCACTGCGTTCAAAAGTCAGCAGGGTTTTGGCCACTGTCCAGCCATCATTTTCTTGCCCAACAATTTGCCCGACAGGCACACGCACATTATCAAAAAACACTTGATTGACTTCATGATCGCCCGCCAAGGTGATAATCGGCGCAACGCTAATGCCCGGCGTATTCATTTCAATCAGCAAAAAGCTAATACCCTGCTGAGGCTTGCCGGTTTTTTGGGTCCGTACGAGGCAGAAAATATGCGTCGCATGTTGTGCATAGCTGGTCCATATTTTTGAGCCATTGACGACATAATCATCGCCATCGCGCACCGCCTGACACTGCAGGCTGGCCAAATCTGAACCCGAACCAGGTTCGGAATAACCTTGGCACCAAATATCCTCGCCCGATAAAAGGCGCGGCAAATATTTTTCCTGCTGTTCGGTCGTGCCACAAACAGTCAATGTCGGGCCAATCATCCCCAAACCCATTGGATATAATCGAGGGGCATTGGCGCGGGCGCATTCATTGATCCAAATATAGCGCTGCATATCGCTCCAGCCCGTGCCGCCAAAAGCCTCTGGCCAATTCGGCGCAACCCAGCCTTTATCGTGCAATATTTTATGCCAGCGCATGGTCTGTTCATGATCGCCACATATGCCGCTGGCCAATTCGCCCGCGCGGCGCAAATCCGCATCTAAATGATCATCAAGAAAGCGCCGCACCTCGCTGCGGAACTCTTCATCCTCGGCCGTTAAATTGATTTGCATATGACATCTCCCGCTGAGACTTTACGGGCATCCCTTTGCGCGGTCAAACGTCCTTTGATGTGGCTTTGAGAAGCCAGCTCATCACCGCTAAGGCCAGCAGGGCACCGATAATTTGCGCACCCCAAAAGCCCGGCATATCGAGCGGGCGAATACCGGCAAAACTATCACTAAAGCCGCGCGCCAAGGTCACCGCCGGATTGGCAAAACTGGTCGATGAGGTGAACCAATAACCGGCTGAAATATACAGGCCGACCAACATCGGCACCGCCTCGGCGCGAAATTTAACGCCGGCCAAAATCGTAGCCACCAAGCCAAAGGTCGCCACGGCTTCGCCAATCCATTGACCCGTGCCGCTGCGTATGTTGAGCGAGGCCGTCAACAGCGGTAAATCAAACATGGCGTGGGCCAGCATTGTGCCGCACAGGCCGCCGACGCTTTGCACGAAAACAAAACCGATCAAATAATGAAACGGCAATTCTTTACGCAGAAAAAACACCAAACTAACCGCCGGGTTAAAATGCGCCCCCGAAATCGGCCCCAATATGGTGATTAACACATAGAGTATGGCACCCGTGGCCAATGTATTGCCGAGCAGGGCGACGGCATTATTTCCATCGGCCATATTGACCGCCATAATGCCGGAACCAATAACCACGCAAACCAGTAAAAGAGTGCCAAGAAATTCGGCGAAAAGAGAACGTGCCATTTGCTCACACCTCGGGCTTATCATGGGCCGCTAGAAACGCATCTAGGCGGGTTTTTATCATGGCAAACACGGCCTCGAAATGCTGCTTTTTTTCTGTCTCGCTGCCAATGAAATGCGCCGGATCGGGAAACGGCCAATGATAGCTTGTCGGATGGCCGGGCCAAATCGGGCAGGCCTCGCCGGCTGCATTGTCACAAACCGTTACAATCACATCCATCTGCGGCGCTTGCGGGGCGGCAAATTCATCCCATGATTTGGAGCGCACATAAGATGCGTCAATATCATGGCTCGCCAATGTCGCTAAAGCCAGCTCATGAACGGCTCCGGTTGGCGTGCTGCCAGCGCTGAATGCGCGCCAGTTTTGCGCCACCGCATTGAGATAGCCCTCGGCCAGAACCGAACGACAGCTATTGCCAGTGCAAAGAAACAGAATATTTTTCATAGGACCCTAATAAATGCCCCACATAACAGTTTTGTGACATGTCATGCAGGGCAATATTGGCTTCAATCAGCGCTCGGTGCTTAAACTTCGCGCGCCACCATGAGTTTCTTGATTTCAGAAATCGCTTTGGCCGGTGACAAACCTTTCGGGCAAGCCTTGGCGCAATTCATAATCGTGTGACAACGATAGACGCGGAAGGGATCTTCCAGATCATCCAAACGGTCGCCAGTCGCCTCATCGCGGCTGTCCGCCAACCAACGATAGGCTTGCAACAGAACCGCTGGGCCGAGATATTTATCGGAATTCCACCAATAGCTCGGGCAAGATGTCGAGCAACAGGCGCAAAGGATACACTCATAGAGACCGTCTAATTTTTCACGGTCTTCACGCGACTGTTTCCACTCCGCTTGTGGTTTCGGCGTATCGGTTTTCAGCCATGGCTCGATCGATTCATATTGCGCATATAAATTCGTCAAATCCGGCACCAAATCCTTAATCACCGGCATATGCGGCAGAGGGTAAATCGTAATATCGCCCTTCACCTCGTCCAAACCTTTGGTGCAAGCCAATGTGTTTTGGCCGTCAATATTCATCGCGCAAGAGCCGCAAATGCCCTCGCGGCATGAGCGCCGGA
>JAYOCI010000012.1:0-2235 GCA_038105345.1 Rhodobiaceae bacterium
AAATCAAATGAAGAGATTGCCCAAGTTGGTACGATTTCTGCAAATGGTGAAGCTGAAATCGGCTCAATGATTGCTGAAGCCATGGAACGGGTCGGCAATGAAGGCGTTATCACTGTTGAAGAAGCAAAAGGTCTTGAGAGCGAATTGACTGTTGTCGAAGGCATGCAATTCGATCGTGGTTATTTGTCACCTTACTTCATCACCAATGCAGAGAAAATGACAACTGAACTGGAAGATCCGCTGATCTTGCTGCACGAAACCAAATTGTCAAACCTGCAAGCCATGGTGCCAATTTTGGAAGCTGTTGTTCAGTCATCACGCCCATTGTTGATCATTGCTGAAGACATTGAAGGCGAAGCTTTGGCCACTCTGGTGGTTAATAAATTGCGTGGTGGTCTGAAAATCGCCGCCGTTAAAGCCCCTGGCTTTGGCGATCGTCGTAAAGCCATGTTGGAAGATTTGGCTGTCTTGACCGGTGGTCAAGTGGTGTCGGAAGACCTTGGTATTAAATTGGAAAATGTAACGCTTGATATGCTCGGTTCTGCCAAGCGCGTGAATATTTCTAAAGATGAAACCACCATCGTCGATGGCGTCGGCAAGAAAAAAGAGATCAATGCTCGCATCGCACAAATCCGTGCACAAGCCGAAGCCACAACCTCTGATTATGACCGTGAAAAACTGCAAGAGCGTCTGGCGAAACTGTCAGGTGGTGTTGCTGTCTTGAAAGTCGGTGGGGCAACGGAAGTTGAAGTGAAAGAACGCAAAGACCGCGTTGACGACGCTTTGAACGCCACGCGCGCTGCTGTTGAAGGCGGTATCGTCCCTGGTGGCGGCACGGCTTTGCTTCTGGCAACCACGGCCATTGATAAACAAACCAGTGCCAATGCTGATATCAATGCTGGTATCAAAATTGTGCGCCGCGCCCTTGAAGCACCGCTGCGTCAGATTGCAGAAAATGCTGGTGTCGAAGGTTCTATCGTGGTTGGCAAGGTTCTCGAAGGCAAAGGCAAAATCGGCTTTGACGCGCAAAACGAAGTGTATTGCGACTTGATTGCAGCCGGTATTGTTGACCCAGCGAAAGTTGTTATCACCGCATTGCGCGATGCAGCCTCAGTTGCTGGTCTGTTGATCACAACCGAAGCCATGGTCGCTGATAAGCCTGCTAAAGAAGGCGGCGCTGCTGGCGGTATGCCTGACATGAGCGGCATGGGCGGCATGATGTAGTCGACCAAAATAGCTATACGAAAAGGCCGCCCATTGGGCGGCCTTTTTTGTTGAGATTTCGCTAGCCAGTATAAACGGCTTCTGTTAGTTTGCACCATCTCTTGAATAGAGTGCTCTGAAATAAAAAGAAAAATAACCGGAACGACCCTTTCATTAATTGAAAGATATTAACCAAAAAATAACGCCTGAGCCTCACATTGGCTCTTGTTTGGTTGTGTTCCGTTAAGGAGAAGACATGCGTGCGACAAAAAAAATGGCGCTGCCGTGCCTGATTTTTGCAGCAGCTTTAGTGCTGGCAAGATCGGGCGATTTATCAGCGAATGATGACACAATATGGCCGGTTGAAATCGACGAAACCGAAATTCAGTCATCTGAAGAAGTCAGCGAAGACACAGAGGGTGATGTTTGGTTGAGCCGGCAAGCGACAGTGGCGGATGCGCCGCCTAAGCCCTATTTCGAAGATGATAAGAGTGACTTTCGGGCAGTGGACGGGCCGCTTTTGGAGCCTGATTCCAGCGCTGGCTTTAATGGCGCTGTGGTGCCCAGCGGGGTCAGTGATTTTGGCCATAAAATATTGAACCATCCAACTATTCTGAGTGCCAAGCAGCGGGTTTGCGAAGCCAAATATGATGTTTTGAAAAACCGCGCCGGATATTACCCGCAAGTCAGTATGTCATTGAGTGGCGGCAATAAAATTGTCGATGAGACGACACGGGCCGACGAATATGGCGGCACCAATAGTCCGGAATATGACGGCGAAGGCTTGAATGCGACTTTGACCTTGAGGCAGGCGCTGTTTGATTGGGGTCGCTTATCGTCCATTGTTGAAGGCTCGCAGCAAGGCTTCCATATCGCACAATTGGAACGTCGGCTGACGCTGGAAGAGCAATTACGCTTGTTCTTCGTTTCTGCCTTTGAATATCGCTTGGAAAATGACCTGGTCGGTATTTACACACAAGCGCGCGACTCGATTGCCGATAGTATCGCCGCCATGCAGGCGCGATTTAAGGC
>JAYOCI010000012.1:2245-11278 GCA_038105345.1 Rhodobiaceae bacterium
GGCGGGCGCAGCGCGTATTATTGATGTTCGTCAGGCGCAGATTATTGGTCTCGAAATTGAGGGCCGCCTGTCGCAATCGCAGCGCAAGAGAAAAATTGCTGTCGAGGCGATTCAAACAAGGTTTGGTCTTGAGCCGCGTTCGGTCGATGCCATTCTTGACTATTTCATGCGCACCCGCCCCGATATGCCAGATATTATTCCGGCCTATGACACGCTGCAAACGCGTCTTATTCGGCGCAATATTTCTCGTGTCCAAACCGAATATAAGCGTCTGCAAGCGGAAAATAAGCCGGTTTTCACTGGCGTTTTGACCGGCCGTGCGTGGGATGTTGGGCATAAGAACCGGTGTAATAATCCAGTGGCGCGCGGTCACCCAGACGCGGGCACCCGATTTGCCGGCAGCCGCGATGGCACGGCATATTATTACCGCGATCAAAACTGCACGACGCATGAATTGACGGGTGCCATTGAATTTTCCATGCCGCTATTTGACGGCGGGGCCAATGCCGCCGAGCGCGGTGGCGTCAATGCGCAGCGCATTGGTCTTGAGAGTAATTTAGAGGCATATCAACGCAATCACACGGCACGCAGCTTAGAGTTCCGTGACGGCTTACAGCTGTTGATTAGGCAAAGGGCTGAAATTGAACTGCGTCTCAGCCAATTGAGCGAGCGCTTGGAAAGTATCCGCTTGCTGCAAACCCAGACCCAATCCGACCCGCTTGGGCTAATCGGCGTTTATCAAAGATTTGCCGATCGGCAAAGTGAGCTGGCCAATAACCTTATTGAGGCCGATGTCACACGTATTGAATTATTGGCTTTGGCGGCTGGGCTGTCAAAGGTCATGAACATAAGTCTTGGAGGACCTGGATGTTAGTTGAAGAAAAAGCCTCAAACTCTGAGGATAGTACAGCCGAAACCAAGGCAGAGCGTGCAAAAAACCGTATGGAATATATGCAGCATTGGTTTTGGGGGCCAGTATTGGCGTGTCGGCGTATTTATGGACAGGTGATTGCCGCCTCGTTTCTCATCAATTTATTCGCCCTTGCCTCGTCGCTCTATATTATGACGGTTTATGATCGGGTCATTCCCAATGAGGCCATTGAAAGTCTGTGGGCTTTGACGATTATCATGCTGGTGGTGATGGCCTTTGACTTTGCGATTAAGATTATTCGCGGGCAATTTGTTGATGCTGCTGGCGCGCGTGTTGACCGCGTGGTGTCGGAGCGCTTGTTTAATCGTATTGCGCGTCATGATATTTCGCTTAACCAGCAGGCGACGGGGGCTTTGGCCAATACGGTGCGCGAATTTGAAACCCTCAAAGAGGTGATTGGTTCTGCCAGTTTCACGGTTTTTGCCGATCTGCCATTTGTCTTCTTATTCCTTGTCGTGCTTTGGATGATCGGCGGCCCCGTGGCCGCTGTGCCTGCGATTATTGTGATTTTAGTGGTCGTCTTTGGCTTGCTTTTGCAGCCGATTATGCGGCGCTTGACGCTCATGGGGATGATGCAAGGACAGGGCAAGCAAGCGGTCATGGTGGAGATGATTTCAGCGCTGGAAACCGTCAAAACGATTTCTGGCGTGGCGCTTTTGCGCAAACGCTGGCTCAGCTCGGTGGTCAATCAGGCGGTGGCTAATCGGCGCACACGTTTTGCCTCGCAGCTAACCCAGACGGTGACGCAATCGGGGCAACAATTTAGCCAAATTGGGATTGTGGTTTACGGCGTTTATTTGATTGCCGATGGTTCGCTGACCATGGGTCAATTGATCGCTTGTGTGATTTTGTCAGGCCGCACATTGGCGCCCTTGGGTCAATTAACGCAATTATTGGGGCGCATGAATCAGGCGATTGCCGCTTATCGCAGTCTTGGGGCTGTGCTCGGCGGCGAGACTGAGGAAGAAAGCCGTGCCACGCGTGTGCGGCGTCAAAAAATTAATGGCGATGTCGATTTTCAGCACGTGCAATTCACCTATGACGGGCAAGAAAATCCGACTTTGCTGGATGTCAGCTTCCGCATTGCAGCCGGCGAACGCGTCGCTATTCTGGGGCGAATTGGTTCGGGTAAGACGACCATTTTGCGCCTCTTGGCGGGCCTGTATAAGCCCAATAATGGCATTGTGATGCTTGATAATGCTGACGTGCGGCAAATTCAGCCAGATGATTTGCGGCGTAATTTGTCTATCGTCTTTCAAAACCCTGTTTTGTTTTCAGGCAGTATTCGCGAAAATCTCTTAATGGGCGCGCCAGATGCCAGCGACACGGACTTGCTGGATGCGGCGAAAGCTGCCGGAGCTGACCAATTCATTGGGCAATTGCCTGGTGGCTTTGATTTCATGCTGACGGAACGGGGGCGCGAACTCTCGGCCGGTATGCGTCAGGCCTTGGCGGTGGCGCGGGCGATGATTTCCAAGCCCTCTATTCTTTTGCTGGATGAGCCAACAGCGGCACTTGATGCCGGCACCGAGCAAGCCTTGGTGCAATCCTTGGACGCTGCCACCAAGGGCATCACCACAATTTTTGTGACCCACCGCGGATCTATGTTGCAAATCGCTGACCGCATTTTGGTCGTCGAGGGGGGACGTATTGTCGCCGATGGGCCGCGCGACGAAGTGATGAAGCGTTTGCAAAACCCAGCCCAAGCTCAACCAACTAGTTCGTAAAGTGGATTTATCCTGATGCAAAAATTAAAACAAATATTCGGTCGTTTATTCACCAGACTATCCTCCCAGTTGCGCGGGCCGGCCTTGTCTGCCAAGGCGGCGATTTTCAAACTGGCTGGTCAGTTTTGGCAATGGCTGGTGCGCACGCTTTGGGTCGGGCGCTTGCAACGTGTGTTCGAGTTTTTATTGGCCAGCCGACCGGGGCGCTATCTACACCAGCGCTATCACAAATTGCGGGTCATTTATCAAAAACTGACCAGCCCACCACCAGACCCGCTGATGATGGCGATGATGGCCCATGGTCAGGAGCTGGATATTGATGAAGACCCAACCGAGCTGCATGGCAATCGATTATTTGTGATCATTGCGGTTTTCTTTTTCGTCGCCATTCTTTGGTCGGCATTGACCGAGCTTGACGAAGTGGTGCGCGCGGAAGGCACAATCGTGCCGCCGTCATCTGTGCAAATGGTTCAAAACCGACTGCCGGGCAGTGTTATTGCCATTAATGTCAAATTGGGCGATCGGGTCACCAAGGGAGATGTTCTCTTTAACCTTGAGGATGAGGATGTCATTGCCAATTTTGATGACAATGAAATCACCCGCATTGCGGCGCTGGCGACAGTCGTGCGCCTAGAGGGTGAAGTGGCCTTGGCGGAAACGATTGAGTTTCCCGATTGGCTTGAAAAAAATGCGCCCGATGTCGCGGCCAGCGAAAGAGCGGTGTTTTTGCGGAGAAAAGCAGCGCTCGATGGCCGCCTGTCGGTGATCAAACAGCAAATACGTGAAAATCAATCAATCGCCAAAACGCTGAAAAGCAAAATTGATATTTACCGCCCCCTGGTGGAAGCCGGTCATGAAACGAAATTGGCGCTGATTGAACTCGAGGGTCAATATACACAAGCCAGTCTGGCGGCCGATCGGGCGCAAAATGAATATGATGCCACTGTGTCAAATTTCATTGCCGAGTCAGCGCGCGAGTTGGCGGATGTCAAAACACAAGCCAGCCAAGCCGATGCGCGCGAGGATGCTTTTCGGGCCAAAGTGCGCCACGCAGGTGTTCGCGCCCCTGCCGATGGCACAGTGTCGGCCGTGCATATTGAAACCATAGGCGCGGTTGTGCAGGCCGGTACGGTGATGGCTGAAATTGTGCCCGATGAGGTGGAAATTTTGATCAATGCGCGGGTGAAGCCTGAGGATATTGCTAGTGTTTATCCCGGGCAAGTGGCGCAGGTCTCTTTATCGGCCTATGACGTGTCGCGCTATGGCAATCTCGAGGGCACGGTGCAGCGTATCGCCGCCAATACCACTGAGGAAGAAAATCAGCTGCCTTATTATCAGACCATGGTGGCGGTGCCATCGGCCAAATTGTCGAAGAGTGATGAGGAGGTCGAGATTATTCCGGGCATGTCAGTGGTGGTCGACATTATTGGCAAAAAACGCAGCGTGCTGAATTATATTTTCACACCGCTTAATCGTGCGTCTGGGGTTGTCTTCCGAGAAAATTAATCAGCTGCCAGCAACAGCTGAATCGCGCGGGCGATGAGCAAGGCGCCCATGGTCAGCAAAATCCGTTGCGTCCATGAGAAAAATGTCGCGTCTTGCATATTGTCGAGCGCATATTTGCCGACCCGCGTGCCAATAATTGAGGCGACCATCGCCAGTGCCAATAGCTCGAGGGCTGGCCAATTGGCGAGGCTTGCGGTCGACACCAGCGCACCAAAGAAAATAATTTTAGCGCTATGGCCAATGCCCGATAACACCGCTTTGGTCGCCACGACTTGATGTCGGGTCAGGACGGTTCTTTGGAAGAATAAATCAAGCGCTGGCCCCGACACGCCGGTCAATAAATTGATAATGACGACAAGCCAACCGGCCAAAAAGGCAAATGGTTTACGGGTGGCGTCCAATGCCCAAGCCTTTGGAATGATGACGATAATATAGGGCATCAGGCCAAGGCCAAATAAAACCACAATGCGATTGGGTGAGAAGTCGATGATCTCCAAAATCGTCAAAGCGATGGCGCCGCCAATGGCAAAATATCCGATAATCGACCATTTGATGTCGCGCCGGTTGAGCCAAGCGCGATAGATATTTGCGGTTAATTGCAAAATCCCGTGCAGCACCATAGCGGCGCCAATCGGCATGACATTGGCAAGCACGGCAAAGAGCGTCATGCCGCCCAACATGCCAAACATGCTCGACATAAAGGCGGTAACGAAACTTGCCGCGACAATTAACGCGCCAATGAGCAGGCTCACAATAGGGCGCCAGCGAGACGCTCATATAAATCATTGCGTCTTTGGAAAATGAAATCTGCCTGTGTGACCACCGCTTGATCATAGCCGAAACGCGCCATCCAATGGTCAATCATCGCTTGCAAATGAGCCTCGGGAACTAAAAACCGATCGGCCTCGCCAGCCATGGATATGGCCGATTCACTGGCCAGTTTTTGGGCCGAGAAGCGGCGGGCGATATCATCATAGTCACTCTGGCTGGCTTGCTGTTTGCCACTGCGCGCATTATTGGCCGTGGCGATAAATTGCACCTGACGCGAGACACCGGCACTGCGATAGGCGGCCAAACGGGCCAAGAGTGTTTTGGCGGCACCGCGGGCGGTTTCAGACCAATCGGCCCGCAAAGAGGCGGCTAAATTGGCTTCGCTTTTCAGCATCACCCCATCATCGGGCACGCGTAATTGATTGGCGGTTAGCGTCGCGCCAGTCGAGGTGATGTCGACAATGGCTTCTGCCGCGCCGACATTGGGGGCGGCTTCTGTGGCGCCGAAACTTTGCACAATGACATAATCGCTGACCCCGTGACGGGCGAAAAAATCAGCGCATAATTGCGTATATTTTGTGGCCACGCGTAGCCGTTGACCATGGCGCGCACGATAATCGGCCGCCACTTCAGCCAAATCGGCCATGGTTGTGACATCGGCCCAAGCATCTGGAATGGCCACGACGACATCGGCGCGACCAAAGCCCAAGGGCAGCACCAATTGAATGACGCTCTCCATATCGGCGACTTCTTCGCGCAATAAATCTTCGCCGGTAATGCCAAAATGCACACTGCCATCGGCCAGTCGTCCGGCGATTTCCGAGGCCGAAATATATTGCACATCAATATCGTCAATGCCTGTCACGCGACCCGTATAGCCGCGCGCGCCGGCGCGTTTCAGGCCAATACCGGCTTGCGCAAATACATCAGCGGCATTTTCTTCCAAACGGCCTTTAGACGGCACACCTAAAATCAAGCGGCTCATGCGGCGCCTCCCTGCTGCTGGCTTGCCGCCCGCAAACGTTCCAAGGCAAGGGCGCCACCGACAGCTGCCAGCGGCGTTGCTGCACCGAGGCTTTGCAATAAATCATCATAGCGGCCCCCACTGGCGATAACCCGCTGGGCGTTGAGGGCTGGCACATGAATTTCAAATGCCAAGCCAGTGTAATAAGCCATTTTGCGGCCCTGCGCCGTTGCCAGAAATACCGGCTTTTGCGGATTTTCCTGACGCAGGCCAGCGGCTGCCATTAAATCTTGCCAATAATCTTGGAAAGAAGCCATGGTATTGCGGCGGCCGAGCAGGGCGTCAATATCTTGCAAGACCTGATTTATCGGGCCGGATAATTTCATAAATTGCACAATCAATTGCGCTTGGGCTGGTGTTAAACCGGCATCGGCCTCGCTTTGCAGGCGCGAAATGCGGGCGTTAATATCGCCAATCGTCCGGCCAGCAATCTCCGTTTTGGGATCGCCATTGACGAAAGCAATATCGCGCACTGGCTGCGGGTTTTCGGCCTCGACCAAAAGGGTCTGCAGCACAGCTTCAAAATTAGCGCTCTGGTGATAGGCCCGTTCCAATCGTTTGGTGGTGCCTTGAGATAAATCAAGCGCCGTCAAAAACTGACTGAACATGGTCAAATTATTGACGATGATTTGATAGTTTTGCACGCCAGCCGCCTCAACCGCTTGCACGATCGATTGCAAGACCTCGGCCTCATCGGCCAAATGGTCGTCGGCTGGGCTGGCTAGAATTTCAATACCGGCCTGATAAAATTCTTCCGGTTTGCCAGCACCGCGCGATTGATAACGAAAGGCCAGACCTTCATAGGCGAGGCGGGCTTTCGGCGTGGTCGGGTAATCGGCCAGATAAGCCAGCGCCGTCGGAATGGTCAAATCGGGACGCAAACATAATTGCTCGCCGCCCGGGTCGGTGAATAAGTAGAGCCGGCGTCGCATTTCTTCGCCCAAGCGATCAATAAACGGCCCAGCCGGTTGCATGATAGGCGTGTGGCATGGCTCGAAACCTTGCGTGGCGAACATGGATAATGTGCTGGATTGAGCGGTTTGAGCGGCTTGACGTTTGGCTGGTTTGCTCGGCGCTGCGGCGCCGCCAAAGACCGCATCGGCAACATCGAGACCGCGCATTTGACAGATTTTGGCGAGGCTGAAATAGGCCCGCGCCGGAAACCCAAGACGGCGGTAATTCGAGACGGATGAGGCGCCGACACCGAGCAAATCGGCGACCGCCTTCGTGCCACCCAAAGCGTCAATCACCGCATTGGCCGTGGTCAAACGACCCAGCGGGGCGCGGCTTGCCGAGGTGGCAGATGTGGTTGAGTCATAATCCATGATGTTTTATGGCACAAAATTTATAAAAAGAAAACAAAAATGACGATAGTCCGCATATTTTAATAAAATGAATATTTAATAAAATAAATACTGCGGAAACACGTGAAAAACACTTCAATAATTCATATTAAATGAATTATCCCGTGAATTTAACCGAGAATTTGCTTGATGGTGTCGATCAGCGCCGCGCGCGGCACTTGCTGTTGCGCATGGGCGGAGGCGCGCCATTCGGCATTATCTTCAATATTGGCCGATTGCTGTTTGCCCAATTCGAGGTCTTTCAGTGTCACCACGCCGGCTTGGCGTTCGTCCTCGCCCTCAATAATCACCAGACGCGCGTCGCGCAAATCGGCGTAGCGCAATTGCGCCTTCATCGCACTATCGCCAATATAGAGTTCGGCTCGCAGACCGGCTTGGCGCATCGACTGCACCAATTGCATGAGAGACGGTCGGGTTTCCTTATCCATGACCAAAACAACAATCAGCGGATCAGCTTGCCCGCCTTGGGTTTTGCCCAATAGGGTCAGGGCGGCGGCGAGGCGGCTGACGCCAATTGAAATACCCGTGGCCGGAATTTCAACGCCTTTGAAGCGTTTCACCAAATCATCATAACGACCGCCACCGCCGACCGAACCGAAACGCGCCATTTCGCCATTTTCATCTTCAGCGTCAAAGGTCAATTCAATTTCATAGACTGGGCCAGTGTAATAGCCGAGGCCGCGAACAATGCTGGCATCAATCGCCAAGCGATCGGCCTGATAACCAAGAGCTGTGAATAGCGCGTCCATTTCGCGTAATTCAGCAACCCCGTCGGCCCCCGCTTGCGTGTCGCCGACCAAGGCCTGCATAGCGTCAATCACGCCAGTGCGGCCATCAGCTTTAATCGACACCATGGCCGCCACTTGCGCGATTTGCGACTCGTTCAAGCCAGCGCCTTTGGTGAAGTCGCCGCTTTCATCTTTGCGTCCGGCACCGAGCAATTCGCGCACCGCGTCCAGTCCGAGGCGATCGAATTTATCCATTGCCCGCAAAATCGTCAGCCTCTGGCTTTCATAGTCATCGCTATCGCTGTCCAGCCCAATGGCTTGCAGCAGGCCGTCCATGATTTTGCGATTATTAATGCGCACCAGATAATTGCCCGTCTCAATGCCAAGCGCGGCCATGCAATCGGCTGCCATCATGCAGATTTCCGCATCGGCTGCCATATTGCCAGCCCCTACTGTGTCGGCGTCGATTTGTAAAAACTGGCGGTAGCGGCCCGGGCCAGGCTTTTCATTGCGCCATACCGGCCCCCATTGAAACCGCCGCAATGGTTTTGGCAGGGAGTCATAATTTTCTGCCACATAACGCGCCAGTGGGGCCGTCAGGTCATAGCGCAGGCTCATCCATTGGCCATCATCATCTTCCAGCGCAAACACGCCCTCATTGGGACGATCATCATCGGGCAGAAATTTGCCCAATGCGTCGGCATATTCAAAAGCCGATGTATCCAGCGCGCCAAAGCCATAGCGTTCGTAGACCGAGGAAATGGTCGCCATCATAGATTGTTGAAGGCTCAGCTCATCGCCCGACATATCGCGAAAGCCGCGCGGCGTGCGGGCTTTTGGCTTAAAGGTCTTTTGCTTTTTGGCTTTACGATTTGACATGCTGATTTCCTATCGCGTCATTTCCTTGAGGGCAAGTATTTTGCGTCATGATATTAAAACTCAAACGGCGAGAGGCCGCGCACATGTTCGTCGAGCCGCAGGT
>JAYOCI010000012.1:11288-20877 GCA_038105345.1 Rhodobiaceae bacterium
GTTAACCGATGGCGTGGCTCGCTGATTGCAATCGGATCTTTCGCAGAGACGACAATTAACACCGATGGGCGTGTCGCCTTCTTCTTTTTCCAGACTGGCGCCGCGCGCATAGACCAATTTGTCGGCGTGTTTGATTTCGCACCCTAAGGCAATGGCAAATTGGTTGTCGGGCACGCCAAAACCAGAATTATCGCGGCTCACTGTGCGGGCGATGGAGAAATAGCGTGTCGTATCTTCCATTTGCACAATCTGTGTTGAAATTTTACCGGGAATACGAAACGCGTCATGCACGTGCCAGCGCGGGCAAGTGCCGCCAACGCGAGCGAAGTGAAAGCCACCGGCTGAGAAGCGTTTCGAAATATTGCCCGCATTATCGACACGGATAAGAAAAAACGGAATGCCGCGCGCGCCCGGGCGCTGCAATGTTGTTAAGCGGTGGCAGACTTGTTCAAAACTCGTGCCAAAGCGTCGCCCCAATAGGGTGATGTCATAATGATTGATTTCGGCCGTCTTCAAAAATGAGTCATAGGGCATGAGCACGGCGGCGGCAAAATAATTGGCCAGCGAAATCCGCGCCAATACGCGCGTCTCTTCTTTTTCCATGCCCGCTTGGCGGATGATTTCTTCAATCGCTGGCATTTGCTCAAAATAGGCCAGTTGATAGGCCAGCTGAAAAGATCGGCCCGGTTGGTCGAGCAATTCCGATAGGAAAATGGTCTGGCGATGGCGGTCGTAACGGCGCAATGTATTTTCCATGACTTCCACTGGCGCAATCCGCGTCTTTACCCGATGGCGTTCTTCAAGCCGCGCCCGCAAGGCCAAATAAGGTTCATCATGTTCGGCCACTGAGGCGCGATAGACCGCCTCGGCCTCCTCATCAAGGGCAGGGAAATGATTATTCTGCTGGGTAATAAAATCCCGCACTTCTTCAACCGCCAAAACAGCTCCCGGATTATCTGCCGGACCACTACCGGCCAATTGCTCGGCCAGCAGAGAATTATTTGAGCGGCTTTGCAAAAACGCCTGATAAAGGCGGGCCACGGCATCGGCGGCGGCGGGGCTGGCGGCGGCGAAATCTTTCAACTCATCCTTGGGCAGGGGCGAATCGCGAAACATGGGGTCGGAAAAGACTTCATGCAATTGCGCCTGAGCGCGCGCTTCCTCATCGCCAGCCAAACCGCGCGGGTCAATATCGAAAACATCGATTAATTGTAAGAGAATCTGTGCCGATATTGGTCTTTGGTCGCGTTCAATCAGGTTCAAATAGCTGGTTGAGATGCCCAGCGCCTCAGCCATTGCGGCTTGTGTCAAGCGTTGCTCGCGTCTAAGGCGACGCACGCGGGCGCCCGCAAAGAGTTTTCGCTCCACCAATTTATTTGTCGCATCAGCCATGATAAGCCTTTAGTTACAGTGGTTTGTAAGCCAGATGAGGCGGCTAAGCAAGCCAAAAAGTTTACAAGTTTTACATATATAACAAAATTTAACTGTTTGGGTGTAAACTTTTTTACTTTAATTTTATCAAAGGCTTGTTCTTGACTCGACATTGCGCTGTCAAAATTGTATCTCACAGCCATTAGTCACCCTCACGAATAGGAAACTTCGATGACAAAATACACTGATCTGGTTGCTCAGAACGCCAAAACGCTGAAAGCAAATGGTAGCGCATGGGCCGCCCTTAACCCAGAATATGTAACGCGTATGCAATTGCAAAACCGCTTCAAAACCGGTCTCGATGTTGCCCGTTATACGGCTGATATTATGCGCAAAGACATGGCAGATTATGATGCCGATAGCGCTGATTACACACAATCTCTCGGTTGCTGGCATGGTTTCACGGCACAGCAAATGATGATGGCTGTAAAACGCCACGAAAAAACAACCAGCAAATCATATGTCTATTTGAGTGGTTGGATGGTTGCGGCGCTGCGTTCTGATTTTGGCCCGCTGCCAGATCAGTCAATGCACGAAAAAACCACTGTGCCAAATTTGATTGAAGAAATTTACACATTCTTGAAACAAGCCGATGCGCGTGAATTGCGTCATATGTTTAAAGACCTTGATGAAGCCCGTGCAAATGGTGGCGATGTTGATGCAGCTTTGGCGAAAATCGACAATTTCGAAACCCATGTTGTGCCAATCATCGCCGATATTGATGCTGGCTTTGGTAATGAAGAAGCCACTTACTTGCTGGCCAAGAAAATGATCGAAGCCGGTGCGTGCTGCATCCAAATCGAAAACCAAGTATCTGACGCCAAACAATGCGGTCACCAAGATGGTAAAGTGACTGTGCCGCATGAAGACTTTTTGTCAAAAATCAATGCCGTTCGTTACGCCTTCCTAGAACTGGGCGTTGAAAATGGTGTGATTGTTGCCCGTACTGACTCGCTCGGCGCTGGCCTGACACAAAAAGTGCCTGTGTCGCAAACACCAGGTGATTTGGCTGATCAATATAATGCTTTCTTGAAATCTGAGCCGGTCGAAGACGTGCGTCTGCCAAATGGTCTGTATGCATTTAAAGATGGTTCAGGTGAAGACCGCGTTGTTCTTGACTGCGTGAACTCGCTGCAAAATGGTGCCGATCTGCTGTGGATTGAAACCGAGAAACCAAATGTTGCGCAAATCGCTGGCATGGTTAATCGCGTGCGTGAAGTCATTCCAAACGCCAAGCTGGTATATAACAACTCACCAAGCTTCAACTGGACATTGGCTTTCCGCGAGCAAGTCTATGGCGAATGGGTTGCGGCTGGCAAAGATGTTTCAGCCTATCCGGATCCAGCCTCAACACCACGTGGTTTGATGGATGTGAAATTTGACGACAGTGAATTGGCCGCCGAAGCCGATAAGCTGATCCAAAGCTTCCAGAAAGATGCCTCACGCGATGCTGGCATTTTCCACCATTTGATCACTTTGCCGACTTATCACGAAACCGCTCTGGGTACAGATGTTCTGTCTGAAGGCTATTTCGGTGATTTGGGCATGTTGGCTTATGTTCGTGACATTCAGCGTCAGGAAATTCGCCGTGATCAAGCCTCTGTGAAACACCAAGATTTGGCTGGTTCAAACATTGGTGATGACCACAAAGAATATTTCTCAGGCGACAATGCTCTCTTGGCATCTGGTGAAGACAACACAATGAACCAATTCTAATCGAATTGCGTTATACTAGGGTTCGCGAGGGGTAACCTTTGCGAACCCTTTTTTTTGGCTGCTGCATAGGAAATTGGCAATGAGTGACACGGGCTTTTACGCAACCACAGATTTATCGGATAAATATGACGGCAATCTGCGCCATTTGGCGCCCGGCTATCAAGATTACGGCGGGCGTGTGCGGTTTCATGGGCCGGTTAAGACATTACTGACGTATGAGGACAATACCAAAGTGCGGGCGGCAGTCGAACAGGCGGGCGAGGGCCGCGTTTTGGTCGTCGACGGCGGCGGCTCTATGCAATGCGCTCTATTTGGCGGCAATCTGGCACAATTAGCGGCGCAAAATGGCTGGGCTGGTATTATCATTCACGGCTGTGTGCGTGATCGGGCCGAACTTGCGGCCGAGGCTGTCGGTATTAAAGCGCTCGCCAGCCATCCGAAAAAGAGCCAAAAAAATGATGCCGGCACTTATGACGTGCCGCTCACCTTTAGTGGCGTGACCATTGAACCTGGCGATTGGGTCTATGCTGATGAGGATGGTGTGCTCATCGCCGACCAAGCCCTATCGCTCTAGCGCCGATTAAAAGCTGCTGGCTGAGGCCAATTGGCCCATGCGTCCGGCAATGGCGTGGAACTCAACAACCATTTCTTCGATAATCTCAGCCACTGGCTTGACCCCATGGATGAGACCGGCCGTTTGTCCTGCCAGACCGACAGAGGCTTCCATATCGCCACCAAAATATAGGTCGAGAATATTGCCAAATGTATCCTTTGGCATTAGCCCTTCATCATAAATTTTGTGCGTGCGCTCGGTTTTCAAAGCACGAATACATGGCGAAGCTTTTTTGTTCAGCATATATGTGCCAGTGGTCGGCGCATCCACAATGGCGTTTTTGTAATTATGATGCACTGGGCTTTCTGCGGATGAGACAAAACGTGTGCCCATTTGCACGGCTTCGGCGCCAAGCGCAAAAGCAGCGGCCATGCCGCGTCCGTCACAAATACCGCCAGCTGCAATCAATGGCACATCAACCGCTGCCCGTATGGCTTGCAATAGAACCAGAGTTGACACTTCTTCGGGATTTTTAAAGCCGCCGCCTTCAGCGCCTTCGACCACCAGACCATCAACGCCAGCTTCGACGCAGCGAATGGCGGCTTCGACTGTTGGCACGGCGTGGTAAACAATAATCCCTGCCTCTTGCAGCGGGCCAATGAATTTGCTTGGGCTACCGGCTGACGTGGTAACGAATTTAACGCCGCTCTCACAAATATATTTGAGCATGGCGTCGTCTTTGAGGAATAAAATCGGCAAATTGACGCCAAATGGAGCATCGGTTAGCTCAAACATTTTCTCAATTTCAGCTTTGCAATTATCGGTCTCGCCGGAGGAGGTCTCGATAATGCCAAGGCCGCCAGCCTCACATACGGCTGAGGCTAATTGCGAGCGGGCAATCCATCCCATAGGCGCTTGAACGATCGGATATTTGGCGCCCGTTTGGGCTAGAAATCTATTGCTCATTTTATCTCCCTGAGTTTGTTGCAGAAGTCTAATCAGTTTTGATGAATTAAAAAAGGGTGCGCTGGACAAAAAGAAACACGCCAAAACACGTCAGCCCACTGGCCGTGGCATCGCGCCATGATAAGGCGCTGCGCGGCAGCAGCGGAGCCAAATAATGCGACGCCAATAATACTGGCACGATGAATAAAACCTGCCCCACTTCAACGCCAAGGTTAAAGCCGATAAGGCCGCCAATCACTTGCCCTTGCGGTAGACCGATATCGCTCAACAAACCTGCAAAACCAAAGCCATGAAACAGGCCGAAACCAAAGGTCATAATCGGCGCCAATTGGCTGGCATCGGCAGAGGAGCGAATGCGCAAACCATAGCATAGGCAAAACAGCATTAAACCGGCCCATCCGGTCAAAGGAATAGCGCCGTCGCGCATGACAGAGACGCCTGACAGCGCAAATAACACAATCACGCTGAGCAAGGCGGCTTGGCGCATGGCGTTTTGGCGGGCCAAAATATACTCACTGGCGACCAAGGCGATGGAGCCGCCAATCATGGCCTCGACAAAAACATCATTGGGCGCGACGAAGCCAAGCGTCGCCAAGCCGAGGGTCAAACTATGTCCGAGCGTGAAGCCGGTGATCAGGATAAGCAATTGCCGCCGATTTTGCGCCAGCAATAGCAGGCATAAAACAAAAGCCAAATGATCAATGCCGGTCAGAATATGCTGCAGGCCGAGTTTGAAATAATTACTGAGCGTGTCGCTTAATTTGCTTTGGCTGACCAATTGCCCATTGTCATTGCGGGCAATGTGGTGCTGTCGTTGGGTGGCGGTGAAAAGAAACTCTTGGCTTGTATCTAGGCTTTGCGTGGCCAGTTGCAGGCGGGCAAAGTGCACGTGACTGCGCGCCAGATTGAAAAACGCATGATTGCGCAAGCTCAATGGTGAGGTGCCGTCAAAACAACGATAGCTGGCAATCATTTTGATATACTCGCTATGCGCCGGTGCGCGCTGGTAGGCTTGGTCTAAAAGGCAGTTCTTGCCCAATTGCTGCACTTCTATGTGCTGTGTCAAATGCGTCGCCAATGCTTCATCTATTGAGGCGGCGGTGACGACATCAGGCAATAGGGTGGCATCGCGCAATGACACAGTAAAACTGATAGAAATAGTCGTGTCTTGCCAGAGCCAGTCAGAAAAACTCAGGCTCTTATTATGCGCCAGAGATGGCGTCAGCATTAAAATCAGCCAGATGAGGGTTTGCCGGATCATTGCGGCGCGTCTGTTGCTAAGTCAATATCGGCGCGCGCCCGCAACCAATTAATATAATCGCGCAAGGCTTTATCATCGCGGCTGCGCGTGAGCGCCTCCATCAGCTGCGGGCGGATGGTGTCAAAGGCGGGCGCACGGCTCGGCTGATTGGCGATAATGTGGAGAAACTGCCAGCCCTGATCGGTGGCCAAAGCATCGGTGATGGTGCCTTGCGGCAAACGCGCCGCCGCCGCGGTTAAATCGGGGCCAAGATAATCTATCATTTTGGCGCGCGGCAGCAAAACTTGCGGCAATTGCGGCAATATAGCGTCGCCCCATTGCGCTTTCACTTCGGCAAAAGGCGTTCCAGCGCGCAGGGCTTGGCGCACGCCCTCAAGACGCTGTATATCATCGGCCAAGCCGGTCTCGCTATTATCGCTGCTGCGGCGAATGAAAATACGCTCAACCTGCAGGCGCGCCGCCGGACTAAAGCGCGCGCGGTTTTCTTGGTAATAGGCGCGCAATTCGTCCTCGCTGACCGCTTGATTGCTATTTTGCGCCAGAACAAATTGAATCACCGCCCCGGCCACGGCTTTGCGCACGGTGGCGTCGCCGTCTAACAGGCCAATTTCCAGCCCGCGCTGAACCAATAATTCTTCTTCAATCAACCGATCGAGCGCCATTTTCTTATCGGCTGCGGTGGGGGCTTTATTTTTATCGGCCAGCAAGGCTTGATAGGCGCTGGCAAATGCGGTGCGGTCAATGTGCTGATGATTGACCCGCGCAATCGCGCCGTCGCCGGTCGCATCATTACCATTGCGCGGCACGGCCGCTATGGCGGCGATGAGAAGGCCGGCCAAAGCGCCAATAAGCAGGGCCCGATTGGCCCATGTTTCACTGTGGATTATTTGGTCTGACATTTAACGCTCCCCATCAGCGCCTAATTTAGCGATTGGTTTTTGAAGTGCAAGTATAACGACTGTTCAATCCGCAGGCGGTTGGCTAGACTTGGCCACCGGCGATAGATTCGTCGACCGGCGCGGCAAAGGAGATAAATATATGCGGCAATTACTCAGTCACGCTTTGTGTCCTGCCAGTCAAGATGGGTTTTCTCAGGCTGTGCAAAAACTGGCGCCACACCTCGAAGCCTATCGGCAAAATCCGCTGCCGCATTTTCTATTGTCGCAAAAAACCGATGATCTGGCAGCCATGCAAGATTTGGCCGCCAGCCTCGCGCAAGGTGCTTCGCGTTTGATTATTTTGGGCACGGGCGGGTCGAGCCTTGGCGCGCAAGTTCTGGCGCAAATACATGGCTATTTAACGCCGGCCGAAACCACATTGGCGCGGCAAATAATTTTTGTCGACAATTTAGACGCCGATAGTTTCAGCGATATTTTGGCGCAAGATTTGTCGACGACGCGGTTTTTAGTGGTCTCGAAATCTGGCAATACGGCAGAAACGCTGATGCAATTGGGCGGCGTCATGCTCGCCCTGCAAGCTGCCGGTTTGCCAATGGAGCAGCATATAGCCACGATTGTTGGCGAAGGCGATAATGCCTTATCGACCTTAGCTCAACGGCACGGCTGGCGGGGCTTACCGCATGAAGAGGCGATTGGCGGGCGGTTTAGCGTATTGACCAATGTCGGCCTATTGCCAGCCATTTGGGCAGGATGCGATATCACCGCCATTCGGGCTGGCGCGCAAATCGTCATGGATGATTTTTACCGTCACGAAGCGGTAGATAATCAGCCATTGATTGGGGCGGCCATGCATTTGGCGCATATGCAGGCCGGTCGCATGATTGCTGTGATGATGCCCTATGCTGACCGACTGCAAAGATTGTCTCTCTGGTATCGGCAATTATGGGCCGAAAGTTTGGGTAAAAATGGCCTCGGCTCGCTGCCCAGCAATGCCCTTGGGCCAGTGGATCAGCACAGCCAAATGCAGCTCTATCTCGGCGGGCCGGATGATAAATTTTACACACTCATCAGCCATCCGACGCGCGACCAAGGCACAAGTGTGCCGGATGAATTTTCATCCCTACCAGCGGCGGCTGATTTGGTTGGTCGCACAATGGGTGATTTGGTTTCGGCCGAAGCCATGGCCAGCTATGACACATTGGCGGCGGCCGAACGTCCGGTGCGCTTGTTTGAGCTATCAGCGATAAATGAACTAGAGATTGGCGGCTTGTTGATGCATTATATGTTGGAGACCATTTTAGCGGCCGATGGCATGGCGATTGACGCCTTTGACCAGCCGGAAGTGGAGGCTGGCAAATTGCGGGCCAGAGATTATATGCAAGCCATGAATGATGCGAGCCAAGCCAAGAAAGCCAAATGAGCAAAATACGTCGCTTATCTGAGGAAACCATCAACCGCATTGCAGCAGGCGAAGTGGTTGAGCGCCCCGCTAGTGCGGTCAAAGAATTGGTCGAAAATGCCATTGACGCTGGCGCCACACAAATTGACATAAGTCTGGGTGAGGGCGGTAAGTCTCTGATTTTAATAGAAGATAATGGCTGCGGCATGAGCGCCGAAGAATTGCAGCTGGCTGTTGAGCGCCATGCCACCTCGAAATTGCCTGATGGCGATGAGGGCGATCGTTTGTTTCGTATTACCAGTTTGGGGTTTCGCGGCGAAGCCCTGCCGAGCATTGGTGCGGTGGCGCGCTTGAGCATTATCAGCCGCCCAGAGGCCGCGGCAAACGCACAGCAAATGCGTGTTGAAGGGGGCCGTCATCTCGGTCTGTCGCCAGCCGCCGGAGCCACTGGCACGCGGGTTGAGGTGCGCGATTTATTCTATGCAACACCGGCGCGGCTGAAATTTTTGAAATCCGACCGCGCCGAAACCACGGCGGTGAATGATATTGTCAAACGCTTGGCCATGGCGCATCCGGAAATTGCCTTTAGTCTGACCAGCGACGGGCGACGCAGTTTCACCTATCCCCAGCAAACCGGTGACACCGCCCAACTTGACCGTCTGACCGCTATTATGGGCAATGAATTTGGCGATAATGCCGTGCCGGTCATGGCCGAACGCGAGGGCGCGCGGCTGTATGGTTTTGCCGGATTGCCGACCTATAATCACGCCACGGCTCAAAAACAATATCTTGTCGTCAATGGTCGGCCCGTGCGCGACCGCTTGCTCAATGGCGCCGTGCGTGGCGCCTATCAAGATTTTCTTGCCGGCAATCGTCATCCGGCCTTAGCTCTGTTTCTCGATATTGATCCGGCGCAGCTGGACGTCAATGTGCATCCGGCAAAAACCGAAGTGCGCTTCCGCGATGCTGGCTTGGTGCGCTCAATGATTGTCGGCGCCTTACGTGCCGCCCTTGGCAATGCCGGACACCGCGCCGCCACCACGGTTGCCGATCAAACACTGGCGGCGTTTCGCCCGGGAAATGGTGCCTATGTGAATCCGACGCTCTATCAAGCGGCGGCTCAATATCAAGCGCCGATTGATCCGAGCGCGCCACAAACCGCTGACCAGCAAGCCCGCACTCACGCCTTGGCCGAAGCAGCGGCCGAATGGCTCAGCGCCCCCAATGGTTTTGCCGCCAATATGGGCGCCGCGCCTGATGCTAGCCTGCCGCTTGGCTTGGCGCGGGCGCAATTACACGAAACCTATATTTTGTCGCAAACCCATGATGGCTTTGTCATTGTCGATCAGCACGCAGCCCATGAG
>JAYOCI010000133.1:0-878 GCA_038105345.1 Rhodobiaceae bacterium
AAGCAAATGCGTATGTTGGCCCATCTGGCGCGCAAATATGACCGCGGCTACGGCCATTTTACGACGCGACAAAATATTCAATATAATTGGCCAGCCCTTGATCGCATTCCTGACCTTTTGGAAGAATTGGCCAGCGTCGAAATGCACGCCATTCAGACCTCGGGCAATTGTATTCGCAATGTGACGTCAGACCAATATGCTGGCGCCATTGCAGATGAAGTCGAAGACCCGCGTATTATTTCCGAGATCATCCGTCAGTGGTCGACCTTTCATCCCGAGTTTTCATATCTGCCGCGCAAATTCAAAATTGCTGTCACTGGTCATAAAAATGACCGCGCGGCGATTAAACTGCACGACATTGGCATTGTGATTGTCAAAAACGCAGCCGGCGAAATCGGCTATGAAGTTCATGTCGGCGGCGGCCAAGGTCGCACACCTTTTATCGCCAAGAAAATGTCTGACTTTGTGCCAGCGGCACAATTACTGGCCTATTTGGAAGCGGTGATGCGGGTTTATAATATGCTTGGCCGACGCGATAATTCCTATAAGGCGCGGATTAAAATTTTGGTGCACGAGACGGGCGAAGAAGAAATGCGCCGCCTCGTGGAAGCCGAGTTCGCTAAAATTGACGCCAGCCAAATGCTCACCGTGCCGCAAGAAGAGATTGACCGCATTGCCGCTTATTTTGCGCCACCTGCTTTGCAAGACTTGCCAGCCGAAAGCGCCGCCCTCAATGAGGCGCGGGCCAATGATGCAGCCTTTGACCATTGGGTGACCACCAATGTCGTCAGCCATGTCAAAGCGGGTTATGGCAGTGTTAATATTTCCCTGAAGCCGATTGGTGGTATTCCGGGCGATGCCAGCGATGAGCAAATGGA
>JAYOCI010000133.1:888-3976 GCA_038105345.1 Rhodobiaceae bacterium
ATGGATGTGATTGCCGATTTGGCGGAAACCTATGCGCAAGATGAAGTACGGGTGACGCATGAACAAAACCTCGTCTTGCCGCATGTCAAATTGGATGATTTGAAGCGGGTTTATGACACATTGCTGGCCAATGGCTTGGCGACCCCCAATCTGGGCATGATTTCCGACACCATCGCCTGCCCCGGTTTGGACTATTGCAATCTTGCCAATGCTCGCTCGATACCTTTGGCACAGGAAATCTCAAACCGCTTTGCCGATCTTGACCGGCAATATGATATTGGCGAATTGAAAATTAAAATTTCCGGCTGCATTAACGCTTGTGGCCACCACCATGTCGGCCATATTGGTATTCTGGGCGTCGACAAAAAGGGCACGGAATTTTACCAAATTTCACTGGGTGGCTCAGCCGATGAAAACGCCAGTCTCGGCGACATTACCGGCCGCGCCTTTACCGAAGATGACATTGTCGATGCGATTGAAAACCTCGTCGCCAGCTATGTTGATTTGCGCCAAAGCGGCGAACGCTTTATCGATACCTATCGGCGGGTCGGCATGCAGCCATTTAAGGAACGTCTCTATGCAGAGTAATCGACAATTAATTAAAGATGGCGCCATTGCGGAAAATCTCTGGACTTATGTCGAAGACGAAGCGGCACTGAGTGACACGGCGAGCATTATCTCTTTGCAACGGCTTGAAGATGAAGCC
Source organism: Rhodobiaceae bacterium (assembly GCA_038105345.1). Taxonomy (GTDB): domain Bacteria; phylum Pseudomonadota; class Alphaproteobacteria; order RS24; family RS24; genus JAHEGN01. The sequence goes on from JAYOCI010000133.1 coordinate 1,595, forward strand.
GATACATTGCGCGCCCGCAATGCACCTTTAGGTGTGATTTTGCGCGCCGGGGAAAAACAAGGTGAGGATGTCCGCCGCCTTGAACCGTTCCTCGATATGATTCAATTAGTCGCCATTGAGTTTCCCGTATATCGCAATGGTCGTGGCTTTAGCTCGGCCCGCATTTTGCGCGATGAGCTGAAATTCGACGGCGAAATTCGCGCCACGGGCGAAGTCTTATTCGACCAATGGCAGCCAATGTCGCGCTGCGGCATTAATGCTTTTGAAGTCGACGCCGCTGTCTCACTTGAGCAATTCGAGCAAGCCTTAGGTGAATTTAGCCAAGCCTATCAACCTGCCAGTGATGCACGACGCGGCATATTATGGCAGCGTCACGGCAAATAATTATTCTTTGCCTTTCGGCGGCTCGAATAATTCGGCCGTCCCGCCAGTGGTTACTTCGTGATATACAGAACGACTTGGGAAGGCGAAGGCTGAGCCGGCCTCTTCAACGATTTGTTTAATCGCATAGGCAAGGTCTTGCTTGTTTTTCAGCCAATTGGCCCATAGCGTCTCGCGTGTGAAGCAATAGACCATCATGTCAATCGAGCTGCTGTTGAAACTGTCGACATAGACCAAACAAGGTAGCTCATCGCTGGCGACAAAATTATCATTGGCCTCAAGCCACGCCAAAATATCATCACGCACTTTTTGCAATTGTTCTTTAGTGGTTCTGTATTCCAAACCGATGGTCCAATAAATCCGCCGGTGGGTCATTTCCGAAAAATTAATCAGCGCATGATCTGAAAACATATTATTGGGCACAATGGCTGGCACCTTATCGAAGCGCCGCACACGAGTTGAGCGAAAGCCAATGTGCTCAACCACCCCTTCGACCACACCGGGCACTGACACCCAATCGCCGATTTTGAAACGGCGCTCGACCAGAATAGAGACGCCGCCCAACAGGTTTTTGAACAAATCTTGTGCGCCCAAAGCCACCGCCACACCAAAAAGGCCGAAACCGGCAATGATTGGCGCAATCTGAATACCCCAGATTTGCAATATGGTGGCGAGGCCCGTCAAAATCACGCCCCAGCGCAAAATCGCTACCAGCCAAGAAATAATCTCCGACGACAACACATCCTTGACGCTTTGCAAGCCATAAGCAACCGGTGTGCTGGCCGCGTGAATGGTCCAAAAAAGCGCCACCGCAATTAAACTGCGCACCGTATTATCGGCCAGCTCCAAAGCTAAGCCGGTTAGCACCATTGTCTCTTTGGCGAAAAACGCGCCTAAAACGAGGAAGAAAAATTTCAGTGGCCGCTCAATCGCCTCGCGCAGCATATCGTCGACTTTGGTTTTTGTTTTGTCGGTAAGACGCTGAAAGGCGCTCAAGGCAAAGCGCGTGAACAGGCCACGCAAAACGGCGAAAAACAAAAACACCGCCAACGCCCCCAGCAAATTGCCAGCGCCAACGCCAAGCGAACCGACCTGCCAGACTTCTCTGACCAATTGAAGAAAATTATCTAACATTTCTTGCATACCAAAACCTGCTCACTCATCACTCACTATCCCATTTGCCATCGATTCTTTCTTCAAGAAAATGGCGACCTTGTCGGTCTTCAATTTCAACCACCCAAACATCTGGATCACGATTGATCTCGCGGGTCAAAAACGCGTCAATGTCACTATCTTGCGTTGCCAGCGCATAAGCCACTCGCCAGCACCGCTCGCCCGACATATCGGTAAACATTGTCAAAACACCAGAGCAACCGTCAAGTCGATTTATTCGCACCATGACATTGCCGGCGTCACTATCTCCACGACGCACAATATAGGCGGCCGCTTGCGCCGCATAAACACGGCGCACCAAGGCTTGAATGAAAATTTCCGATTTAATCCGCCAACTCATATTTCCGCTATAGCAGGAACTGGCCTCGCTGCCTATATGCGCGTCATTTCGCGCTTCAACCAGACTTGCACAAATGCAATGCAACGCCTAGTTTGCCCTCTATTAGGAGTGATGATGTCGTTAGAAAGCCTATTGGATGATTTTTCCCTATTTGACGATTGGGAAGATCGCTATCGCTATATTATTGAATTAGGTGCCAATCTGGCCCCGCTGAGTGACGCTGAGCACAATGACAGCCACAAAGTCCCAGGTTGCGTTAGCCAAGTCTGGCTGGTCAGCGAATTACATGGCGACAAGCTGGTGTTTCGCGGCGACAGCGATGCCCATATCGTGCGCGGCCTGGTGGCGATTGTTTTAGATTTGTTTTCCAATAAAACCGCGGCGGATATTTTAGACGTCGACGCCAAAAGCGCCTTTGAGCAACTCGGCCTTAGCGAACATTTGACCCCGCAGCGCTCCAAAGGTTTTCAAGCCATGGTTCAACGCAA
>JAYOCI010000134.1:0-3875 GCA_038105345.1 Rhodobiaceae bacterium
CCAAAATCACCAATGACCGCATCATGCTGACCGATGCCAATGGCTATTTGCTGACCTTGCCGCTCAACCATGTGCCGGAAATTGACCCGGAAGAAAAACGCCGTGCCGCAGAGGCGGCGCGTCAAGCGGCCATGCAAAAAGCGGCGCAAGCGGCAGGCGCGGCGGCGGAAGCGGCAGGCAATGTTGATGTTGATGTGCCGGGGGCGGAAGACACGGCTTTGGGGCAACGTTTGCAAAGTAATGAAGCAAAGCGCCGCGAGGGCTCGCAGGGCTTTATCAAAAAGCTGGCCGAAAAACCTAAAAAGCTTGACGAGAAATGACGCTTTTCGGCAATAATCAGGCCTCAGTTAAGGTAAGGTTTTATGGTTGAATATACCAAAGACGTGGCAGACCGTGTTTTACGTATTCTTCAGGCGAGCGGCCAAATTTCAGAAGACAAAATGACTGAAGTTATGGTGCGCGCCGAGTCGCGTTCGGCACGCGCGCTTGGGCTGTTGATGGAGGGCATGGACGATATTCATGACCCTGGAGTCGAGCCCGTGCCTCTTATTGAAGAAGAATTAGTGGTTAATATTTTGTCGCGTGCCTATGCCTTGCGGCGCAAGAACTTAGCCCCCGGCGATGTCTCGGCTGAAGCCTTGGCATCCTTGCCCAATGACATGATCGAACGCGAACATATTTTGCCTTTTGCGCGCGAAGGGCGGTTTTTACGGGTTGCCACGGTAGACCCCACCAAGGCCACTTTGGCCAATCAAATCAAGGCTTTGAGCAATCAAAATGTCGAGTTTTTCTTAATCAAACCAAGCGAATTCAGGGCTTGTATGGGCCATGATGAGGTGAAATCGGCTTTGGGGCAAAAGCAAGAAGAAGCAAAAGCCGCCGCGCCTGCACCCGAAGCGGCGCGTCCGCGGCCGCGCAAGCGCTCAAGCTATGATATTGATGATCCCAGCGTGGTGATTAAATTTGTTGATGATATTTTACACCAATCGGTGATTACCGATACCAGCGATATTCACGTCGAACCCTATCGTGAGACCGCACGCATTCGCTTTCGCATAAATGGTGTGTTGGAAGCGCAAGAGCAATTTTCCGAATTTCTGTTTCACAATTACCTTGCCGTGGTCACGCGCTTCAAAATTCTGGCCGATTGCGATATTTCCGAAAAACGCCTGCCGCAAGACGGCGCTATCACCTTTAAGGCGCCGGATGGCGAAGATGTCGACACGCGCTTTAATGTGTTGCCCGGTAAAAATGGCGAGCGCATTTGTATCCGGCTGCTGAAGGGTGACCCGTCGCTGTCGATTGACAAAATAGGCTTTAAAGAAGCCGATTTGCAAAAGCTGATTGACGCCATTACCGCGCCGCAGGGCATGGTGCTGGTTACCGGCCCGACCGGCTCGGGCAAAACCACAACGCTTTATGGCGCGCTACAATATATTAATGACCCGGGCACTAATATTATGACGGCGGAAGACCCGGTCGAATATTATTTGGAAGGGCTTGGTCAGACGCAAGCCAATGAAAAAATCGGTCTGTCTTTCTCGTCCATTTTGCGGGCCTTTTTGCGGCAAGACCCGGAGGTAATTCTGGTCGGTGAGATTCGCGACCAAGAGACTGTTGAGATTGCCGTTAAAGCCGCGTTGACAGGCCATTTATTGCTTTCAACCCTGCACACAAATGACGCCATTGCGACGATTTCGCGCCTGCTCAATATGGGGGTGCCGAGCTTTATGATTTCTGCCGCCCTGTCTTTGGTGGTGGCGCAGCGTCTGGCGCGTAAAAATTGTCCCGATTGTCTCGTGCCCGATGATACGGCCAACCCCGCTGCGCTGAAATATATCGGTTTCACCGATGAAGAAATTCAAGGCTTTCAAGCCAAAAAAGGCAGTGGCTGCGCGAGTTGCGACGGCAGTGGCTACAAGGGACGGCAAGGCATTTATGAAGTGTTGCGCGTCACGCCGGAAGTTGAAGAAGCGATTTTGAAACAGGCGCAAGCGCCGGAGATTCTCGAGGCGGCGCGGGTCGATAATTTCATGACCATGCAAGAAGTCGGGCGCGACTATATTCGCGACGGGGTTTTGTGCCTTGAAGAGTTTACACGCGTATTGGTGGTCAATTAGGGTGGCGTCATGACGTTTTATGTGTATGCCGGATTGCAGGGTAAGAAAAAAGTAAGAGGCCAGATTGAGGCCAATAGTATGGCACGCGCGCGCTTGGCCCTGCGCCAGCGGCGCATCAAGGTCAAAAAAATAAAACAGGTAAAAGACAAAAAGCCCGGCGCGCTGGACATTCAAATTACATGGGGACCTTTCGGGTCAATTCCGTCGAAAGAAATTCTCATGTTCACCAAAAAATTATCGACCATGATTCGCGCCGGTCTGCCGATTTTGGATGGGCTGATTATGGTGGCGGGGCAGACCAAAAACCCCAATATGAAGCGCGTGACGCAACAAATGATTTCCACGCTCAATGACGGTAAGCCGCTATCGGAAGCCTTTAAAGAACACGACCGGCATTTTGACAATGTTTACCGCAATATGATTGAGGCCGGCGAAGTGTCGGGCATGCTCGACAAGTTTATCGACAAGCTGGTGGAAATTCTTGAAAAGCAACAGAAAATCAAAGCCGGCATCAAATCTGCTATGTTTTATCCGGTAACATTGATTACTGTCTCGGTGGGTATTTCCATTTTCATGCTGACCAATGTGGTGCCGACATTCCAAGAAATGTATGCCGGCATGGGTATCGCGCTGCCCGGCCCGACACAGGCCATTGTTGATGCCAGTAATTGGATTGCCGATATCAGTAATGTGCTTGGGGTATTTGCCGTGATTTTCGGCACCATAACTTTTCATGGCTTGATGACCAAATATGTGCGGCCCTATCGCTATTTATGGCATTTGCTCTTACTCAAATTGCCGCTCTTTGGCGGCATTATCATGATGGCCGTGGTGGCGCGCTCATCGCTTCTCATGGCCAATCTGTTCGCTGCCGGTGTCAGCGTGCTGGAAACGCTTTCCGTGGCCTCAACCGTGACCACCAATCTGCATTTCATGAATGCTTTTGACCGCGTCAAACGCGATGTCATGACGGGGGCTGAATTATCGTCGCTTTTTGCCAAGGAAAAAGTGTTCCCGATTGAACTGTCGCAGCTTATCGCGGTCGGCGAACGCACGGGTAATATGGAAGAAATGCTCAATTCCATTGCCAATTATTATGAAGAAGAATTTGACGCGCTGGTCGAGGGTCTATCGACCGTGATTGAGCCGGTGATGATTGTCTTTGTCGGCGGCCTTATCGGTATGATGGTGGTGGCGCTTTATCTGCCTATCTTCTCGGCCGGTGATTTGGCAGGCGGTTAAAAACCCTTATCCGACGGGATCGATGGGCTCACCTTCGCCGCACCAATCATCTTCAAATGTTTTTGGCCAGCTTGTGCCCGTATCGACATCTTCGGCGACAATGGCCGGTGCCGGTGCCTTGCGCCGACACAGGCCTTCCGGTGTTCGGGTCGGGCGTGCAATCATATGGGCATCCCAAAACCGACAATGGCGGCAATGAACAATTGGCACAGGGGCAACAGGCGGGGCAAAATCGCTTTCACTCATAGGCAGAAACTGGGTTATCGCGGACAAAAAAGCAAGTTTGATTATGCAAGCATCCGCATTAAGCTATATTAAGGACTAAGTTTTGAAGTCATGGGTTGCTTATGAGTGCTGCTGAAGAAAAGCCGGTCGGTGAGACGCCTGACCTTGCCCGTCTGGCCGATGTGGTCAATGCCGTTCTGGTGACTGTGCGCGATAAGGAAGAACAAGTCCGTCTCGCTTTGGCGGCCATGTTGTCGGGCGGTCATTTATTGGTTGAAGATGCGCCGG
>JAYOCI010000135.1:0-3871 GCA_038105345.1 Rhodobiaceae bacterium
CCAAAATCACCAATGACCGCATCATGCTGACCGATGCCAATGGCTATTTGCTGACTTTGCCGTTACACCATGTGCCAGAAATTGACCCAGATGAAAAACGCCGTGCCGCAGAGGCGGCGCGTCAAGCGGCCATGCAGAAAGCGGCAGAAGCGGCAGGAGCTGCGGCGGAAGTGGCAGGCAATGTTGACGTGGATGTGCCAGGGGCGGAGGACACAGCTTTGGGGCAACGTTTGCAAGCTAATGAAGCGAAGCGCCGCGAAGGCTCGCAAGGATTTATCAAAGCACTGGCTGAAAAACCAAAAAAGCTTGACGAGAAATGATGCTTTTCGGCAATAATCACGCCCCAGTTAAGGTAAGGTTTTATGGTTGAATATACCAAAGACGTGGCAGACCGTGTTTTACGTATTCTTCAGGCGAGCGGCCAAATTTCAGAAGACAAAATGACTGAGGTTATGGTGCGAGCAGAATCACGTTCGGCGCGCGCCCTCGGCCTATTGATGGAGGGCATGGCTGATATTCATGACCCAGGTGTTGAGCCTGTTCCGCTAATTGAGGAAGAATTAGTGGTTAATATTTTGTCGCGCGCCTATGCCTTGAGACGCAAAAGCCTTGCACCCAGCGACGTTGCGCAGGAAGCCCTAGCATTGCTGCCCAATGACATGATTGAGCGTGAGCATATTTTGCCGTTTGCCCGCGAAGGACGTTTTCTGCGAGTTGCGACAGTGGACCCAACAAAAGCTACGTTAGCAAACCAGATTAAGGCTTTAAGCAATCAAAATGTCGAGTTTTTTTTAATCAAGCCAAGCGAATTCAGTGCTTGCATGGGGCATAATGATGTAAAAACCGCCTTGGGGCAAAGGCAAGAAGAAGAAAATGCAAGCGCACCGGCTCGGCCGCAAACCCAGCCACGCAAGCGCTCAAGCTACGATATTGATGACCCCAGCGTGGTAATTAAATTTGTTGATGATATTTTGCAGCAGTCTATCTCGGTAGACGCCAGTGATATTCATGTTGAGCCTTATAGAGAAACGGCCCGAGTCCGCTTTCGTATAAACGGAGTGCTTGAGGCCCAAGAACAATTTTCAGAGTTTTTGTTCAAAAATTACCTCCCGGTGGTGACGCGTTTTAAGATTCTTGCTGATTGCGATATTTCCGAAAAACGTCTGCCTCAGGACGGAGCTATAACTTTTAAAGATGGCGATGGGAATGACGTTGATACCCGTTTCAATGTACTTCCGGGGAAAAACGGAGAGCGGATTTGTATAAGACTGTTAAAGGGAGACCCATCTCTGTCGATCGATAAAATCGGCTTTAAAGAGGCTGATCTAAAAAAGCTTATTGATGCCATTACGGCACCGCAGGGCATGGTGTTGGTTACGGGGCCAACCGGTTCAGGCAAAACCACGACGCTTTATGGCGCACTGCAATATATAAACGACCCAGGAACTAATATTATGACGGCGGAAGATCCAGTCGAATATTATCTTGAAGGGCTCGGTCAGACTCAAGCCAATGAGAAGATTGGTCTGTCTTTCTCTTCCATTTTGCGTGCCTTTTTGAGGCAAGACCCTGAGGTTATTTTGGTCGGTGAGATTCGCGACCAAGAGACTGTTGAGATTGCTGTCAAGGCTGCTTTAACCGGCCATTTACTGCTTTCGACCCTCCACACAAATGACGCAATTGCAACCATATCGCGCTTGCTCAATATGGGCGTTCCGAGCTTCATGATTTCGGCCGCTTTGTCGCTTGTAGTAGCGCAGCGTTTGGCGCGAAAGAATTGCCCCAGCTGCTTAGCGCCCGACGAAAAAGCAACCCCTACCGCTTTACAGTATATAGGTTTTTCAAATGAAGAAATTCAGAGCTTTCAGGCTCAAAAGGGCCAAGGCTGCTCGGCATGTGACGGGAGTGGATATAAGGGCCGTCAGGGTATTTATGAGGTTCTACGGGTTACACCAGAAGTCGAAGAAGCCATTTTGAAACAGGCACAGGCGCCGGAAATTCTCGAGGCAGCGCGAACTGATAATTTTATGACCATGCAAGAAGTCGGGCGCGACTACATCCGTAATGGAGTTTTGTCTCTCGAAGAGTTTACACGCGTATTAGTAGTCAATTAGAGTGGCGTTATGACGTTTTATGTTTACGCCGGATTACAAGGTAAGAAAAAAGTTAGAGGCCAGATAGAAGCCAACAGTATGGCGCGAGCGCGCTCCGCACTGCGCCAGCAGCGCATCAAAGTCAAAAAAATAAAACAGGTAAAGGACAAGAAACCTGGCGCGCTGGATATTCAAATAACTTGGGGACCTTTCGGTTCGATTCCGTCAAAAGAAATTCTCATGTTCACCAAAAAATTATCGACAATGATACGCGCCGGATTGCCAATTTTGGATGGCCTTATCATGGCCGCCGGGCAAACAAAAAACGCCAACATGAAGCGTGTTACGCAACAAATGATTTCCAGCTTAAATGATGGTAAGCCTTTATCGGAAGCATTTAAAGAACACGACCGACATTTTGATAATGTTTACCGCAATATGATTGAAGCTGGAGAAGTTTCGGGCAAGCTCGATAAATTTATCGAAAAGCTGGTTGAGATCCTAGAAAAACAGCAAAAGATTAGGGCCGGTATTAAATCAGCGATGTTTTATCCGGTAACGTTGATTACTGTATCAATTGGCATTTCTATTTTCATGCTTACCAATGTAGTGCCGACATTCCAAGAAATGTATGCCGGCATGGGAATTGCGCTGCCTGGCCCTACGCAAGCCATTGTTGACGCCAGTAATTGGATTGCCGATATCAGAAATGTGATTAGTGTATTCGCTGTGATTTTCGGTACCATAACATTTCATGGCTTAATGACAAAATATGTGCGGCCCTATCGCTATTTATGGCACTTTCTCTTGCTCAAATTGCCGCTATTTGGCGGTATTATCATGATGGCCGTGGTGGCGCGCTCATCGCTTCTCATGGCCAATCTTTTTGCCGCAGGTGTCAGCGTGCTGGACACCTTGACTGTGGCCTCTACCGTGACCACCAATATGCATTTCATGAATGCCTTTAACCGCGTCAAACGCGATGTTATGACTGGAGCCGAATTATCGTCCCTTTTTGCTAAAGAGAAAGTGTTCCCAGTTGAGCTGTCCCAGCTTATCGCGGTTGGCGAACGGACCGGTAATATGGAAGAGATGCTTAATGCTATAGCCAACTATTACGAAGAAGAATTCGATGCGCTGGTTGAAGGCCTATCAACTGTTATTGAGCCAGTTATGATTGTTTTTGTTGGCGGTCTGATTGGTGCAATGGTGGTTGCGCTTTATCTGCCCATCTTCTCGGCTGGTGATTTGGCAGGCCGTTAAAAACCTGTTTATCCGACTGGGTCAATAGGTTCGCCTTCGCCGCACCAATCATCTTCAAATGTTTTTGGCCAGCTGGTGCCTGTATCGACCTCTTCCGCTACAATAGCGGGAGCAGGTGCCTTTCGCCGACATAGGCCTTCCGGTGTTCGGGTCGGGCGCGCAATCATATGCGCATCCCAGAACCGACAGTGGCGGCAATGAACAATCGGCACGGGGGCAACAGGCGGGGCAAAATCGCTTTCACTCATAGGCAGAAACTGGGTTATCGCGGACAAAAAAGCAAGTTTGATTATGCAATCATCCGCATTAAGCTATATTGAGTATCAAGTTTTGAAGTCATAGGTTGCTTATGAGTGCTGCTGAAGAAAAGCTGGTCGGTGAGACGCCTGACCTTGCCCGTCTGGCCGATGTGGTCAGTGCTGTTTTGGTGACGGTGCGCGATAAGGAAGAACAAGTTCGCCTCGCTTTGGCGGCCATGTTGTCGGGCGGTCATTTATTGGTTGAAGATGCGCCGG
>JAYOCI010000136.1:0-1504 GCA_038105345.1 Rhodobiaceae bacterium
ATACGCGTCTGGTCAGTGCGGCGCTTTTGGGGGGATCGCGACCTGATTTTGCCCTGATTGCAGCGCGCCTTGCAGCTCGTGGGCTGGCCTCGGATGAGGTGCCAGAAGCAGATAAGAAACGCTTTCAAGCGGTGATTGACCAAGCCGGTTATTTTGCCCCGTCAGCCAGCGATGGCTATCAAATGACCATCACCGACCCGCTTGGTGAATACACGGATATCATTGCCTATAATCAATATTTCGGTTGGTATTATTCTGCCCTTTTGGCCCGCCAAATGGGTGTTGACGAAGCGGTTTTACGGCCGCTGATGCTGGAATTCATGGCCGATTTGAAAATCGCCAGCAGCTATGACAAACCGATTCATATTTCTGAATTTGGCGCCGGTGCTAAATTTGGTCGGCGCAGCGCCGATAATCATATTTGGTCGGAGGACTATCAGCTGGCGGTCTATCAAGCGCAATTGGATATGCTGTCAAAAAGTGATCAAGTGCAGGGCTTGTCGCCGTGGATTTTGAAAGATTTCCGCGCCATGTTGCGGCCATTGGCGGGCATTCAGGATTATTATAACCGCAAAGGTTTGATCGACGAGAATGGCAATCGCAAGCCAGCGTTTTACCTGTTGCGGGATTATTATAATAACGACATGCGGCTGCCAAATTGAGCCATTGCGCCGCCAGCCTATAGTTGCTAATTTTTAATTGCCTTAATTTGTACTTATTCGTATCCAATAAAAACAAGTGCGGAGCTAATCCGTGACAAAGGAAATAAAGGAAATATTTATGTTTAATCTGTCTAAAAAAACCACCATTCTGGTTGCCAGCACGCTGCTGATGACATCTGCCGCATTGGCCGGCGGTTTAGAACGCGAAAGCCGCAGATCATCAAGCTATGCGCCAGCTGCGTCAGCACCAGCGCCAAGCTATGCAAGCCCAGCACCGGCTCAAGCTCAGCCTTCACGTGCCGCATCATCTGATGCTGCCAGCGCTGCCCTTCTGCCATATAGAAATAGCCGTGCTGTATGGATTTCTCGCTCAGTGACACATCCATACTAAATCTGACAGCTTCATGAGTGAGAGACGGCGGGCACTGACCCGCCGTTTTTACATGGCGACCCATCGCCAGCGCCCGCGGCTTGCGTAAGGCAAATTATATTTCTGGCGGCCGAAAAATATTAAAATCTTGAATTTTTGCGACAAAATTTCTATTCTCGTCGCATCACGTTGATAATAAAAAAAAGAGAACTCAAGTGAAAAACAGACTACTCATAACCGCAATAATAGGCAGTTTCGCTGCAACATCCATCCATGCCCACGCCGTAGAGGATGTTGTGCAATCCCCCAACCAAGTGACTGAGGAAACCCGCCAGCAAGCTGGCGAAAAGTTTGCTCAGGCGCGTGAGCGTGCGGCAGAAAAACGCCAGCGAGCGGCCGAGAAACGCGCCGCGGCTCAAGAACGTCGTCAAGAGGCGCGTGAACGTGCGGCGGAAAAACGCGAACAAGCCGC
>JAYOCI010000136.1:1604-3869 GCA_038105345.1 Rhodobiaceae bacterium
CGTGCGGCGGAAAAACGCGAACAAGCCGCCGAAAAACGCGCCAATGCTCAGGAGCGTCGTCAGGAAGCGCGTGAGCGCGCCGCGGAAAAACGCGACGAAGCCACCGAGTGAGGCGATGATGGTGTTGGCGCGTGAGACAATGGTCTTGTAAGCGCCACACCAAATAATCTCGGCGGCCAAGCAATAAGCTGGTAACCGCCAGCAGCGGATGCGGCTTGGCCTAAGCTAAGCTATTGATTAGCCATGCGACGATGAGCACTTGCGGCACGGTTATCAAAGGCAGGAACAGCGCCAGTCGCCAGCTTTTCGCCGTGTCTTTCAAAATCATAATCTCTGTATAATCAGTGGCCACACCCGCCATCAGGAAGGCAAAACCATTTCCCGGCGCTTTGGCGCGCGTGAGAATATCGGCGGCAATGGGCGTTGAGCCTTCGGAACATACTTCCAAAACTGTGGCCACGAAGACGGTGATCATAAGGCCGAACATTGTCGGGCCGAAGTACTGTTCAAACTGTGATGGATCAAGCAGCGCCCGCAAAGCGGCGGCCAGCAAAATGCCAAACAGCAACCAGCGCACGACCATTCGTGAATCTTTAATACCGCTAATCGCGATATCCTTAAAAAACGATAGGTTGAAACTTGTCGTTTTCAGGCGGCTTTGGCTTTCTTGCCAGAATTGAAAACCATCCGGCAAGGACACGTCATTATGGTTTGCGGGCAATATATTTATCGCCACTAGGCGGTCAAATATCCAGCCCGTGATGAGGGCGATGAGCATAGACAGAACAATAAATGCCATAGTCCATTGCAAGCCGATCAAACCGATAAGCACCAATGTCAGGGAAAAGGAATTCCATGGGCTGGCGAGAAGAAAGGCAATGACCTGACCAGCGCTGGCGCCACGCTCATAGAGCTTTGTTGCGACCATCAGAATGCCATGAGAGCATAAATCCAGAAGCACACCGGCACCTGTGGCGCGCAAAAGCCCTGTTATTGTTCCCCCTTTGCCGAGCAAGAACATGACGAATTCTCGTGGCACTTTTGACAAAACACCGATAAACACCGCCCCAATAGCAACCCCCCACCACATGGCTTGAACCATATGGTGGGCGGTATGGGCCATTTTCTCTAACCAAGGATAGGCGGCAATATAGTCAGGTAAAAATACCGCCAATACAAAAAGCAAACTAACGCCAACCAATGAGCCCCATAATAAAAAATCAAAGGTTTTTTTATGACCATGGCCATCTTCGTCATGGCATGAGGGGACGATTGGTTTTTCTTCATGATGGCAGCAGCTTGGCTTCTGCATGTTTTTTCTCCTATTCATATTTTTTAAGGAGCGTCACGATTTCCTCAATGGCTTTCATATTGTTTTCGTCGGGACTATGGCGGCTTGCCTTATCCAGGCAGAATTTCATATGGGTTTCGAGCACCGCCAGCTCCACAGCTTTCAATGCGCTACGCGCGGCCCGCATCTGCGTCATGATATCGACACAATGTTTGCCGTCATCGATCATACGTTTGACGCCTTCAAGCTGGCCGGAAACGCGGTTGAGTTTACCTAAATGCGCTTTATGCGATGGATACATTGTTATTACCTCTTCACTATATCCAATATAGATATATACCCCCATGGGGTATATTGTCAAGGGGCACTAGTGGCGCAAAGCGGGGGATTTGTTCCGCAATGGCCGCCTTGTGTTTGCTTCACCAATCGGCATATCTTACACTAAGGAAGAAAAATAAAAGATATGCGACTAGTGGATGACGCCAGCCCCCAAAAAACAATAACGAATTGGCAGTCCGCCCAAATTGATTTTAAGTCGTAATCATTTGGTCTATTTTGATTTAGTACCGTTGCGTCCTTCGTGTCCCCTGGAACAACAATAGAGCGGGTATTCCGCCGGAAGGATATTTTGTGTGGTCTTACCTTGAATTAGCCCATCTAGGTGCCCAATACGGCCAACTTTTTGTTACATTATCTGCCCTATGTATTGCTAGGCTTGAAGTTTCGAAGTGGAAAACTCAATTAGCAGCGGAGAATGATCGGGACATTGGTCGCAGACTGTTAATCATTTTAACCGAACACCGCGAAGCTATTCATAATTCGCGAAGCCGTTTTGTGATGGCTGGCGAAGGCGAAGCGGGAGAGCGGCCACCAGAGCATTTCAACCAAGAACAATTGACAACTTTTAGGTTGGTTAAAGTATTTAGCGAACGGATGAAGCCAGTCAATCAATCATCCGCTGACCTCAATAGAAT
>JAYOCI010000013.1:0-20392 GCA_038105345.1 Rhodobiaceae bacterium
ATTACGGCTTGCCAATGGCTGACCTCATTCAAGAAGGCAATATCGGCCTGATGCAGGCGGCAAATCGCTTTGATCCTGATCGCGAAGTCCGTTTCTCAACCTATGCCGGCTGGTGGATTCGTTCAGCCATTCAAGATTATGTGTTGCGCAATTGGTCGATTGTGCGAACCGGCACGACAGCTGCGCAAAAATCGCTATTTTTCAATATGCGCCGTCTGCGGGCAAAAATTAACGATATTGGCAGCAATATGACGCGTGAAAGCCGCGATTATGTCGCCCGCGAATTGGGCGTGCGAGTCGAAGATGTCGAACGTATGGAAGGGCGTATGGAGGGCAATGACCGCTCTTTGAACGCCACGATTTCAGACCAAACCGGCGACGGCAATGTCACTGAATGGCAAGATCTTTTGGTCTGTGACCGCGCTTTGCCAGATGAAGAAGTGAGCGACAAATTGGATTCGCATCAGCGCAGAAACTGGATTAGTGATGCGCTCGAAAACCTCAACCCACGCGAGCTTGTTATTATTCGGTCACGGCGCCTCAGCGAGGAAACCGTGACCTTGGAACGCCTCGGTGATGAATTGGGCATTTCCAAAGAGCGCGTGCGCCAGATTGAGCATGAGGCATTGGGCAAATTGAAAAGTCTTTTGCTCGAAAAAACCAATGGTGACCCGCAACAAGCCGGACTGATTTAATTAATCAGTAATCAGTTTGAGCCGCTGACCCGGTTCAATTATGTCGCCATCTTTCAAGCCGTTCAGCACCATGAATAATTGTTGCTTCTTGCTGCCACCCTCGTCCATCAAGCGGCTAAGGCTGGCGATACTATCGCCTGTTTGAACCGTAATAACCGATATATGCAAAGGCTTAATGGCTTTGGCCGCCGCTTGGCTGAGGAAATTAATATTCTGGCGGAGACTGGCAAAGGCGCTTTCCGCATTGCTTTGTTGTCGCGACGGGGCGATGACGCCAAAGCGGAAAACCTTGTCCTCTTCATAATCAATGGCCAATAAATGGGCCACGCCTTGATTGGTTTGCACCTTGCCCATAGCCGCAGCGCGCCCGTCAATTACTGTTTTTTGGGCGCGGCCAATATGACCAGTCGGGCCCCAAACATCGGCGACATATTCCTTAAGGCCAAGCCCTTTGGGAAGCGGCGCGACGTCAAAAATAATCTTCACGCCGACCTTATGCTCGGCGATGACCTTATCCGGTGTATTGGTAATTTGAAATCCGGGCGGCACTTTGAACGAAATCCGCAAATCAGGATGCGCGAAAAGACGGCCATTTACCACGCCCTGCTCGACCCCATCGCCATATAGCAGCCCATCAATCACCGACAAATAGCGCGCCACACCAATTTGCGTGCTGGTTGGTAATTTCTTGGCATCGGCTTTTTCATTGGCTTTATCAACACGATCACTGGTGTTGGGGTGGCTATCAAACCAGCCGGTCGAGTTTTTCACGCCACTGCCAGTTTGATAAGCAGCATAGCGGCCAAGCGATTCCAGAAAATCGGCCTGCGCATGCGGCTCATATCCGGCTCGCGCCAAAGCAGCAATGCCCAAATTATCCGCTTCATATTCTTGCTCGCGGCTATAACCAGCCAGCAAAGCGCCGCCGCCTATATTGATCAAATCGCTGGTGACATTGGGATCAATGCCACTATTGGCATTCAACACCGCGCCCAATACGGTCGCCAATACCGCCGCCCCTTGCGCCGTAGACTGGCGTTTGATGCTATGCTGGGCCGTCACATGGGCAATTTCATGGCCGATTACACCAGCTAATTCAGCTTCACTATTGGCCAGTGCCAATAGCCCGCGGGTGACATATGTATAGCCCCCCGGCAGAGCAAATGCGTTGACGATGGGCGTGTCTAAAACGGTAATGCGATAGGCTTGGTTGGGATTATCTGACGCTTTGGCGATACGCTGCATCACCATTTCGACATAGGCCTTTACCCGCGCATCATTATACACGCCACCATATTGTTGAATGATTTTGGGATGTAGACGGGCACCAATCTCGACCTCTTTTTGCGGGTCAATTTGCGGTGCCCCACAAGCGGTCAGAAACAGCGCAAGAAAAACTCCCAGCAGCCATGTCGGCGTGCTTTTAAAGGACGCGCCGGTTTTTCTCACCTCGTGATAGCTTAGGGAAGGCAATGCTTTTCTCCTTTTGACTCCAGTTTCCTTGAAGCCAGGATTTTTTTCAAGAGCCATCCGCAAAAGCAAATGGTTTACAGCATTAAATCAGCCAATTTGCGCCGGTGATAGCGGGCGTCGCCATGTAAGGCGGAACACCATATAGCGCGACGGCGATATAATTGTGCATCGCAATCATAGGTAAAACCGAAGCCGCCATGAAACTGAATGGCGCGATCAGCGGCAAAAGAAAACGCCTCATTGGCTTCGGCTTTGGCCATACGCACAGCCACTTCACCCTCGCCTTGCTGATCAAACAGATAAGCGGCGCTATATAAATGCGAGCGAGCCCGCTCATAGCCCATGTGAGCATCGACCATTGTGTGTTTCAATGACTGATAACTACCAATCAGCTTGCCGAATTGCTTGCGGGTTTTGAGATAATCCAGCGTGTAATCAATAACGCTATAAGCACCGCCGACCATTTCGGCAGCCAATAGTAAGGAACTGGCCAATTCAATATGAGCCAAGGCTTCGGCAGCTTTTGACGGCTCCATCAAAGCATCAGCATCGACACACACACCGGTCAAATCAACAGCATATGAACGACGCGTATCATCAATGATTTTCTCGCGTCTAATCGCCCCTTCAGCAAAAGCCGCGCGTGGCACAATCACCAAAGCCGGCTTGTCGTCATAGCGAACCGAGACAATCAGCAGCTCGGCTTGCGTCGCGTCAGTGACCAGAAATTTACGCCCCGACAAAACCAGCCCCTGATCGGTCTGACTGGCCGTGCAGGTGATATTTTCTAAATCCCAATCGGCGTTTTCTTCGCATAGCGCTATACTTGCCGCCGTGCCACTCGCTAGGGCAGGCAAATATTTTTGCTGCTGCTCGCCAGTGCCAGCGTGCAAAATGGCTTGCGAGGCAATAATCGTTGAGACAAAGGGCAAGGCCATCAACTGTCGGCCCATTTGCTCGACAATTGGCACTAACTCGCCAAGCCCAAGGCCAATGCCGCCAAATTCTTCCGGCACGCCAATACCCAACCAGCCGAGTTCGGCAATTTCTTGCCATACTGCCGGATCAAATCCTGTATCGTCATCCAGCAGCTTGCGCACTTGGTCGACCGGCGATTTATCGCGGCAGAAATTCTGCGCAATATCAATCAATTGCGCTTGTTCCTCGCTCAGTCCAATACTCGGGGTCAGGCCCGCATTAATTAAAGCTGACATCAGTCTCTCCTCTAGTGTCGCCGTCGTTTAGCCTTTCGGCAGGCCTAAAACATGTTCGCCAATAATATTGCGCTGAATTTGCGACGTGCCGCCGCCAATAGTGGCCGAGAAACTATTCAAATAACCACGCTGCCACACACCATTGTCATGGGCTTGCGGATCATCAACATAATAAGCCGCGCGCGTGCCTTGCATGGCAATGGCAAAAGCGTTCAGGCGCTGATAAAAATCAGTGCTGGCGAGCTTGCTTCCCAGCGCCAGCGACATTGGCCGGTCTTGCGCCAGAGGTTGAATTTTATCGCGGCGGCTATTCAGACCCAAAGCCCGTGCTTCGGTCATCAGAGCCACTAATTCCTCACGAATGGCCGGATCCTCAATGGCTGGCTTGCCATTGATTTGCGCATGGCGCGCCAATTCGAGAATATCGGCAGGGTCGGCTGACATCATCACATGGCCGCCGGCCTGACCGGAACGTGCGCCGCGTTCATATTCCAATGTCTGCATGGCAATCAACCACCCCTCGCCCTCTTGCCCCATAAGGCAGGCGGCAGGGATGCGGGCATTGTCGAAAAATGTTTGGGTAAAGCCATATTCGCCGGTCAATTTACGAATTGGCACGGTCTGAATACCCTGCCCTTTCATCGGCGATAGGAAAAAGCTCAGGCCTTTATATTTGCTTTCCGCTTCCGGATTGGTGCGGGCCAGCAAAATCATATAATCGGCGTAATTGCCCTGTGTTGTCCAGATTTTTGAGCCATTGATGACATATTCATCGCCATCGCGGACGGCGCGGGTTTGCGCATTGCCGAGGTCAGAGCCGTGATCAGGCTCAGAGAACCCTTGGCACCAAATTTCTTCGGCCGACAAAATGCCTTTAATATATTTTTTCTTTTCTTCTTCTGAGCCGCGGTCGAGCAGAAGCGGGCCAGTCCAATTCAGGCCGATGGCATTGAGCATAATCGGCGTGCGTTCGGCCGCCATGGCTTTGGTTGCAACATCTTGAAACGCCCGATCGAGGCCGCCACCGCCATATTCTTTCGGCCAATGGGCGCCCAAATAGCCGGCTTCATAGACTTTATTTTGCCAAGCGCGCAAAAATTCGAATTGCTGATCTGTGCCGACCTCCATAAAGGTCAAGGGCAGCATAAAATCCACATCGCGCGGCGTATTTTCAGCAAACCATGCTTCGGCTTGTTGCTTAAACTCTTGCAGTTGTTTTTGATCTACAGCTGTCATGTCGCTCTCCCGTCATTTGCTCGCTAGCTTAACCAGTTGCCTTCATCGACGCTAGCCTTTTGGCGCCTCGGCGAATGGCAAAATGTCACGCCCTCAACTTCATTTCGTGCGGTTTTTGCGATAGGCTATCAGCAGTTTGGTCCCGTAGCTCAGTTGGATAGAGCACCAGATTCCTAATCTGGGGGCCGGTGGTTCGAATCCACCCGGGATCACCAGCCCCCTAGACAACAAGCGCCAGCGGGCTATATGTGGGTTATGAGTGATGTGCCATTCGATCAAAAACCTGACCAGCAGCGGCGCGGGCCGCCGCTTTTATCGTGTTATGACAGCCTGCAAGACAGTTGCGCCTATGCTTGGTCTATGCTGAGCCGCGGCGTAAAAGACGCGCGCGCGCCGTTTCATACGCCAACCGTCGCCACTGTCGATGGCAATGGCCAACCGCACATGCGGACTGTTGTGTTGCGCGCTTGCGAACCGGAAGCGCGGCGTTTGCGCTTTCACACTGACACGCGCTCGTCGAAAGTTGCGCAATTGGCGCAAAACCCCAATGCTGCCATGCATTTTTATGACGCTCAGGCGAAAATTCAATTGCGCTTGAGTGTGCATTTGCAGCCCCTGTCAGGCGATGAGTTGGAAGCCGCATGGGCCGCCACGCGCCCGATGAGCCGCGAATGTTACCAAGTGACTCAAGGGCCCGGCTCGGTTCTACAAGAACCCAATGATGTCACCTTTGATGCGTCGGCAACTAATGACGGGCGCGATTTTTTTGTGCCGATTAGTGCCCAAATACGCGCCATGGAATGGCTTTATTTGGCGGCCCGAGGCCACCGGCGGGCGCTGTTTGATTTTCAAAATGGCGAGCCTGAATTGCAATGGCTGGTGCCTTAACCGCGCCGCCTGCGACAGCATATCGCTTGGCAAGCGTGTGAAAACATTTTAGACAGCAATCAAATAGTTACAGAAAGAGATCGCAATGAAAAAGTCGCTGGCCCTGATGGCCCTGATTTTAACGCCCTGCCTTGCCTTTGCCGCACCTTATCCGGCTGGCGATGCTGAAAAAGGCGCTAAAGTGTTCAAAAAATGCGTGTCGTGCCACCTTGTCGGTGCTGATGCGAAAAACCTCGTCGGTCCGCAATTAAACGGCATTGTTGGCCGCGAAATTGCCGCCCTCTCAGATTACAATTATTCCAAAGGCATGGAGGCTTTCGCCGAAACCGCAAAAGTTTGGGATGAGGCCACATTGGACACTTATCTGGCCAATCCACGCAAAGCCGTGAAGGGCACACGCATGGCATTTGCCGGTTTGCGCAAAGACTCGCAACGCCAAGATGTCATTGCTTATTTGAAGCAAGCCTCCAAATAAACACCCAACATAGAACAAAAAAGAGCGCGGCATGCCGCGCTCTTTGTATTTGTAGGATGTATTTGTAAGGGGTCTTTTGTCCGTGACCGGCTTATTTTACCCGCTCAAGAATAGACAAATAATTTGCCACGGCAGCGCCGCCCATATTGAAAATACCAGCCAATTTGGCGTCTTTCACCTGCATCTCACCGGCATCATTCATCAATTGACGCGACGCCATCACATGCATGGAAACGCCTGTGGCGCCAACCGGATGGCCCTTGGCTTTCAACCCGCCTGATGGGTTCACCGGCAGTTTGCCGTCTTTATAAACCGTGCCATCGGCCAGCACATCGGCGCCCTTGCCAGCTTCAGCAAGCCCCATGGCTTCATATTGAATAAGCTCGGCAATGGTGAAGCAGTCATGGGTTTCGACCAAGCTCAAATCATTCAGCGTCACACCAGCTTCAGCCAAACCATTGCGCCAAGCCGTGGCTGGGCCGTCAAAGGCGGTGACATCGCGCTTGCTCATTGGCAAAAAGTCATTGGCCTGTTGGCGGGCGCGGAAAGCAATCGCTTTATCATGGTCTTGCGCGGTTTCCTCATCGCACAAAACAATCGCCGCAGCGCCATCTGAAATCATTGAGCAGTCAGTGCGCTTCAGAGGGCCGGCGACAATCGGGTTTTTCTCAGATTCGGCGCGGCAGAAATCAAAACCGAAATCTTTTTGCATATGCGCCAAAGGATTGACCGAGCCATTTTTATGGTTTTTCGCCGCAATCTGCGCCAAGGCATCGCTTTGGTCGCCATATTTTTGGAAATATTTTCCGGCCACAACGCCAAAAATACCCGGGAAGGTCAGACCTTGATCGCCCTCTTCCGGCATATAGCTGGCGCGTGACAAACAACGGCCCACATCGGCGCTCGACAAATGCGTCATTTTTTCAACGCCAATCGCCAACACCCGACGGGCGCGACCGGCCTCAATTAAATTAGCTGCCTGAAAAACCGCTGCCGAACCCGAACCACAAGCATTTTCAACCCGTGTCGATGGCGTAAAGCGGAAGGCATCGCTGACCTGCAAGGCCATGGACGAAATAAAATCTTGTTCCGACATGCCGGCGTTAAAAGTAGCGACATAAATCGCATCAATATCTTCCGGCCCGACACCAGCATCAGCCATGGCTTCATTGGCCGCTGCGACCAGCAAATCTTCCAAGCCTTGATCTTCCAATTTACCGAATTTTGTGTGGCCCCAGCCAACGATACATACAGACATTTTCTGCTCCTCTGAATTTGCATCATTTATAATGTGACGCGCATATCACAATGTAGCCCGCTCCTTGTCAAGCAAGGCTTCGGGTCAAGCAAGGCTCAAGAATTTGGCGATTTCTGGCCCTATGACATTTTCTAGCCCCGGGCCAATATCATGGCCCATGCCGTCGACCAATAGCCATGCCGCATTGGGCACATGATTGGCAATGTCTTGACCACAAACCGGCTGCAATAATGTGTCGCTATCCCCATGAATCACCATGAAAGGCACATTGATGGTTTTCAAACGCTCAACCCGACTGCCATCGGCCAAAGCCGCGGCCATTTGCCGAATAACCCCTTGCGGATGATAATTGCGGGCAATGATTTTCGCCGCCAAAGCACGACGATCAGCCTCTGGCGTCGGAAACCCTGGGCTCATAAATTGGCCAAGGCTGGCGGTTAACTCATTGATTAAAGTTGCTTCATCCTCAGCCCCGCTCGGTGCCAAAGCGCCAGCGTCTGGCGGCGGTAAATCCGGATTGCCCGATGACGACATAACGCAAATCACATGAGCCATACGCGCGCCATGCGAAAATGCCAAATGCTGGGCGACCATGCCGCCCAATGACATGCCAAAAATATTCGCCTTGTCGATATCCAGCTCATCCATCAGAGCAATCACATCCTGCGCCATATCAGCAATCGTATAGGGCACTGGAAACATCGCACCGGAACTAGCGCCCGCCATTAAAGCGCCAATATCGGGCACCCCTGCGGCATCTAGTTTTTGGCTTAAACCGACATCACGATTGTCGAATAAAATAAGCTCCAACCCCAGATCGAGAAAATAATTCAGAAACGCTTCCGGCCACTGAATAAGCTGTGTGCCAAGCCCGCGAATTAAGATCAAGGGCGCTGCGCCGCTGGCCTTGGCTGGCTTGCGGTGTTCATAGTAAAGGCTGATATCATTGGCCAAGACTTGCGGCATTTTCTCTCCCCCTAAAATATGAATTTTAGTCTATACTCTTGCTATTCTCGTAACAAGCAGGCCGATTGGCCGCCCCAAAGGTTGGTTTATGCTTCACCCCATGCAAAGAGATTTCGCATCCTTGTCACAGACCCATTTTGATGTGCTGGTCATTGGCGGCGGGGCAACTGGTGCCTCGATTGCGCTTGATGCCAGCCTGCGTGGTCTGCGCGTCGGCTTGGTTGAAAAAGCCGATTTCTCCGGCGCCACCTCGGCCGCCTCGTCGAAACTCATGCATGGTGGCTTGCGCTATTTGGTCAATGGCGAGGTCGGCCTCGTGCGCGAAGGTCTGCGCGAGCGGCGCGTCTGGCAGCGTGTGGCCAAACATCTGGTGCGCCCTTTGCCGTTTCTTCTGCCGACTTATAAAAAGCGGATGCAAAGCAAATTCATTATCCGACTTGGGCTTTTGGCCTATGATTTCTTGGCCTTTGGGCGCAATTTCGGCATGGATGCAATGCAGCGTATGCCCAGCTATCGTTCGCTGAATATTGCCCAAACCTTGGGTCTGATGCCGCATTTGCAGCGCCATAATATGACCGGCAGTATGATTTATCACGATGCGCAAATGCTCTCGCCGGAACGCCTGTGTCTGGCTATTTTGCGCACCGCCCATGAGGCTGGCGCGCAGGTGATAAACTATGTTGAGGCGACCGATTTTATGACCGAAGAAGGGCGCATTATCGGTGCCCGTGTGAATGATAAATTGACCGGACAAACAGCCAATATAAGCGCCGATTGCGTGGTCAATGCGGCTGGCCCATGGGCTGATATGGTCATGCAGACTGCGCTAGATGGCCCGCCGCCGAAAAAACTCGTGCGCTCTAAAGGGATTCATTTTCTAACCCGCGATGTCACACGTGGCACGGCTCTGGCCATACCGATTGGCGATGAACATTTGTTCATTATACCGTGGCAAGGCAAAAGCCTGTTTGCGACCACGGACACATTTTACGATGGCGACCCTGATAAGGTGACGCCAGATTTCGCTGATATTGAACAATTGCTGAGCAAAGCCAATCAAGCCCTGCCGGGACTGGAATTGACAGTCGAGGATATAGATTATGCTTATGCCGGTTTGCGCCCACTGGTGGCCGATCCAGCAGCCCCTAACAGTGGCACTTATGGGCTTAGTCGCGGCAGTGAAATTGTTGATCATGAAAACCAAAATGGGCCAGCCGGTCTGTTCTCGGCCTTGGGCGGAAAATGGACAACCAGCCGTCGTCTGGCTGAAGAAATTGTCGATTTGGTCAGCGACCGTTTGGGCTTTGAAGGCACGATATGCCGAACCAAAGACACGCTGCTGGCCTGCACGCCGCGCCAAAATTTAGCTGATTTTATGGACCAAATGCGGGCCGAATATCCAACGCTGAAGACCGATGAATTGGACAGTCTCGTGCGCCTTTATGGCCGTTTACTGCCCGAGCTTTTGGCTCAAAAACCGGTCGGACTGAGCAAGCTGAAAGATCCGCTCCTAGCGGCGCGCGTCAGTTTCGCCATTCAACATGAAATGGCACAAACCCTTGAGGACGTGATTTTACGCCGATTGATCGACGGCCAGACCGGCGATATTTCAGCCGCGAAAATAGACATAATCGCCGATTATATGGCCGAGAAGCTCGCTTGGTCGGAAGCTGAAAAGCAACGCCAATGCGCCCAAGTGTCGGCCCGTTTGACGATACCCGCCAAAGCCTAGCCGACGCGGCGTTCGTGACCTTCCCAATATGGCTCGCGCAATTCGCGGCGCAGAATTTTACCCGACGGATTGCGCGGCAAGGCGTCAACAAAATCAACCGATTTAGGCAATTTATATCCGGCAATGCGCTCACGCGCCCAATCAATAATATCCTGCCCTTGCACCTCAGCCCCGGCTTCTAGAACGACACAGGCCTTAACGGCTTCGCCCCAGCGCTCATCGGGCACGCCAATCACCGCCACATCAGCAATTTGTGGATGGGCAAATAAGGCGTTCTCGACTTCCGCCGGATAGACGTTTTCACCGCCCGAAACAATCATGTCCTTCACGCGGTCGTGAATAAACACATAACCTTCATCATCTAGAAAGCCCGCATCGCCAGTGTGGAAATAGCCATCGCGAATGGCATCTTTGGTGGCTGCATCATTATTCCAATAGCCCTTCATATTGCTCTTGGCGCGCATGATAATTTCGCCGACTTCGCCCTGCGGCACATCCTTGCCATTTTCATCGACAATGCGGATATCGACGCCAGTATTGGGCTTGCCGCAAGAGCGCAATTTGCCCCGCGCCGGATCATGATCGGCGGGCGGCAAATGGGTCGCGCAGCCGGTGGTTTCCGTGAGACCATAAACTTGCATGAAGTCACATTTAAAGGCAGCCGAGGCCTGAATTAATAATTCTTCGGCGATTGGTGAAGCGCCATAAATCACCTGACGCACGGATGATAAATCAGTCGTGGCCAGAGTTTCTTGCTGCATCACAAATAGAATGACCGCTGGCACCATAAACAAGACAGATATTTTTTCTTCGCCAATCAGACGCAGAATTTCTGCCGGATCAACATCAGGCAAAATGGTTATTTTGCTGCCCGCGTGCAGACCAATCAGCCCCACATTGACACCGGCAATATGGAATAGCGGCATACATAATAAAACATGGTCATCAGCTGACCACTCGCCCCAATCGGCACGCACTTGCATCAAAGCGTCTTGCATATTGCCATTGGTCAATTGCACGCCTTTTGGGTGGCCAGTGGTGCCAGATGTGTAGAGCTGAATAAAATCATCGTCGATGGCGCCCTGCATCATTGGATCTTCGGCCGCGCTGGCGTCTCGCCATTGCTCAAAATCATCCCAGCTCGCATGGCCACCATTCATCGCCACAACTTTTTTCACGCTGGTACAATCGGCCATAATATTCTCGATAAGTGGCACGAAATCCTCACCAACAAAGACCATTTCGGCCTCAGCATTATTCAGCACATAGGCCACTTCTGGGCCGGCAAGGCGCGAATTCACACCCACCACAACGGCGCGAATTTTTTGCGCGCCGAGAAGCAATTCGAAATAACGATCAGAATTTTTGCCCATAAAAGCGATGCGCGCATGCGGCTTAATACCCTGTTTAAGCAGCGATTGCGCTACTTGGCTGGCGCGTGCGTCCAATTCGCGATAGCTGGTCTCGCGCCCTTGAAAAACCAAAGCCGTATGATCGCCGCGTTCTTGGGCTTTGCTGCGTAAAGCATCTATCAATGTAAAATCTGCCACGTGAAGTCCTCCCTGTAAGAATTTTACCCGCGAAAAAGACTATGTAAAGGCTTTGATTCTGGGTAAGCTTTCGGAAACGGGAGGCATGAATGACAATCGCACATCCAAAATTTGCCTATGAAAAAGGCCTGCATCAAATCGGCAATGGTGCCTATGCATGGCTGCAACCTGACGGTGGTTGGGGCTGGTCAAATTCCGGCCTGATTGTCGATAATGACCAAGCTCTGGTGGTTGATACTTTATTTGATGTGCCACTGACGCAAGATATGCTGGCCGCCTATGCCGATGCTGAAAAAGCGGCCAAGACCATCAATAAAGTGATTAACACGCACCATAATGGCGACCATTGCAATGGCAATTGCTGCTGCCCCGACGCGCAAATCATCGCCCATCGCGCCACCGCTGAACATATGTTGCTGGAGCCACCTGAATTAGTGCAAGGGTTTCTAGACGCGGCCCCCGATTTGGGCGATATGGGCAAATATCTGACCAGTTGCTTTGGCCCTTTTGATTTCAAATCGGTCGACCAAAAAATTCCAGATACTTTATTTGACGGCGACCTCGATATTAAACTGGGCGACAAAACCATACACCTTATTCACGTCGGGCCAGCCCATACGCAAGGCGACACGCTGGTTCACGTGCCGGCTGATAAAACCGTCTACACGGGCGATATTCTATTCATTGGCGGCCATCCGATTATTTGGGAAGGGCCGGTGCAAAACTGGATTAATGCCTGCGACAAGATCATTGCCATGGATGTCGAAACCATTGTCCCTGGACACGGGCCCATCACCACCAAAGAGGGGGTTGAGGAAGTACGGCATTATCTGGTGACGCTGCGCAATGAGGCGCGTCGGCGTTATGAGGCGGGCATGGATTATAAAGAAGCCGCATTTGATATTGCCCTCGGCGTGTTCGACGATTGGGGCGACCGCGAGCGCGTGGTGGTCAATTGCGCGACATTATTCCATGAATTTGGCGCCTCAGAAAAACCTGATACGGCCGCTCTTTTTGCCGGCATGGCGGAATATGCCATGGCCCGCCCGCAAGACAAATCAGAAAGCTAATATGCTGATTGATGCGACTGGGTTGACCTGCCCCTTGCCGGTTTTGCGTCTGCAAAAAGCTCTGCGCGCCCTTGCTGCGGCCGATGAGGTGACATTGCACGCCACGGACAAAATGGCGATGATTGATGTGCCGCATTTCTGCAATGAAAATGGCCATGAGTTGTTAAGCTCACAAACCCGCGAGGGCGCCGGCCCAGGGGGCATGGATTTATTATTATTTCGCGTGCGTAAAAATTCAGCCGCGTAAAATCTCTTGCTCAGCGGCGGTGAAACCAACGGTAATGCGCCCCTTATGCTCAATAATCGGCCGCTTCAAAAGCGTTGGATTGGCAAGAATAAGAGCCTTTAAATGGGCCTCACGATCATCGGCTTTTTCGGCATCCGATAATTTGCGCCAACTTGTGCCACGGCGATTGAGCAGCACGTCCATCGGCTGGGCTTGCAACCAATGATCAAGAGTTGCCGCCGCCAAACCATCTTTGCGTAAGTCAACATATTGCGCGTCAATGCCCTCGGCTTCGAGCCATTTGCGCGCCTTGCGAACTGTGTCGCAAGTGGTGATGCCATATATTAAACTGCTCATTGGGCTGGATTATTCCGCTGCAACAAAACTTGGGGTTTGCAATTCAGGAATTTTTTGCACTGTTTGGCGGTATAGGTCAGGGGTCGGCATGTCTAATTCGGCGCGCACTTCAGATAGTGGACGCGTCAAAAGCGTTTCCCAATCAGCCGCTGGCAACCATTTCGCCTTAGCACCTGTGCGGAATCCTTCGCGCAGCACACGACCGATTTTGAGGCCCGGCGCCGCTTTGCTGGTGACCCGATAACCAACGCCAATAATCAGCAATAGGCCGATATTACCAGTCTGCCGCCAAGTGACCGCCAGCAGAGCCAACTCACCCAGAGGATCGCGGCCATAACCGGTTACCACATGCCATAAATCATGCGCATCACGTTGACGCTCTTGATAGGTAATCGCTTCTTGCGACAATTTTTGCTCAAACGTGCGTCCCTGCTCGCTGGCCTCAACCAGACCATCGGCGGTGATTTGCTCGACTTCGGTAAACTTATGATAGGCCTGCCCAAGCGACCCTTCTGGCAGGCTCGCCAGCCATTTGCGGTCTTTCAGATAAGACATAAGGGGCTTTTTAGCGGAAAGAATTTTTTCCGCATGAGGCGATTTCTTAAACCGTTTGAATGAGCGCTCGCCGGATTTTCCCGCCAAGGCTTCCAAAATCACAAATACTTGTGCTGTGTCTTCTTTGTCTTGCACCAGTTTTTTGATGGCTGTGACAATACGACGAATTTTTCCAGGTCTTTTCATCAAATTCTCCAAACGACGTAAGCCATGATTATATCACGCGAGAACGGCATCATCAATGCACGCGACAACAAGACAAGCTGAGAAATGGTGCCCTCGGTCAGACTCGAACTGACACGCCCGTTAAGGCAACGGATTTTGAATCCGTCGCGTCTACCAATTCCACCACGAGGGCCTTCGCAATGTATAAACAAATATAAGCTTTGCGAAAAGGTCTAATGCCCGATTTTACGCGGCAGGTCAATGGGGGCGTCTTCATGATCATGCTGCCAGACAGATCGAGTGACCATGCGGGCATGACGAAACAGGTCGGCTTCATGAATAATGCCGCGCAATTGTCCGTTTTCTAGCACTGGCACGCCCTCGCCAATAAAGTCGACCATGGCATTTTGCGCCACCAGAGCATTTTCATTTGCCTGCAAAACCAGCGGCGATTCCTCGACCAAAATTAAACACGCAGCATGCGGGTCTTGATTGACCAAATGGAAGAGACATAATTTGCCCGCCCATTGCCCCTTCTCATCGACCAAATGCGCTTCTGAACATTGCGCTTCGGCCATGGCCTCAATGGCTTTGCCAACCGAACTATTGGCCGGCAGGGTCAAATAATCCGATGACATAATCTCGGTCACCAATGTCGTCTGCAAAGCGCGGCTCTCGCGCCCCAAAGATAAGTCAATTCCCTTGGCCAATAGCTGTGGCTCTATGGTTGAACGCGCATAAAGCCGCGACGACAAAAGATTAGCAATCACAATCGTCACCACTAAAGCCGTGGTGGCGCTGTAATCATGACCCAGCTCAAGGCTGATTAAAATCATCGCCAAGGGCGCGCCAATGACACTGCTGGCCACCGCCGCCATGCCAGCAAGGGCAAATAAAGAAGCGTCAGGCTGATAGCCAGTCAGCGGCGCCAAAGCGCTCAATAAGGCGGCGATAAACCCGCCCAGCCCGGCGCCAATAAACAGGCTCGGGCCAAGTATGCCGCCATGGAAAAACAGCGCCAAACACAAACAAGAGGCAATAATTTTCAAACCGGTGAGCAAGACCAAATCACTGGCCGGCAAACCGCCCTGCAGGATAATCGCAATGACATCCAAGCCGGGGCCAAGAATGGAGGGTGACAAATGCGCCAACACGCCAACCCCGAAAGCGGCCAGCACTGGCCGCAACCAAATCGGCAGCCCACTGGCTTGCACCCGCATCCGCATATTGGCCAGAAGACGCATGGTCACCACCGCCAATAGGCCAGCAAAAATACCAAGCAGGATGAGCATAATAATATCAACGACAGTTGAGTCTTTAGTGGTCAGCACAGGCAATATATCGGCGTGGCCGGGAAATATTTCGCCGCTGATCACATAAGCCGTGGCCGAGGCAATCGTGACCGGCGCGAAAAACCGCAAACTATAGTGCCGCAGCACCACCTCATGGGCGAAAACAATACCCGCCAAAGGCGCTGCAAATGTGCCAGAAATTGCCGCCGCCACGCCAGCGCCCAAAGCCATTTCCGCATGTTGCGGTGACAGTCGCAAGAATGTGCGCACTGAGCTGGCAAGGCTCGCGCCAAGCACAAGCAAAGGGCCATACAAGCCAGCCGAGGCCCCCGAGCCAACCGATAAAAGAGATTTAACCATGCTGGCATAGCCACTGACTTGCGGCACAGCCGGATCAGGTTGGTGGGCAATGGCCACAACATCGGCCAATTCAACCGGCGTGTCAGGCGCCAAATAAGCCAATAAAACGCCGACAATCAACGCCGCGCCGACGGGCACGATAAATAGAATTGGATAAAATCCGGTATAGCCGACATAGCCAATCTCGCCCTCCGGTCGCCAGCTGGTCAACAGGCCATCGGTCAGGCTGAAAACAGCCACTGCCGATAAAGAAACCAAGACGCCCAGCAAAACACCAATGGCGGTAATCTTCAGCCCATGACCTAGCCGCGTTGACAACTCGCGCACCAAGCGCGCCAAGCCTTTGTCGGGCAATTGAGGGAGCGTTAATTTCATCGCTTCAATCTAGCGGATTCGAAAATGAAAAACTACTTTGCAGCTCCGCCGTCTGCCGCTAGTGTCGGCCCATGTTACGTAAAATTTACGACAAAACAATCGCTCTCTCAGGCCACCGCCATGCGACATGGGGATTGGCGGGCGTGTCTTTTGCCGAAAGTTCAGTTTTTCCGATTCCACCCGATGTTATGCTTATTCCCATGGTTTTGGCCGATCGCACCAGCGCTTGGCGCAATGCGCTCATTTGCACGCTTGCCTCAGTCGCTGGCGCCATATTGGGCTATGCCATTGGCGTGTTTTTATGGGAAAGCGTCGGCGCGCCAATCATTGCCTTTTACGGCGCCGAAGCGGCCTTTGAGAAATTCACCAGTTTTTACGATATTTGGGGCGTGTGGATTGTATTGGCGGCGGCCATCAGCTTTTTACCGTTCAAAGTAGCCACCATTGCCAGCGGCCTGACCGGCCTGAGTTTAATCCCCTTTATTATCGCCAGCCTCATTGGCCGCGCCATTAGATTCTATGCCGTCGCCGGTCTGGTATATTATTTCGGCCCTCAAATACGCCATTTCATCGATCGCTATTTCAACCTTTTGTCATTATTGCTGGTTGGTCTGATTGTCTTATTGGTCGTCATAATGGGGTATGGGCAATGATTAAGATCAGCGTTGAAAAATATATTTGGCTGCTGATTGTCAGCGCCACCGCCATTATCGGCACCGCCCTCGCCAGTGAAATTTTCGGCGGTCTGGTGCCATGCGCCTTATGCCTGCAGCAGCGCTGGCCCTATTATATTGCCATTCCGCTTTTGCTGGTATGTGGGCTGGCGCGCGGTTCAGCGCCTGCCTCGTCAGCCCCACTTCTGGCGCTGGCCGGATTGGTTTTTCTGATTGGCGCAGGACTTGCCGCCTATCATGCTGGCGTTGAATATCAATGGTGGGCTGGCCCCTCAGGCTGTGGCGGCGGCACGGGTCTTGCTGATAATACGCAGGCGCTTTTGCAAGCCCTGCAAAGTGAAAAAGTCGTCCGCTGTGATGAAGCGGCTTTTACCCTATTCGGCCTATCCATGGCTGGTTATAATTTTCTCGCCAGCCTCGCCCTAGCCGCCCTCAGCGGTTTGGGTTATGCTGCCGCTAGAAATAATGGAAACTAAAACATCATGTCACAAGCCAGCCAAAAACGTCTCGCCGAAATGATCCGCGTCGACCATGCGGGTGAGCATGGTGCCGTGCGCATTTATGATGGCCAATTAGCGGTTTTCGAAAACATCAAAGGCATGGAAAAAACCGCTGATTTAATCCGTCACATGGCAGAGCAAGAACAAGAGCATTTGAGCCATTTTGATAAATTAATCGTTGAGCGGCAAATCCGCCCGACGGCATTGGGCGTGTTTTGGGATATTGCCGGTTTCACGCTTGGCGCGGCGACGGCTTTAATGGGTGAAAAAGCCGCCATGGCTTGCACCGCGGCTGTGGAAACCGAAATCGATGCCCACTATGCCGCCCAATTGGACGAATTAGCGGCCAGTGGCGCCGATGAAGAATTGCAAAAAACCATTGAAAAATTCCGCGCCGATGAGGCGGCCCACAAGCAAACAGCGCTTGATGAAGGGGCCAGCGAAGCGCCCGGCTATGAGCTGATGACCAAAATCATTCGCTTTGGCTGCCGCACGGCAATTTCAGTTTCTGAGAAAATATAATCGGCCTAAGGTTCCAGCTCAGTATCCCAATAGAGATAATCCTGCCAGCTTTCATGGCAGTAATTGGGCGGGAAGCGGCGCCCTGTTTCATGCAATTGATAAACCGTCGGCTGGATCGGCTTATTGCGCGGCATCATATTGGCCTGTTTGGGCATGCGTCCGCCTTTGCGCAAATTGCACGGCGAACACGCTGCCACCACATTCTCCCAAGTTGTGCGACCACCAGCGCGGCGCGGAATCACATGATCAAAAGTCAGTTCCTGCGGCGCACCACAATATTGGCAGGTGAAGCCATCGCGCAGGAAAACATTAAACCGCGTAAAGGCCGGATAGAGCGGCGGCTTCACATAATTTCTTAGCGACACCACACTGGGTAGAACAAAATCTGTCGACGGCGAATGCACAATGGTTTCGTATTCCGAGACAATATTGACCCGATCCAAAAACACTGCTTTGACCGTGTCTTGCCATGACCAGAGAGAGAGCGGGTAATAGCTTAATGGTCGGAAATCTGCATTTAGGACCAATGCTGGACAGCTTTCAGGGTTGCGTAAGTCTGGCGCTTTTGCCTGCACGAATTCTGCAACATCTTGTCTCGCAGCTTGCATTGTCCCTTTCCTTTCGCCCACTTTAACGAAACGTCGAACGAATCATACTGAACCTTAATTATGGCGCAAAATTGCACCTTACTGGTTCAAAAGTTTACCTTTGGCACGCTCGCCATTATAAAAATGCCAAATCATCCGTGCCGCAGCTGCCCGATGAGGCTGAAATTTTTGAGCCAATTCAGCCAATTGCTTGGCATCGGGACGCGCATTGAGACTGTAGAGTAAACGATATCCTTCCTGCAAGGCCAGATCACCCGCCGGAAATCGGTCGCAGCGGCCGAGGTTGAACAATAAATAGCAATCCGCCGTCCATGCCCCAATGCCGACCAAAGCTGTCAATTGGGCGTAAATTTCTTCATCTTCCGCCTCGGCCAATCGCGCCATATCCAATTGCCCTGACTCAATGGCCTGCGCCAAAACCCGTAAATAACGCTGTTTGGGCCGCGATAGGCCGCATCCGGCCAGCACCTCATCAGAGGCAGCCAGCACATCGCGCGGCGCGGCATTCGGAAATTGTGTGTCAAAGCGCCGATGAATGGCCTCGGCCGCTTTGGTCGACACTTGCTGGCTAATCAATAGGCCGACCAGCCCCTCAAACCCGATCTTGCCACGGCGCAAAGGGGGTGTGCCATATTCAGCATATGCGCGCGCCATGCCTTCATCTTGCGCGGCCAAAGCGGCGACGGCGCGTTCTATATCAGATTGTGATTTATAAGTTTGCATCGCGCTGAATTATGAAGCATGGATAATGACAATGAAAGCGAAACAAAAATTCATTACACGTTTTGCGCCAAGTCCCAATGGCTGGCTCCACCTCGGACACGCCTATTCGGCGCTAATAGGACAGGCCTGCGCGCAAGCCCATGACGGAGAATTTTTACTGCGCATTGAAGATATTGATGTCGGACGCGCCCGACCACATTTTGTCGATGGCATAGAACAAGACCTCAGCTGGCTCGGCATCACTTGGCCGACGCCGGTCATGCACCAATCCAGCCGGTTTGAGATTTACGCCCAAGCGCTGGCACAATTGCAAGATAGGCAGCTTGTGTATCCGTGTTGGGCCAGCCGCCGCGAGATCAATCAAGCCATTCAGGCCAGTCCGACAGGCAGCGCCGCTTGGCCCCGCGACCCCGATGGGGCGCTGGTTTACCCCGGTCTTTATCGCGATATTTCTGAAGATCAGCGGCAAGAGCTAATGTGGCGCGGTGGCAGTTATGCGTGGCGGCTCAATATGCAGCGGGCCTATGATCTTGCGATGCAAAAAACCCCTGAAGGCATTGCCTATACGGAAATGTCGAGCGGTCAGCCGCAGCGCCATATTGTCGACCCGCGTCACTATGGTGATGTGATTGTCGCGCGCAAAGAAGTGCCAACCAGCTATCACATAGCAGTGGTGATTGACGACGCCGCGCAACAGGTAACACAAGTGACGCGCGGACAGGATTTGCAACCGGCCACGGCCATTCACCGCTTGCTGCAAATTCTGCTTGATTTGCCCGAGCCTGATTATTTTCATCACCAGTTAATCCGCGACCTATCCGGCCGCCGACTATCGAAACAAGCTGGTGACCTTGGGTTTCGCGATTTGCGCCAGCAGGGCATGAGCCAGCAGCAGCTATTGTCACTTTTACCGCCCATCACCGTGCCGGTTTCCCCCGCCTCAGATTGACCATTTGATCGAGGCATTGGGCGAGATATTGGGTGAGACATTTGCGCCCTTGCACTAGCGTAATAAGCAAGTAAATTACCGCCATGACACAAAACAATGATACCCAAGCCCTCATCGCGCTTTTACCAACCGCTGCAGAAGAATTGGCCGCCTTGCACGCGGCGCTACGCGCGCCCCTGCCAAACGATTTGGCCGACAGCCAATTTGCCCGCCACGGACGCGCATGGGCAGCGACCTATGTTGAGACCTTGCAGCAATTATCGGCCTATAGCCAAAATATGCAGCAAGCAGACCGCCTTGGTGAGCTTGAAATCAATTTAACCCTGGTCGCCTATGGCGAATATCTCAATCAATTAGTTGGTGGCCTGCCAATGAGCCAAGGCGAAATCATACGCCCGGCCGATATGGGTTTCGCCGACGGGCTACCTGGCTTTGACGGGCCGGCGCTGAAACAGTTGATGGCCTCCGGCAATAATGCGGCACGGCAAAACCATCAAAGGCAATGTCATATTCTTTCATGCCGCGATAG
>JAYOCI010000137.1:0-809 GCA_038105345.1 Rhodobiaceae bacterium
CACAGTGAACCAATGCCCGACGACAAAGAGGCCGCCCAAGACTTGGACGGCCTCCAATAAACGATTACCATGAGACTAAAGCTTAGCCGTTCTTCGGCATCCATAGGCTCATCAGCGCGGTCAACACAACCACAATCCAAAAAGCAAGAGAAACAGGGCCGGCAAAAGTCACCGGATCACCCGCATATTGAGCAATGAAATTGGCAGCTTCAGAGCTGATGTCATTGCCAGAGGCTTTTACAGAATTCAGCGCATTCGCCGCGCCAACATACCAATTCTGAGACTCAATACTCCAATTAAAACCTGCAAAGCCACCAGTCAGAACGAATATCGAGCCCAATAGTCTGTGAATGATATTCGCCTCGCCACTCTGCCGAACGGCATTGGCGTAGCGCAGTGCCAACCACGCAAACATAATAAGCGCAATAACGCCAAGCGCATTGCCAATACGCCCCGCAGCAAAAGTGTTCCAAATTTGGATTTCTTCCATTTTTCTTTTCCTCCAAAATAAAGTTTTCACCCACTGTTTGTGGCCTCAAAAGTCTAACTGTTTTCTGCAGGAAATCAAAGACCAGCGACATGGCTTATCAAAAGCAGGCGAAACCGCACGCCAGCCGACAAATGCATGAGACCGAGGGGAGGTGGCGAAAACAGCCCCGCACCAGCCATATCCCCATTATGTGCGACATATTGGCACTGGATTGATTCGTTTTCAGAATTCCGCGAAATATAATTGCGTAAAAAATGCCAAAAAAGACGGTTAATTTCATTTATCGACCAAATCTCTCGGAAACTGCCTTTTTTTGATG
>JAYOCI010000137.1:819-3744 GCA_038105345.1 Rhodobiaceae bacterium
TTCTAAAACCAGGATGGTCACTCCTCTCCAGCTTATGGATCAAATTAAAAAAATGATCAGTACTATTACGGATGTATTCGTTTCACTTTTAGCTCTTGCTATCGTCGCTACCCTACTTGTAGGCCAAGCCAATATGGCATTCCTGGGTGATGTAGCAGGTAATATCACGTCGCTGATTGCCGCATTGGGATCAGCTGGCCTTCCGGGCCTGATTGCTCTTGGCGTCATTCTGGTATTGTTCCAGCGTAGTTAATAGCCTTCATCCCCAAGAGTAATGTGATTAATTAAGGGAGGACGAAAATGGATCAGTTTAAAGAATACACTGCTCGTTTGCAGGAGTTCCTTCTTCGCTTTGCCGAATTAGGTGCTGCTTTTGTCTTTGCGGTAATTATTGTCTATTTGCTCTTGGGGAATTCGGCTGGCCCGTATGTCGTGTCAGTCGTCGAAAATGTTGCTAATTTTGTTCAAATGGTAACACCCGCCGCTTTTGTTGCTGTGGCGGTTATACTTGCTTTGGTCTATTTCATCCGCAAGTAATGTTTATGATCCCCTAAACGCTTTATGGCGCGCCGAGCGCTTGTCTGCGCTCGCTGTTTTAGCTAGAGTTTTGCCTTGTTTAGCGTTTAAGGGAGTTCACAATGCCGGTAAAATATTATGATTGGCTCAACCAACACGAAAATGTGCGGGCCGATAAAATCGCCATCCATGATTTAGACACAGGCGTTAAAAGCACCTATCAACAATTAAACCAGCGGGCCAAGCGCTTGGCCGCCCATTTTCAGGCCAAGGGCATTAAAAAGGGCGACCGCGTGGCTCTGCTCATCCGCAATTGCACGGCGTTTTTCGAAGTGCAATTCGCCTGTTCAAAAATTGGCGCCATTTGCCTGCCGCTAAACTGGCGGCTAACAGCCAATGAATTGGCCTATATCCTCGGAGACAGCACGCCGGATGTGATGGTTTACGACCATGTTTTCGCTGACGTCGCCGAGCCTTTGCTGGAGCGCTGCAATGTCGGCCATGGGTTGAAAGTTTGCGAGCCGGGCGAGGCCAGCTCCTATGAGGACGCTATGGATAATCAACACACGCTGAATGAGGTTGAAAGCACCCATGAGGACGTGTGCATGATCATGTATACATCCGGCACCACGGGCCATCCGAAAGGCGCCATGATTACCCATCAAATGGTGTTTTATAATACCGTCAATATGGCCAGCCCAGCTGGGGTGAACAGCAATACGGTGCAGCTTGTGGTTTTGCCCCTGTTTCATACTGGCGGCCTAAATTGTTACGCCAATCCGATTTTGCACTCAGGTGGCACGATTTTGCTCATGCGTGAGTTTGACCCGGGCCGTGCGCTTGAGGTCATTGATAGTGCTGAGCTTGGCGTTACGCATTTATTTGCCGTGCCAGCCCCCTATCAATTCATGATGCAGCATCCGAATTTCGCCAGCACTGATTTGAGCCGTGTGCAAATCGCCGGCGTTGGCGGCGCTCCTTGTGCTGAGGCGATTTTGCAAGGCTGGCTCGACCGCGGCGTGCCATTCACTCAAGGTTGGGGCATGACTGAGACCAGCCCTGGCGGTGTGTCGCTGGAGCCAAAAGACGCTTTGCGCAAAATTGGCTCGGCGGGCAAAGGCCTGATGCATACGGAAATTCGGATTGTCGATGAAGACGAGAATGAATTGCAAATTCGCGGCCCGAATATCACGCCTGGCTATTGGAATAATCCAGAGGCCACAGCCAAGACGTTTTCTGGCGATTGGCTGAAAACCGGTGACGCTGCCAAATTCGATGATGAGGGCTTTGTCTATATCGTCGACCGTTCCAAAGATATGTATATCTCCGGCGGCGAGAATGTTTATCCGGCTGAAGTTGAAAATGTGCTTTATCAATTATCCGAAATCGCCGAAGCGGCGGTCATTGGTGTGCCGAGTGAGCGCTGGGGCGAAACCGGCAAAGCCGTTCTGGTGCTCAAGCCAGGGCAAAGCTTGGATGAGGAAGCGGTGATTGGCCATTGCATTAAAAATCTGGCCAAGTTCAAAGTGCCGAGCAGCGTTGAATTTATTGAAGCCCTGCCACGCAATGCGACGGGCAAAGTGCTGAAGCGCAATTTACGCGATATTTACGTCGAAGCTGGGACCGCCGCCATTACCTGATGGCGGCGTGTTCACGCCAAACCAAGCCGTTCAATGGCTTGCGCGCGCAACTCACGTTTTAGAATTTTCCCAGAGGCAATACGTGGTAGGGCCTCGGTTTGCACGTGAATATAACGCGGCACTTCGAAAGCTGCCAATTTGGCACGCAAGAAATCGCGCAAGGCGTCTTCATCAATGGCTTGCGTGGCATAGAGAGTGGCACCCAATTCTTCGCCAAGGCGCGTATCGGGCACGCCATAAACACTGGCTTCAATGACCGCAGAATGTTCGAGCAAAGCCGCTTCCACCGCGCCGCAGCCGATGTTTTCACCACCGCGAATGACCAAATCTTTAATCCGATCAACAATGAAGACAAAGCCTAAATCGTCAAAATAGGCGACATCGCCAGTGCGCAACCATGGCCCGTCAAAGGTTTCGGCATTGGCGTCGGGGCGGTTCCAATAGCCGCGAATGACCGATGTCCCAGAGACTTGCAATTCACCGCGTTGGCCGGCGGGCAGAACCCGACCCTCTTCGTCAACCACGCGCATATCTAAGACCGCTGACACGCGGCCTGAGCTTTCCGGCCGTTCGATATAATCATCGCCGGCAATATTTGTGCCAATGGCATTGGTCTCGGTCATGCCCCAGCCGGTATTGGGTCGTGTGCCGAGATGTTGTTTGATCCGCACCACTTGTTCGGGCGCCCGCGCAGCACCGCCGCCGCCAACCAATGTCAGCGAACTTAAATCATGCTGATGGTCGCGGGCATAGCTCACCAAATCGCCCG
>JAYOCI010000138.1:0-3731 GCA_038105345.1 Rhodobiaceae bacterium
ATATAGGCGCCATAGGTAATCAGCATGGCGGCACCAACACCGACGGAGAAAAACCCGTGACCAATGGCTGATTGCACAACTTCTGGCGTGATTTTGCTGAAATCTGGGGTGAATAAAAACGCCAAAGCCGCTTCTATATCGCCAACCAAAGCGCCGTAAATGGCAATGGCGATGAGCATGAAAATCAAGCTGGGCATCAGCACTAAATTCGCGCGCTCCAAACCGGTTGATAAATTGCGCACTAAAATCAGTGCCAGCAGCAGCAAAAACAAAATCTGATGGGCTATCATTTTGCTCGGTTGAGCCAATAAATTGGAAAAATGCGTGCCACTGGATTGCGCATCCAGCGATGACAGGCCGCCAGTTGCGGCGCTGATAACATAGGCGCTGACCCATCCGGCGATGACGGCGTAAAAGGTCAAAAGCGTGAAGGCGCCGAACACGGCAATGCCGCCCACCCAGCCAAAAACGTCACTGCGCTGGTGGTCGCTGGCCAATTTTCGGACTGAAGAGACAGCATCGCTTCGCCCGCCGCGGCCAATCAATAATTCAGCCGCCGCAATAGGCGTGGCAATGGCAAAAATACTGGCCAGATAGATTAAAACAAACGCCCCGCCGCCTTGTGTGCCAGTCATATAGGGAAATTTCCAAATATTGCCCAGCCCAACGGCGGCGCCAATACATGCGAGAATAAATCCGAGTCGAGATGTCCAAAAGGAAGTGTTTATTTTATGCATTGTCCTCACCTTTTCTGATGAGCATAGTGTTCCAGATTCAAAATGAAAATCAAGCGTCAAAAGTTTTGTCTGTCGGCAAACCCCTGTTAAACTGAGGTAATATAAAAAGGAAATTAATCATGACCGAGCAAATAAAATGGGATGCCCCAGCCGAAGTTTACCTGATTGACGAAAACCCGATGCCGGCCAATGGGCAAGTCGGTTATTTACGCAGTCGCGATGGCAAGCTTTTGCGCAATGGCGTATTTATGCCCGAAGGGCAGCCGCGCGGCACGATTGTGCTCATGACCGGCTATTCCGAATTTTTAGAAAAATATTTCGAGACAATCGGTGATTTAACCGCTTTGGGTTATTGCGTGGCACTGTTGGAATGGCGCGGGCATGGTCTATCGGATCGCGAGTCCAGCGTCAGCGAGCGTTTGCACCTAGATGACTTCGACCAGAATGTTGAAGATTTAGAAGATCGTTATGATCGTCTGGTGCGGGCTTATTGTCCGGCGCCTTATTTCGGTCTGGCGCATAGTATGGGCGGGCAAATTTCGCTCCGCGCCGCCCATAAGCACCCTGATTGGTTTGTCGCTTTGGCACAATCGGCGCCAATGTATGGCATCCGCATTCCCTTTGTTTTCCGCATAATCCATTGGGCCGTGACCTCGGTGCTGATTAGGCTGAAAAATGGCGATAGTTGGAACCCGATTGATCCGCCCATGCGCCAGCTTGATGGGCCTGCGATTAATAATATTACCCATGATGAAAAACGCTTTGCGCGCGGCGATAAATTATGGCGCACGAACACGCGTTTATTGATTAGCGGACGCAGTTTAGGCTGGACCTATACGACATTCAAAACCATGAAAAAGACCCTGAAACCGGCCTTTTTGCGCGCCATTAGCGTGCCCCTTTTCATCGGCACATCAGAAGATGAATTATTGGTTGATAATCGAGCCCATCAACAAGTGTTAGCGCATGTGCAAAATGGTCGGGGCAAATTTTACCCCAAGGCGCGGCATGAATTATTAATGGAAAAAGATGCCACGCGGCAAGCCTTCATTGCTGATGTGGAGGCTTTCTATCTATCGGTGACGGCTGGTCACTAGGCCCAAGGCGAAACCAAATTTACGCCAAAAGCGCTAAAAGTTCGGCGTGCAGGGCGCGATCGCCACAGGCCAGCACGTCGCCTCCTTGCGCCGCATCGCCGCCGTTCCAGCTGGTGACAATGCCGCCAGCCTCCTCAACAATGGGGATCAGCGCTTGGATGTCATAGGCTTTTAACCCGCTCTCAATAACCGCATCAACATGGCCAGCGGCAACCATGGCATAGCCATAACAGTCGCCGCCATAGCGGGTTAATTTGGCTTGCGCGCTAATTTTTTGCCATTTGTCGAGCGCGGCTGCGGGTAGGTGTTCGACACTGGTGGTGGAAATCGTTGCTCGGCTCAAAGCGGGGCAGGCGCGGGTCGATAATTGATACAGGTCTTGATGGTGACGCAAAAAAGCCCCGCCGCCGTCAATGGCATAAAACCGTTCGCCGGTGAAGGGTTGGTCCATCATGCCAATTTTTGGTGTGCCTTTTTCATTCAGCGCAATAAGCGCCCCCCATATTGGCAGGCCGGCAATAAAAGCCCGCGTGCCGTCAATCGGGTCGAGCACCCATTGAAAATCATCACCGGCTTTGACGCCCCATTCCTCGCCGCATATGGCATGGCTAGGATATTTATCTTCAATCATCTGCCGCATTGCCAATTCGCTGTCGCGGTCGGCTTGCGTCACCGGGTCAAAGCCCGATGTCAGCTTATTGTCAATTGTCACAGGCTGGCGAAACAGGGGCAGGCTAATGGCAGCGGCTGCATCGGCCATATCATGGGCGAAGGCGAGAAATTCGGAATAAGCGGCGTTTGGCATGGGTGACCTCTATTCGGCGGCTGAGCGGTCGCCATTATCGACGCGCAAATCATCAGCCAGCACCGGCAGTTCAGCAATTAATGCGGCTAGCATATGCGACATATCTTGTTGCACGCGGGCATAGCCATCGTGCGGCTGATAGCTGTTTTCATCCATGTAAATGGCGCGGTTGATTTCAATTTGCAAAGCATGGCAGCCGCGTGTGGGTTGGCCATAATGTTCGGTAATATAGCCACCTGCATAGGGTTTGTTGAGCAGCACCACATAGCCTTGCGCTTGCAAATAGTCTCGCACCCAATGGGTCAGGCGCACATCGCAGGCTTTATTGTGGCGATTGCCGAGAACAAAATCGACCGGCTGCGTGCCAAGACTGTCGCGTCTGTGATGGGTCGCTTGCGAGGGCATGGAATGGGCATCTAGCAAAATGGCAAAACCATGGAGCTGCTGCATATTTTGCAAAAGACTGGCGATTTGATGGTGAAAGGGCCGGTAAATATTTTCAATCCGCTGCTCGGCATCGGCATAGGTTAGCTTGCCATCATAAATCGGGGCGTTTTCGGCCACCAAACGCGGCACAGTGCCGAGGCCGGAGCTGGCGCGCAGGGATTTTTTATCGACGTGATCGGGCAGTCGGTCTTCGAATAAAAGCTGTTCTAATTCATAAGGTGCGCGGTTTAGATCGACATAGGCGCGCGGGTGAACGGCGCTTAACAGGCTGGCGCCATGGTGCGGCGCGGTGGCGAATAAGTCATCGACAAACATATCTTCCGATTGACGAATAGCGTGCGCATCGAGCCGCGAGGCGGTTAAAAACGCATCCGAATAGCGCGCGCCGCTATGTGGCGAGGTTACCAAAACCGGCTGTTGAGCCGTGCTGTCGGGATGACGCAACAAAAAGGGCAGGTCAGACTTCATGAGCGAGATTATATCACAGAGCTTTTGTGAGATATATGACAATTGAGAAAATCTGCTGCCAAGTGCACCAGTTGCTTGATTTTTCTTCTGCGACCTGTAATAAGCAAATCTCCGTTTGTGGAAACGGGCGATTAGCTCAGCGGGAGAGCACTACATTGACATTGTAGGGGTCACTGG
>JAYOCI010000139.1:0-3723 GCA_038105345.1 Rhodobiaceae bacterium
TCGTGCAAATCCTATTTGTGGTCATCCATATGGTCTACCAAGCAAAGACCCGAGTTCCGGGTCGCACGGTCCGTGAAACATGGGTAATTGGGGGTTACTGAAGCAGGGATCATAATATTTAAGAAATTTCGGACATTGAACGTTTGGCCGAGAGCTAAAGAACCGGATTTTTACACAAAACTGCAATAACAGTTTTTTACCAAGCAATGATGAAAAACATTCTTATTTTGTGCACAGGCAATAGCTGCCGCTCAATTTTGGCTCAAGCCTATATCAATCATATAAGCGACGAATGGCTAGCTTATTCAGCAGGTTCGCAGCCGACCGGCGAGGTGCATCCGATGGCGCTGGAAACATTGACGTCACTGGGAATTAACGCGAGCTATGCGCGATCAAAAAACTGGGATGAATTCGCTGGCGCCGATGCGCCCATGATGGATGTCATTGCGACGGTTTGCGACAGTGCCGCCGGCGAGACTTGTCCGGTCTGGCCAGGTCATCCAACTACTTATCACTGGCCGTTTCCCGATCCGGCAAAATATTTGGGCTCGGAAGAAGACACACGCACCCATTTCCGCGAAGTGTTCGCCATGATAAAAAAACGCATTGATAATTTTTTAGCCTGTGAGGGTTGATGATGGTGCGTAAATTGGCGGCAGAAGCGCTGGGAACACTTCTTCTGGTTTGCACGGTGGTCGGCTCAGGCATTATGGCGGTCAATTTGGCGCAAGGAAATGACGCCGTCGCCCTGCTCGGCAATACGATTGCCACAGGCGCAATTCTATATGTTTTGATCACCGTGTTCGGGCCGCTATCGGGCGCGCATTTCAACCCGGCCGTTTCCTTGGTTTTCCGCCTGAGGGGTGAGCTGGGTAATAATGATTTTTTGGCCTATGTTGGAGCGCAGCTT
Source organism: Rhodobiaceae bacterium (assembly GCA_038105345.1). Classification (GTDB taxonomy): domain Bacteria; phylum Pseudomonadota; class Alphaproteobacteria; order RS24; family RS24; genus JAHEGN01. Next base: position 911 of record JAYOCI010000139.1, read on the forward strand.
ATTGGCGGCTTGCTCGGCACGGCCCTGGCACACGCTATGTTTGAATTGGCCTTGTTTACCCCATCGGTCAATATTCGTGCCGGCCACGGTCAGTTCCTTGCTGAAACGGTCGCCACTTTCGGCTTGGTGATGACCATTTTAGGCGGCTTGAAATACCGGGCCGAGGCTGTTCCCATGCTGGTCGGGCTTTACATCACTGCCGGTTATTGGTTCACCGCATCGACCAGTTTTGCCAATCCCGCCGTTACTTTGGCACGTGGCTTTACCGACAGCTTCTCCGGCATTCGGCCAACGGATATGCCCCTTTTTTGGTTGGCCCAATTTATTGGCGCCGTCTTAGCTCTCATCGCAATGCGGGCAGTTTTGGGGGATGATGAGCCGTCATAAAAGCGTCATAGCTGCGTAACAAAAAGGCAATACGACGCAGTCATTGCTCACCGAAGTGTTACCATTTTAGGTGAGATGGCAAATGAACGGCAGCTCTTTGAACAAAATAAAAAGTGACGTCAAAAACTATAAAACTATTTTTATTTCCGATATTCACCTCGGATCAAAAGCCTGTCAGGCAGGGCTTTTACTGGATTTTCTGAAAAATAATGACAGTGAGAAGCTTTATCTGGTCGGCGATATCGTCGATGGCTGGCGTTTGAAGCGCAAATGGTACTGGCCGCAAAGCCATAATGATGTTGTTCAGAAAATCCTCCGCAAAGCGCGCAAAGGCACGGAAATCATCTATGTTCCGGGCAATCATGATGAGGGATTGCGCCGTTATATCGGCACACATTTCGGCGGCATTGAAGTCAGACCGACAGATATTTATGAAGCGGTCAATGGCGATAAATATTTGGTGCTGCACGGCGACAGTTTCGACAATGTTATGCTCTATGCGCGTTGGTTGGCCTATGTCGGTGATCACGCTTATGATTTGGTATTGCGCTTGAATACCGTGTTCAACGGGCTGCGCCGCTTGATGGGGCTGCGCTACTGGTCCTTGTCATCTTATTTGAAAATCAAGGTCAAAAACGCCGTTCAATTCATCAGTGAATTTGAGCGCGTTTTGGCGAATGAGGCGCAAAAAGCAGGCGTCCAGGGCGTGATTTGCGGCCACATCCACTATGCCGAAATGAAGCAATATGGCGACATTATTTATATGAATGACGGTGATTGGGTGGAAAGTTGCTCGGCTCTGGTCGAACATTTTGACGGCACATGGGAAATTATTTTCTGGGCCAATATTGTGGCGCAACGGGGCGCGACATCGAAATCGGCTGCGGTTTTAGAAAGTGCGGAAGACAAGCCGCTGGCCGAGGCCGCCGAATGACGAAAATATTGATTGTCAGCGATGCGTGGGCACCGCAAGTCAATGGTGTGGTTACAACATTGCAAACCGTTATCGGCCATTTGCGCGAGGCGGGACAAGAGGTCAAAATCATTTCCCCGGATATGTTCAACACTGTGCCCTTGCCGGTCTATCCGGAAATCAAACTCGCCGTCCTACCCAAACGAAAAATGGCTCGGCTAATAGATATGTTTGCACCCGAGAGAGTCCATATCGCCACAGAGGGGCCACTGGGCTGGGCAGCACGCGCCATTTGTTTGAAACGGGGCTGGCGATTTTCGACCAGTTATCACACAAAATTTCCTGAATACGCTTATGAGAGCGCGCGCATTCCTCTGAAACTCGGTTATAACATCGTTAAACGATTTCACGGTAAATCCGCCGCCATGATGGTCGCTACTCAATCTTTGGAAGATGATTTGAAAGCACGCGGCTTTTCCAATGCCGTCACATGGACGCGCGGGGTCGATACAAATTTATATAAACGACAAGGATGTCCAGCTTTGGAATTGGACAAACCGGTCATGGTCTATGTCGGCCGCGTCTCTGTCGAAAAAAATATAGAAGCGTTTTTGGATCTGGATTTGCCGGGTAGCAAGCTCGTGGTCGGCGGCGGCCCGCAATTGGAAAAATTAAAGTCTAAATATCCTGATGTTACCTTCACCGGTCCGAAATTCGGCGAAGAATTGGCCGCGCATTATCGCAGTGGCGATGTTTTCGTTTTTCCGAGCCAAACCGACACATTCGGTTTGGTGATGCTGGAAGCCATGGCTTGCGGACTGCCGGTGGCCGCCTATCCGGTCACCGGACCGCTCGATGTATTGGCCGACTGCACAGCCGGAAAGATGAATGAAGATTTGGCCAAGGCCGTCAAACAGGCATTAACAGCCGACCCGCAAGCGGCGCGTGACCATGCGCTGAAATTTTCTTGGGAAGCGTGTGCCAAAATATTCCTGTCCAATCTCACGCCATTATAGAAGAGCCAAAATGGCGCGACTGACCGGTAAGATTCAAGGCAAACCCGAACAAGGCAAAACCACCTCGATTTTGCGGATTTGGCATGCTTTTTTGTTCTCTGTTGACGGATTGCGGTTTATCGCCACCAAGGAGACCGCCTTTAAGCAGCAAGTCATTATCGGCGTTATTTTGATGGGTCTGGCATATTATTTGGCCGAAACCACCTTGGAAATATTGGCACTTATTTTGCCCATTCTCTTATGTTGGCTCATTGAAATCATCAATACATCGATTGAAGCCGTCGCTGACGCCATATCTGAAGAGTTTGACGCCAATATCAAAATTGCCAAGGACCTCGGGTCTCTAGCCGTTTTGACCGGTTTCGGCATTCTTGCATTTGTGTGGAGCGCCGTGCTCATTTTCTAAAACCCGGATGACCCGCTAAAACCCGGTCGGAAATGACGCATTTTGGTCTACCATCTGGTCTACCATAGAAACCATGATCTCTGCTCCTCAA
>JAYOCI010000140.1:0-3656 GCA_038105345.1 Rhodobiaceae bacterium
CAATGACTTTTGAGTCTTTCATACCGGCCAAATGCTGAATGGCACCGGAAATACCAACGGCAATATACAGGTCTGGCGCCACAACTTTACCGGTCTGACCGACCTGATAATCATTTGGCACGAAACCAGCATCCACAGCGGCGCGTGATGCACCCACGGCGGCACCCAATTTATCGGCAATTTTTTCCAACATTGGGAAATTATCGCCTGATTGCATGCCGCGACCACCTGAGACAACGATTTTCGCTGAGGTCAATTCTGGGCGATCTGATTTGGTCAGTTCTTCGCTGATGAATTCTGACAGGCCTGAGTTAGCGGCCGCGCTCACTGCTTCCACAGCTGCACTACCGGTCAACTCAACAGCCGCAAAGGCGGTCGCCCGCACAGTGATGGCTTTTTTGGCTTCAGATGAACGCACAGTTTGAATGGCATTGCCTGCGTAGATTGGGCGCTCAAATGTATTGGCATCAATCACTGCGGTAATGTCAGAGATTTGTGAGCAATCCAGCAAAGCTGCAATCCGTGGCATGAAGTTTTTGCCATTGGTTGAAGCCGGAGTTGCCAGCGTGGCGTAATCGCCAGCAAGCGAAACCACCAAATCGGCGATTGGCTCAGCCAATTGTTTTTCATATTGAGCGTCATCGGCCAATAGCACTTTGCTGACACCTGCCATTTTGGCAGCTTCATCAGCGACAGCGGCACAACCAGAACCAGCCACTAATACGTGGACATCGCCACCCATTTGAACCGCTGCACTAGCAGACTTAATGGTTGATTCAGACAGTGTTTCATTATTGTGTTCGGCAATTAGAAGTGTGCTCATTAGATAACTCCTGCAGCGTTTTTCAGCTTGTCGACAAGCTCGTTAACGGATTCCACTTTAATGCCAGCTTCGCGTTCGGCTGGTTCAGTGACTTTGACGATTTCAAGGCGCGGTGCCGCATCGGCGCTATAGTCAGCGACGGTTTTTTCATCAATTGGCTTTTTCTTGGCTTTCATGATGTTTGGCAGCGACGCATAGCGTGGCTCGTTGAGGCGCAGGTCAGCGGTCACAATCGATGGCATGGCCAATTTGATTGTTTGCAGACCGCCGTCGATTTCCCGTGTGACGGTCAATTTGTCGCCATCCACAGCGATTTCTGATGCGAATGTGCCCTGTGACCAACCCAAAAGTGCAGCCAGCATTTGGCCAGTTTGGTTATTGTCGCCATCAATGGCTTGTTTGCCGAGGATAACCATGTCTGGTTTTTCTTCTTCAATCACGCCTTTGAGAATTTTGGCCAAGCCAAGCGGTTCGATTTGATCATCGGTTTGAACCAAAATGCCACGATCCGCACCCATGGCCAAAGCCGTACGGATGGTCTCTTGTGCCTGTGTTGGGCCGACTGAAACAACAACAATCTCAGTTGCGGTGCCAGCTTCTTGCAAGCGCACGGCTTCTTCAACAGCGATTTCGCAGAATGGGTTCATTGACATTTTCACATTTGCCAAATCAACGCCAGTTTGATCCGCTTTGACGCGAATTTTCACGTTATAGTCAACCACCCGTTTAACGGGGACAAGAATTTTCATAAGTCAATCTCCATGAGTTCGCGCTTTTGAGCGCTCATAGGCCAAACTCTTAAAACTTCGGCCTTCATAAGTCAATTATCGAAAGCAAATGGGCGTGCGTCAAAATAGCGTCATTTTCCAAGAAAAATGCGCTTATTTATTGCCGCCTGGCACCCATAACACATCGTCGCCGCCCTTATTATTGGCAAAACGCGCGGCGACAAAAAGCAAATCTGAGACGCGGTTAATATACTGCCGCGCGGCTTCGGTGAAAACCTCATCGCCAGCACTCAAAGCGGCACTTAAATTGCGTTCGGCGCGGCGGATAATGGTGCGCGCCAAATGCAAATGTGCGGCTGCCGCGCTCCCGCCCGGCAGGATAAAACTATTCAGCGGCTCCAATTCGCTATTGATCTCGTCAATTTCGCTTTCCAGCCGCGCCACTTGTTTGGGGGTAATGCGTAGCGCTTCAAAGGCGTCGGTTTCCGGCGTCGCCAAATCAGCCCCTAAATCAAACAAATCATTTTGCAGGCGCTGTAAAATCGCGTCGAGAAAACCATCGTCTTGTGTGTGCAAGCGGGCCAAGCCAATCGCTGCATTCGCCTCATCGACGTCGCCATAACAGGCAATGCGTGGGTCATGTTTGGGACGCCGCGATCCATCGGCCAGGCCTGTGGTGCCGTCATCGCCGGTGCGGGTATAGATTTTGTTCAATTTGACCATGTTTCAAGCCTTTTCACGCCTACCGATAACTAAACGCCTATCGGCCTGCAATGTAAAGGCTGAGCATGACCACAATAATGGTGACAAATTGAAGGCCGACGCGCCACCGCATGAGTTTTTGTGATGTGCTGGCGCTGCCGCCGCGCAACATATTGAAAAGACCGGCCAGCAAAACCAAGGCAACGGCACCAAGGCCAAGGGGAATAAGATAGGCGACAAAACTCATAAGATTTATCCTTTGGGATATTAATCGGATAGGCGGCGGGCGATAATATCGGCTTGTATTTCTGCCGCGCCCTCGAAAATATTCAAAATGCGGGCATCGCATAAAACCCGACTGATAGGGTATTCAAGGGCAAATCCATTGCCGCCGTGAATTTGTAACCCATTGTCGGCGGCTGACCAAGCGACGCGGGCGGCCATTAATTTGGCCATGCCAGCTTCAAGGTCACAGCGCTGGCCATCTTCTTTACGTTTGGCGGCAAAATAGGTTAATTGCCGCGCCGCTAAAATTTCTGCCACCATCATGACGATTTTGCCGCTCACGCGCTCAAACTCATATATCGCCTTGCCAAATTGCTTGCGGTCTTGGGCATATTGAAACGCCAAATCAACCGCCGATTGGGCCACACCAATGGCGCGGGCGGCTGTTTGAATACGGGCGCTTTCAAATGTTTTCATCAATTGTTTGAAACCACTGCCCTCGGCTTCGCCCAAAACGGCGTCATGCGGCACGGCAAAACCATCAAAGGCAATGTCATATTCTTTCATGCCGCGATAGCCCAGCACCTCAATTTCGCCGCCCTCCATTCCATCGGCTGGAAATGGCTTATCATCTGAACCGCGCGGCTTTTCCGCCAAAAACATGCTGAGACCACCATGGCCTTTATTATCAGGATCCGTGCGCGCCAGAAGCGTCATCACATCAGCCCGCGCGCCATGGGTGATCCATGTTTTGGCGCCAATAATCTCATAGCCGCTATCGGTTTTGACGGCCCGTGTTGCGAGGCTGGCCAAATCCGAACCCGTGTTCGGCTCGGTAAATACGGCCGTCGGCAGCATTGATCCATCAGCAATGGCGGGCAGATATTTTTGCTTTTGCGCCTGCGTGCCATTTTGCAAAATCAACTCAGCCGCAATATCGGTTCGCGTGCCCAAGGAACCAACGCCAATATAGCCGCGCGACAATTCCTCTGACACCACACACATGGCTTGCTTGCCTAACCCCATGCCGCCAAATTCTTCCGGCACGGTCAGGCCAAAGACGCCCATTTGCGCTAGCTGATCAATGACCTCAAGCGGTATCAGCTGATCTTGTAAATGCCATTCATGGGCAACGGGGGTGACTTCAGCTTCGGCGAAACGGCGGAACTGGTCGCGTA
>JAYOCI010000141.1:0-3656 GCA_038105345.1 Rhodobiaceae bacterium
CATCAATGCGTTCGCGAATACTTTGACGGCCCTTTTCATGATGTTTTGCAACCGCTTCCGCGCCGCCTTGTTGTTTGGCCAATGCGCGGCGTTTGTTGATTTCATCGATTTCGTCTTGCCAACTCATCGCGCTTATTTGCTTTCCATGACGCAGATCAACTGGCCTTCAGCCACCATATCCTCTTCCGCCACAAGCAATTCCACCAGCGTGCCGGCTGTAGGCGCCAAAATTGGAATTTCCATTTTCATCGATTCCAGAATGACAATTGGCGCATCGGCGGCCAAATCATCTCCTTGTTGAGCGACAACCTTCCAAACTTGACCGGCGATTTCCGTGGTGATTTTTGAACGCATAAGCTTCTCCATATCTGCCAAGCCTAGACAATTCTATTGCCAAGAGGCAAGGGGCTTCGCAGGTGGCCTCACTCAGTGCCGCCGAGGGTTTTTAAGACGAAGGTGATGCCAATGCTGGTTTCAGGTTCGATATTGTCGACCTTGGCATAGTCGCGGATGAAGGAAATGCGCACCAAAGTGCAAATATCTTCATAGACAAAATCGACCGAGGACAGCACATCGCGATTATTGCGCAAGTCGCGGCGATTGAGCGCCTCAAATTGCCATTGATCGCTCATTTGCCAATTCATCCGAACTGTCTGCTCTTTTCTCGACTGCGTGGCGGTCTGCCCCGCGGCAAAAAAGGAATAATCAACACTGGTGCTAAAACCAGCGCGTTGATAATTGGCATTGAGTTGATTGCGCAAAGTGGAATTATCGCTTGGGTCAATGCGCAGGTTCTGGGTCAAGCCCATTTCCGCGCTGGCCGTTCGATAATTCACATTGCCCTGCACCACATAGGCTGAACTATTGTCGCCATAGCCTGTTGCCAGCGCATAATCATTGCCGGAAAGATTAAACGACTGGCCAATAAACAGCTCGGTCTCAATGCCCCGACGATGCATTAAACCATGCGACACACCAAGGTTCACACGGCTGGCTTCATCATTCGGCGCGGCCAATTGAAATAGGCTGGCACGCGTCAAATCTAATGTCGGCGAGGTGATATAGGGCACATCTTGATAGCGGTCATTATCGGTTGCCAACACTAATTGCGCTTGCGGGGTTAATGTCTGGCTATTATTCGGCGCCATTTTCTCCATCGGATAAGCGGCTTTTAAGCTGATCGAATTAGCCGCCAATGTATGCGGCGCTCCATCGCTTTTAATCGGATCGCCCTGTTCCTCGTCATAATGATAGGCGTCAAACTGCAAGAGATTTTGCATTTCCCAAACCACCCCATTGCGCGGGGCAAATTCGCGGGTCCAGTCAAAACTAGATTTGGCCGAGGTAATGTCCAAGCCAAGCGCACGTCTTTCGTGGCTTAACTGATTGGTCATGGTTAGTTGACCGCCGATAATCGGATTTTCAAAAGCCCATTTTTGCGTAAGACTGGGCAGAATATCATCAACCGTTTTATCGGTCTGGTTGTTCAACACGCTGCGATATTTATGGGCCGAAATGCGGATATAGCCATTTTCGTTATAACGCGTGGCCACCGCCTTGCTTTCCATCTTGTCTTCATTGTCGATTTTATAGCGGCGGAAAAATAAGTCATCATTGGCGTCTTTGGCGACCAGCTCAGTCTGCCATTGGCCAAGCGCAAATCTGCCTTTTGCTTGAAAGCCGATATTCAGGTCTTCATTCGGGTCAGAGGTCAGCAAGGGATCGTCTGATTGATGCGCATAAGTGGTGATGTCATATGTGCCAGCGGTCGTTAAATGGCGCCAATGGGCTGTTAAATAAGGGTCTTGTTTTTCGCTGATGCGCGGTGTCAGCGTCAGGTCATAATTCGGCGCGAGGTCAAAATAATAGGGCGTCTCAAAGCCAAAACCAAAGGCCGTAGTATTGGACTCAAAGCGCGGGCTTAAAAAGCCGCTGCGGCGTTCGACATTAGGGCCGGGATGGGCAAAATATGGCATATAAAATACCGGCGCGCCGGCCACTTCCAACCACATATGATTATAAATCACGTCTTGCTTGGCTTCATCATAGTTAATCGTGCGGGCCCGCAGGTTCCAAAGTGGATTGGCATTTGGGTCTTCGCATTCGGGGCAGGCGGTATAGCCGACATTTTGCAGCAAAAGCCCATCATTTGATTTCTCGGCACTATCGGCTTTCAACCGCGCCTGATTGGTCAATGTGCGGCGGAAGTCATAAATCTCGCCTTCGGATAATTGATTGTCCAGCACCATGCGCTGGGCTTGGGTCACAGTGCCGTCGGGTTCGAGCAAAATCACATTGCCTTCGGCGTTCATCTGATCCTCGGCTTGTTTCCAAAGCACTTTATTGGCCGACAGGGTTTGGCCGTTTTTTTCGACTTTCACATTGCCGTCGGCCTCAATCGTGCTTTGGCCATCATCAAAGGATAAGCGGTCTGCCTCTATTGAATTAGCTGTTGTCGTCTGGCTATAGGCCGGCAGGGCGATGCTGGCCGCCAGGATCGCTGCGATAAGATTTGCAGAGCGTGAAAAAACCACCATGTATTTGTCGCCTGAGCCTTGTGTCCGAATAAACTAGCGTCAGCATAATGCAGTTTGCCCAGAACGGAATAGTTTTAACGCCGGTTTCCTAATGGCGGTGATCTGTTGCCCTAAAGGTGACGATTCAGCGTAAAGTCAGGGGGTGGCGTTTTCGGGCGTCGCAGTCTAGCTTCGGGTGGAAAGTAGTGAGTGGAATATGACGGCACAAAAAACAGCGTTGATTACCGGTATTACGGGGCAAGACGGTGCCTATTTGGCAGATTTACTGGTGGCCAAAAATTACCGCGTGATTGGTGCCTCGCGCCGCGCGTCAACCCTCAACCTGCCGCGCCTTGCCGCTTTGGATGTCATTAAAGATATTGAATTGCGCACGCTTGATGTGCTGGATCCGACCAATGTCGCGCGCATTATTGAAGAAGTCGCGCCTGATGAGATTTACAATCTGGGTGGGCAAAGTTCTGTGCAGACCAGTTTTCATCAACCGATTTACACCAGTGAGGTCATCGGGCTTGGTGTGTTGCGCTTGCTGGAAATGGTGCGCCTGGTGAAGCCTGATACGCGCATTTATAATGCGTCGACGAGTGAAATTTTTGGTCACGTCGAGACGCCATTGGTGACCGAAGAGACGCCATGTCAGCCGCGCTCGCCCTATGGCGTGGCCAAACTCTATGCCCATTGGGCGGTGAAAAATTATCGTGAAGCCTATGATCTATACGCCGCTTCGGGGATATTGTTTAACCACGAAAGCCCGTTGCGCGGCATGGATTTCGTAACCCGCAAAATTACCGCCACTCTGGCGCAAATCGCTTGCGGCTCGCAGCAAGTCTTGTTGCTCGGCAATTTAGACAATTCGCGCGATTGGGGATTTGCTGGTGATTATGTCGATGCAATGTGGCGGATGTTGCAGCAAGACAAGGCCGATGACTTCATTATCGCCAGTGGCCATAAACATAGTGTGCGCACATTTGTTGAATGTGCCGGCAAGGCAGCGGGACTTGATATTGTTTGGCAAGGGGAGGGCCTCGATGAGGTTGGGTTGGAGCGTAAAACCGGCCGCCAATTGGTCGGCGTTGATGCTAAATTCTACCGCCCCAGCGAGCCTGACGCGCTGATTGGCGA
>JAYOCI010000142.1:0-3652 GCA_038105345.1 Rhodobiaceae bacterium
CGCGGCATTGATAGTGTGATGGCCCCGAAAGCCTTGCGCGAAGAGGCTTGGGCGCGGCTTGCAAAAGACCTTGATATGGACAAGCTGGATGCGATGAGTGTGCATTATGGCTTGAATGATGTGCCTGACCTCGGCCCGAAAATTTTGGCCGGTCAAGTGCGTGGCCGTGTGGTGATTGACGTCAACGCATAAGCGGTCGAGATAAAATTATGGCGTGAACGGTTGCCCGCTCACGCCATTTTTTTAGATGCTTAGAAGTTGGCTGGCCTAGAAAATTGTATAGGCACCATCAACAATGAAGCTGTCGCCTGAGTGATAGGCGGAGGCGTCGGACGCCAAATAAACCGCAACACCGGCAAAATCTTCCGGCGTGCCCCAGCGACGTGCTGGCACGCGAGAGATCACTTTGGTTTCAAAGACATCGCTGCCTTGCGCCCCAGCTGTCATATCTGTGGCAATCCAACCGGGCAGGATAGAATTGGCTCGCACGCCATAACGGCCATGCTCAACCGCAATTGATTTCATCATGGAAATCACAGCCCCTTTGGTGGCGGCATAATGTTCATTACGGGCCGCACCCTCAATGGCTGCAAGGCTGGCAACGCCGACCAATGAACCGCCGGCATCGCCGGTCTTTGCCCGTTCAACCATATGATTGGCAGCAGCGCGCAAGGTAAAGAACACCCCATCCAAATTAACCGCCAGCACATCGCGATAGGCTTGCGTGTCCATTTCAATGAAACTGCCAGCCAATTTGCCAATGCCGGCATTGGCGAACACTGAGTCGACGCGGCCAAAATGGGCGACGGTTTCAGCGAAAGCAGCATTGACGGCATTTTCATCCGCGACATTCACATTCCAGCTTTTCACTTTGCCTTTTGTGTCGCCTGAAAGGGTTTCGACGGCGGCTGCATTTTTCGTATCATTTGTGCCCCAAATGGCAATATCGGCACCTGCTTGCGCCATGCCGCGGGCCATGCCCAGACCAATGCCGCCATTGCCGCCGGTTACCAGCGCTACTTTTCCTGTTAAATCAAATGGTTGAAATGTCATAAAACTCTCCTTTAATTTGCAACACTATAGCGAAGTGATGCCGCAAGCCCAAGCCCTAAGCGAATGCTTTGACGGTTTCTTCATTCAATGGCAGGGTGGTGCATGCGATTCCAAAAGCGATTTTTCTGGCTGATTTTCCTATTTGCCGCGCTGCTTCACAATGCGGCGGCCGCGCCGTTGAAAGCCGAGTTACAGGCCCATCCTTTGCGCGTCACAACTAGTGTCGGCAAGACCATTAATTTGCAGGTCGAGTTTGCCCTCAGCCCCGAGGAGCAACAGCACGGGCTGATGCATGTCGATAAAATACCGGCCAATTATGGCATGGTGTTTTTGATCGATCCGCCGCGCAGCGCGCATTTCTGGATGCGCAATACAGTGCTGCCTTTGGATATGATTTTTATCGCCCCGGGCGGGCGCATTGAGCGCATTGTCACGCGCTATGATACAAATTCAGACAATGTCACCAGCTCGCAAGCATCTGTGTCAGCGGTCTTGGAAATCGCCGCCGATGGCGCGCGCAAATTGGGCATACAAGCGGGTGATCGGGTGTCGCATAAATTGGTGCAATTTTAAATGTGTGGCCGCTTTGCCTTAACCAGCCCCGCACAGGCGATCCGCAAATTGGTCGATTTTTCCAATCTGCCGAATTTTCCACCCCGCTATAATATCGCCCCTAGCCAAGCGGTGCATATTTTGCGCGCCACGCCATCGGTTGAAATGGCTTTGGTGCAATGGGGATTGGTGCCGCCATGGGTAAAGCCAGAACAATTGCGTGACCATGCCAATCGGCCACAAATCAACGCACGCGGCGAAACCGTTATGCAAAAACCAAGTTTCAAAAACGCCTTTAAGCGGCGGCGCTGTCTGATACCAGCTGATGTGTTTTACGAATGGGATCGCAAAACCGGTCAGCCCTATCTTATTCGCCGCCGCGACCGGCAAGTATTTTTCATGGGCGGTCTGTGGGAAATATGGAGCGGCGCCGATGGCAGCGAGATTGAGAGCTGCGCCATTATCACCGTGCCAGCCAATGACACATTGGCGCATTTTCATCACCGCATGCCAACCATGGTGACGCCGGCGCAAGCCGATGAATGGTTACATTGTCCCGAAACCCGCGCCGCCTCACTGTCACCAATCTTGGCTCCCGCGCCATCTGAGGACTTTGAAGCCTTGCCGATTTCTAAAAGGGTCAATAAGGTGGCCGAAGACGATGAAGATTTATGGCGAGAGGAGCGGGTCAGCGTGCCGGCCAGCCAGTTGGATTTATTTTAGACAGACCGCATGGCGGCAAAGAGGTGCGAGATGAACGCAGTCGTGGATCACATTATTATTGCCGTCAATGATCTTGCTCAGGCCACCGCAGATTACGCTTTAATGTTGGGTCGCGCGCCCAGTTGGCAGGGCACGCACCCTGATTATGGCAGCGCTAACACATTGTTTCGCCTAGATAATACATATATTGAATTGCTCGCCGCCGAAGGCCAAGGCTGGGCTGGCGATATGGTGCGCTCGCATATTGCCGACCATGGTGAAAGCCTAACGGCGGTGATTTTCGGGGTTGAAAATATCGATGATTTTGCCAGCCATGCGCGCCAACAAGGTCTCGATGTCACCGACCCACAAGCTGGTCACGGCATTGATGTGCATACGGGGGCGACGCGCACATGGCGCAATGTGCATTGGTCGCGCGAGCAGGCCCGCGGCATTTTCAGTTTCGCCATTCAGCACGATGACCCCGAGGCCCTCGCCATGGCCGCGCCCACGGGTGACGGGCCGATAACCGCCGTCGACCATATTGTTGTGCAAACCAATGACGCGGCGGCGGCGAAGAAATTTTACGGCCAACAAATCGGTGTGCGTCTGGCGCTGGAGCAATCAAAGCCGGAGTGGGGCGGAGATATGCTGTTTTTCCGTTGCAATCAGATGACGATTGAGGTCATTGCGTCGCAAAAGCACAGCTCAAACGAGGATAAGCTTTGGGGCTTGGCGTTGAAAACCGATGATATTGATGCCACCCATGCGCGGCTCAACCAAGCTGGCATTGCCGTGTCTGATATTCGCGAGGGCCGCAAAGCCGGCACGCGCGTATGCACGGTGAAATCGCATTCTATGGATGTGCCAACTTTGATTATTGGCTTAGTTGATTAAGCCGCTGCCCGCTTCAGGCGATCATTGATCGCTTCGCCCAAGCCGACGCTTGGTATTGGCATGATGGCCAGCCGTTTATTTTCAGCTAAAGCAAGAGCGTCAAATTTGTGCAAGAGCGCAAAAAGCTGGCTGGCCGCTTCCATCAGGTCGCCGCTGGGGCTGAGATTGGCCACAATTTGCGGCGGGGCATCGGGGCCAAAGCCAAGCAGCAAGCAATCATCAAGCGGTGCCGTGACATTCAGTAATAAGCCGGATTTTGGCGCGTAATGGCGGGCTAAGCGCCCGGGGGCGAGTTTGGCTTCGGCGTCGGCGCCGTCGGGCAAATCGGCCAAAGCAAGCCCAAGACAGGCTTCAATATCGCCTCGGGCAATGCCGCCACTGCGCAATAATACTGGCGCGCCATCAAAACAACCGACAATCGTCGACTCGAGACCAATCTGTGCGGCAC
>JAYOCI010000014.1:0-3175 GCA_038105345.1 Rhodobiaceae bacterium
AAGCTTCATCTCGCCATTGGCCGGATTATAAGTGATCAAACGCCCAGAAGGCCGCCGCTCGAATATTTCGACAATATCATGACCGAAAGCATGGTTTTGCGACGCATCGGAAAAATAGATAATGCCGTTTTTATCAATCGCCACATCATCCACAAAGACCATCCGCTTGCCTTCAAAATCCGTGGCCAGCGGGCGCAGCTCGCCATCAGGCGACATGGCAATTAGTCCTTTGGCGGCGTCGGCAATAATCAAATCACCTGCGGCATCAAATTCAAGACCCAAAGGCCGGCCACCCGTATTGGCCAATTCTTCAAGCTCGCCGTTTGCTACATTGACGCGCATAATGCGGCCATCGGTCAGGCCCGTATAAAGCCGCCCTTGGGCATCAAAGGCCGTGCCTTCTGGCCCATGGCCAGTCACAACCATTTTGGCAGCGGCCAGCGCATTGTTTTTGGCGAAAATGCCCGTGCCCGCCGGATTGGCTGCACGCGGTGGACCCGCCACTGGATCAAATGGCACAGGCCAGAGTAATAAATAGCCAAAGAAAATACCCAAAATGGCTAAAAATCCCGCCAAAATTGGCCGTTTTTTTACACGCTCCATGGCCGCGCCTCCTCTGTTTACTTGCTAAGTTTACTTGCTAATTTCGCGACGATAGGCGAGCAAAATACCGCCCACCACGACTTCGAAAATCACTGCTTGCGTGATCAGCTCAGCGCCATGAAACTGTGCCGAGGTCAGTCGGAAAAGCGCTGCGCTAAGCAATAAAACGGCCGGTACTAAGAGAAAATCTGGCCGCTTCTGCCAAACCCCAATCAGAATAAAAGCACTGCCGGTGAAAAAGAAAGCCGTCATGTCGCCAATTTGTGTGTTAAGCCCCATGCCGGTCAGCAATTCCATGCCAAGGCCGGCCGCTGCCGCTTGCGGATTAAACATCCAATTGAACGCTGTATAGGCTAAAAATACGCCGGCAAGGGCGCTAAGAATTTGTAGAACTCGTGGCATAGAATATCTCCTTGTTAAACATCAAGGCTATGTCAGCCACTGACCTATTTCAAGCGCCAGATAGGCCGAGCAGAGATTTATTTCTCGCCCGTGAAACGGTGTTTTTACTTTGCACATAGCCCAAGATGGCTATGCTGGAGACATAGAATTATTAAACCATAGGCGAGGCAATGGCGGGGATACCATTTAACACTGAGTTTGATTTCGAATATGGGCGGTGCGATCAATTAACACCCCTCATCAGACGGGTGATTGCCAATAACCCAAGCCCATTTACCTTCACCGGTACGGGCACTTATCTTATCGGCACTGGCAATGTGGCGGTGATTGACCCCGGGCCGCTGCGGGATGCCCAT
The DNA here is from genome assembly GCA_038105345.1 of Rhodobiaceae bacterium. GTDB lineage: Bacteria > Pseudomonadota > Alphaproteobacteria > RS24 > RS24 > JAHEGN01. The sequence continues at coordinate 1,362 of JAYOCI010000014.1, forward strand.
GTCGAGGCGATTATCGCTGCTCTCGGCCCGCATGAGCGCATCAGCCATATTTTTGTGACCCACACCCATCTCGACCACTCGCCGGCCTGTACGCCATTGAAACAGCGCACAGGCGCGGAAATTTACAGCTATAGCCCGCCCAGCCCCGATCAATTTGACGGGCCACGGCTTGAAGAAGACGCTGATGATAATTTCCGCCCCGACCATATTGTCGACCATGGCGATATTATTGAAGGCGATGATTGGAGCCTTGAATGCGTGTTCACCCCCGGGCATATGGCCAATCATATGTGCTATGCCCTGCGCGAGGAAAAAGCCCTGTTTACTGGCGACCATGTGATGGGCTGGTCGACGACAGTGATTGCCCCGCCCGATGGCAATATGAACGCTTATATGGCGTCGCTGGATTTACTGCTGAGCCGTGATGATAAAATCTATTGGCCGACCCATGGCACGAGCATTGACGATCCGCAAAATTTTGTGCGCGCCTATATCGCCCACCGGCGCGGTCGCGAGGCGCAAATCATCACCCGCCTGCAAGCTGGTGATGATAATATCCGACAAATGGTGGCAACCATGTATGCTGATGTTGATAAGCGCCTGCATCCAGCTGCCGCTTTATCCGTACTCGCCCATATGCAAGATTTGGTTGAGCGCGGAAAAGTGACGTGCAGCGACAAGCCATCGCTTGATTCAAGCTATCAGCTGACCGATTAAATCAGCCTATTGGATGGCATTCAAAAACGCTTGAATACGTGCCGCATTGGCACCCAAATCGCTTTGGCCGACGCGTGAGGCTGAACGCAAATCAATCTGCGTGCCGCCGTCAACCGCCGACAGGCGAATGACCACATCATCTTTAAAGCCAAACAGCAAAGTGGTGACAACCGCTTCAATCTGACCGACTGAAGCATCGCTATGCACAATTTCCCAGCCCATATCTTCCGCCGTCAAAACAGCCTGAGCGAAAGCATCCGACATGCCGACCTCTAAAGTGACCGGCTGTAGATTAGTATAATGGGCCTTTTGCATATCCATCACCGCGCTGTCCAGCGCCAAACTATTGTCGCTTTCAGCCCGCAGCGATGGCACATGGTTGAAAACCGGCGGATTGGCCAAATCAGTGCTGATGTCATGGATTGGCGGTACCGTCATGGCTTTCCGAAAGCCATTGAGCGGTGCAAATACCACAATCAGAGACAAAACCAGCCCTAGCAAAGCGCGATTGGTTTGTGCCCCATCGCCACCCAAACCACCGACCAGCGCTAACACGCTCATCAGCAAAGCAATCAGGGCAATAATCGTCGCAATCGCGACAATTAGTAGAGGGCCGCCAAAGGCCATCACGCCACTGCGAAATAGCACCAGACCAGAGACTGCAATAATCGGAGAGGCGATCGCCAAGCGGGCGCCCCAGTGAGCCAAAAATTCAACACTCATGCCAAGCATAATTATTCTGCCGCCGTTTCTGCTGTTGGTAATGTGTAATCAGCAAATTGCTGACGCAGCGTCAGCTTCTGAATCTTGCCAGTGGCTGTATGTGGAATTTCATCAACGAAAACAACATCATCAGGCATCCACCATTTGGCGATCTTGCCGTCCAAATAAGCCATTACTTCCTCCTTGGTCACATCGACACCCGGGTTTTTCACGACAATCAACAAAGGCCGCTCATCCCATTTCGGATGCTCAACGCCAATCACCGCTGCCTCTTGCAATTTGTCAAAACCGACGGCGATATTTTCAATCTCAATCGAAGAAATCCACTCCCCGCCTGATTTGATCACATCTTTGGCGCGGTCGGTGATTTGCAT
>JAYOCI010000014.1:3185-19549 GCA_038105345.1 Rhodobiaceae bacterium
GCATAAAGCCAAGCGGGTCAAGTGTGGCGACGTCGCCCGTATCGAAAAATCCGTCTTTATCGAGAATTTGACCACCATCGCCTTTGACATATTCGCCGACAATAAATGGCCCGCGCACCATCAGGTGACCAAAGGCTTTGCCGTCGCGTGGCAATTCATTGCCCTCATCATCGGTGATTTTCATTTCCACCAAATAAGGCGGACGACCCTGTTTGACTTTAATGTCCATTTGCTCGTCAAAGCTCATTGTTTCCATGCCTGATTTGAAGCTGGCAATAGAACCAAGCGGCGACAACTCGGTCATCCCCCAAGCGTGTTTCACTTCCACACCATAATCGCGCTCGAATTTCTCAAGCATCATGCGTGGCACGGCTGACCCGCCAATGGTCACATTATTCAATTTCGGCAGTTTCAGCTTATTGGCTTCCATATGCTGCAAAAGCATCAGCCAAACCGTTGGCACAGCAGCTGAGAAGCTCACCTCTTCCTCGGTCAAAAGCTGATAAATGCTCTCGCCATCCATATTCGGGCCTGGGTTCACAATTTTAGAACCAACGGCAGGGCAGCTAAAGGCAAGCCCCCAAGCATTGGCATGGAACATTGGCACGACGGGCATCACGCTATCCACGCTGCTCAAGCCCATAACATCGCTCGATAGGCTGGTCAGCGTGTGCAGCACATTTGAACGGTGCGTATAGCAAACACCCTTTGGATTGCCTGTAGTTCCCGATGTGTAGCACATGCCCGATGGGGCGCGCTCATCAACTTCCACCCAGTTGAAATCGCCATTATTGCTATCAATCAAATCTTCATAGCAAAGGACATTTTTGAGGCTGGTTTCAGGCATATGTGCGGCATCGGTCATAATGATGATGGCCTTCACATTTGGAATGTCTTTTTCAATCCCTTCGAGAATCGGCACAAAGGTCAAATCTGTGAAGATCACTTTGTCTTCCGCGTGATTGATAATATAGCTCAACTGCTCGGGAAACAGGCGCGGGTTCAACGTATGATAAACCCCGCCGACACCGGTGATGCCATACCAAGCTTCAAAATGGCGGTGAGTATTCCACGCCATGGTTGCGACGACATCGCCGACACCCATGCCCAAGGCTTGCAGCGCTTGTGACAATTTGCGGGCGCGCAAATGCGCATCAGCATAAGTTTCGCGGTGAATATTCCCCTCGACAAGGCGCGAGACAATCTCGCGTTCACCATGATTGACCAAAGCATGGTCTAAAATTCGGTTAACCATTAGTGGCACGTCTTGCATTTGACCGAACATATTTTTCTCCCTAGAGTTTTCCGATACAACGGTTTGGCACTCAGCTTGCCGCAAACTAGCCGTCTGTGTCCATAGGGAGAGAGCGAAAAATGCCAATATATCGGAAAAATGCACATCAATTAGGCCAGGATATCGCCAATGGCGCGGTCAGCGCACGCGAGGTGACGCAGCTTTTTATCGACCGCATAAAAAACTACAATCCAGCTTTGAACGCGGTCATTGCTGAGCGCTTCGATGATGCTTTGAAAGATGCTGATAAAGCCGATGCAGCACGCCAATCTGGCCAAGTGCTCGGCCCTCTGCACGGCGTCCCCATGACCATTAAAGATGCTTTTGAAGTCGAAGGCATGAGCTGCGATGTCGGCGCGCCGCAATTTGCCGGAACCGTGTCAAAATCCGACTCGCATGTCACGGCACGGCTGAAAGCGGCAGGTGCAATTATTCTTGGCAAAACTAACACGCCTTTCATGTGCGGTGATTGGCAGAGCTTTAATGACATTCATGGCACGACCAATAACCCCTATAATGTGGCGCATACGCCAGGCGGGTCATCGGGTGGTTCGGCCGCCGCATTAGCGGCTGGTCTGACACCGCTTGAATATGGTTCGGACATTGGCGGTTCGATTCGCGTGCCAGCGCATTTTTGCGGCCTGTTCGGCCATAAGCCGACGCATGGCATTGTGCCGACGCGCGGTCATGTGCCGCCGCCGCATGGCGCGCTGGCATCGGGAGATTTGAATGTTGTCGGGCCTTTGGCGCGCAGTGTCGACGATCTTGAATTAGCTTTAGACCTCACCCTTGGCCTATTGCGTCCTGCCTCGCAAGCCATGCAAATCAGTTTACAAGGGCCGCGGTTTACGCGCCCTGAAGGCCTTCGCATTGGTCTATGGGCCGATGACTCCTATTGCCCCGTCGATAGCGAGATGGCCGCCAATATTGAAGCCGCCGCCCGCACGCTGGAAAAACAAGGCGCCAGCGTGGTGCATATCAAACCAGATTTCGATTTGGCGCATCACACGGAGGCTTTTCTTATTCTGCTGAGCTCGATTATGGGCGCCGATTTTCCTGCCCCCGTGCACCAATCGCTGCAAGCCATGATTGATGCCGCCGATAGCGACGACAAGTCACTACGTCTGTTGCAAGCGCGCGGTGTGCGCCTATTGCATAAAGATTGGCTTTATTGGAATGAAGTGCGGGCGCAAATGGCGGCCAAATGGCTGGCCCTATTTGAACAAATCGACGTCTTGTTCTGCCCCGTCACGCCGACACCCGCCATGCCTCACACGCAGGACCCTGATTTTCATGGCCGCGCCTTTTCGGTCAATGGTGGCGCGCGCAATTATATGGAAAACATTGTTTGGCCCGGCGTCAGCACATTATGCGGCTTGCCATCGACGATTGCGCCACTGGCGCGGCATTCGTCAGATTTGCCAATGGGTATGCAAATTATTGGGCCGGCCTATGAGGATAAAACACCGATAGCCGTGGCCCGCATGTTGGAGCAGAATGGTCATCACTTCCAGCCACCGGCCGGATTTGACGATTAGACAGTCGTCTCGGCTTAGTGTTTCTCAAGTGAGCTAAGCGGCTCTTGACCTTCTGGGTCTTGGTGTATCAGCACTTCTGATTGGGGAAATTTGGCCATCACCAGCGCCTCGACAGCATCGGAAATTTGATGCGCCATGTTCAATGACATCGCGCCATCAAGTTCAATATGGCACTGAATGAAACTTGTCAGACCGGCGCGGCGGGTGCGCAAATCATGCAGACCTAAAACTTGCGGATGCGATAAAATCAGCCGCTTGATCTCAGCCCGCTCGGCATCGTCGAATTCACGATCCATCAATTGATCGGCGGCATTAACAAATACCTGACGCGAGCTATTGATCAAAATCAGCGCCACGATAATGCCAAGAACAGGGTCAGCATAAGGCAGACCAAAATTACCCGACAAAATCAGCGCCAAAATCACCCCAAGATTAATCACAATATCGCCCGAGTAATGCGCGCTATCGGCGGAGATGGCGACCGATTGCGTGGCTTTGGCCACGCGGCGTTGCACCAGCACCAAGGCCAATGTCAAAATAATCGACACCACCATAACGCCAATGCCGATATGACTGGCGGCAATGGCTTGCGGTGCAATAATCGCTTGCACGGCTTCATAGATTAGAAAAAGCGCCGCCGCTAACAGCATGGCAGCCTGCACCAGCGCCGCTAAGGCTTCGGCTTTACCATGGCCAAACCGATGTTCTTTATCGGCCGGTGTTTGAGCATGACGAATGGCAAAGAAATTCATCACCGATAGCGACAAATCCATCACTGAATCGAGAAACGAACCAAGCAAAGCCACTGAGCCGGTTAACATCCAAGCACTGGCTTTGATGACAATCAGCACGCTGGCAACAATAATTGCCAATACGGCTGTGCCGCGCACCCGCTTGCCGGGCTCTAGCCCGATATGGTCATGGGACAAATGGTGTTGTGACTGTGACATGGCTTGTTGTATCAGAATTCCTGCTTGGCACCAATAAGGCGCTTACGGATAGAGACGACGGGTCGACCAAGCCTCGGATTCAGTGGCGCGGTGATAGACCAGACGGTCATGTAGACGATGAGCACCATCTTGCCAAAACTCAATTTTCAATGGCGTGATGCGCCGCCCCGACCAATGCGGTGGGCGGGGAATACTTTCTTCACCATATTGCGCCCGCGCTGCCTCATAGGCGGCATCAAGGGTGGCGCGGTCTTGCAGCTCTTGCGATTGTTGCGAGGCCCAAGCGCCAAGACGACTTTCAGCGCCGCGCGACTTAAAATAGGCATCGGCTTCTTGTTCGCTGACCGCGCTGACGGGGCCTTGCACGCGCACTTGCCGTTGTAGGCTTTTCCAGTGAAAACACAGCGCGGCGCGGGCATTGTCATTAAGCTCAGCGCCCTTTTGGCTGTTTAGATTTGTGTAAAACACAAAGCCGCGTTGATCATGGCCTTTGAGCAAAACCATGCGGGCATTTGGCATGCCATCACCATCCACTGTGGCCAGTGACATGGCATTGGGATCATTGATTTCTGACGCCGCCGCTTGGCTCAACCATGCGTCGAAAATCGCCATCGGATCAGCCGCTGGCGCATCAAAAATCTCGTCAAATGCACTCATCTGTTGCGTTCCTCTTTGCTCATAAGTGTATTATATATAGGCCCATGACCCGTGCGTGCAAATTTATTGCGATTTTTATCTGCCTTGCCATCACCGGCTGCGCGCCCGCTGTTCCAACGCAAAAATTTGACGACTTATTCGCCAAAGGCACCGCCGCTTATGACGCTGGCGACTATCAGGCAGCGCGCGGCTATTGGCAGCCCTTGGCCGATCAATATGATCTCGCCGCTTTGCGCAATATGGGGCATTTATACCGCCGCGGTTTGGGGGTCGCAAAAGACCCTGAAATGGCCCGCACATATTATCGCCGTGCAGCGCGACTGGGGTTTGCGCCGGCTCAGTTTAACCTCGCCATGATGTATTTCGAAGCCGATGGTATCGCCTATGATGGCGAAGAAGCCCGCAAATGGCTGGCACTGGCGGCGGCGCAAAACTACCCGCCAGCTGTTGAGTTACAGCAAATACAAGATATGAAATTGCAGAATTTTGAAAAATAGCCATGAAATTTGCCGCTGACGCCTCTAGGCTTTCACGGCAGAGCAGTTTATACACAGATAAGAGACAAACGAATAAAGGATAAGGTTCATGACAAATGGATTGATGAAAGGCAAACGCGGCCTGATTATGGGGGTCGCCAATCAGCGCTCAATCGCTTGGGGCATTGCACAAGCCTGTGCTGACGCAGGTGCTGAATTAGCCTTCACTTATCAAGGCGAAGCGCTGGAACGGCGGGTCAAGCCATTGGCCGACAGTGTCGGTGCCAATCTTGTTCTGCCTTGCGATGTGACAGATGAAGCCAGTTTGAATGCAGTGTTTGACACGCTGAAACAGCAATGGGGCGAGCTGGACTTTGTTGTCCATGCCATCGCCTTTGCCGATAAGGATGAATTGATCGGCCGCTATGTCGATACAACGCCGGGCAATTTTGCCATGAGCTTGAATATTTCTTGCTTTAGTTTCACAGCGGTTGCCAATCGGGCTGAAAAACTCATGCCTAATGGCGGCTCGCTGCTCACTTTGAGCTATTTCGGGGCTGAGAAAGTCATTCCGCACTACAATGTTATGGGCGTTGCCAAAGCTGCGCTGGAAGCCAGTGTGCGCTATTTGGCCGCCGATTTGGGCAAGCAGAATATTCGCGTTAACTCGATTTCGGCTGGGCCGATTAAAACCCTCGCCGCCGCCGGTATTAGCGGCATGCGGATGATGCTGAAATGGAATGAAGAAAATGCACCAATGCGTAAAAATGTGACGATTGAGGAAGTTGGTAATTCGGCGCTCTATCTCTTGTCTGATTTGAGCACTGGCGTAACCGGCGAAAATCATCACGTCGATGCTGGCTATAATGCTATTGGCATGCGCATGATTTCCGACGAGGAAGGGGCTTAGGCCAAATCATGTCGCACAATCGTTTCGGCCATTTATTCACCGTCACCACATGGGGCGAAAGCCACGGGCCTGCGCTCGGCGCCGTGGTTGACGGTGCGCCTGCGCGTTTACCAATCAGCGAGGCTGACTTGCAGCACTGGCTCGATCGACGCCGCCCCGGGCAAAACCGTTTCACCACCCAACGCCAAGAAGCCGATGCGGTGAAAATTCTGTCCGGCGTGTTTGAAGACCCAGACACGGGTGAACAAGTGACCACTGGCACGCCTATTCAATTGCTCATTGAAAACACCGATCAACGCTCTAAAGATTATGGCGACATTAAAGATAAATACCGCCCCGGCCATGCCGATTATACCTATATGGAAAAATATGGTGTGCGCGATTATCGCGGCGGCGGACGCCAATCAGCTCGCGAAACAGCGGCCCGTGTGGCGGCTGGCGGCATTGCCCGTAAAGTCCTCGATGGTGTCACCATTCGCGGCGCTTTGGTGCAAATGGGGCCGCATAAAATCAATCGCGACAATTGGGATTGGGCGGAAGTTGAAAACAATCCTTTCTGGTGTCCGGACAAACAAGCGGCGGCGCAATGGGAAGATTATCTCGACGGCGTGCGCAAGGCTGGCTCATCATGCGGTGCCGTCATTGAGGTCGTCGCCAGCGGCGTTCCTGTCGGCTGGGGCGCGCCGGTCTATGGCAAATTAGATGCCGATTTAGCGGCCGCCATGATGAGCATTAATGCCGTCAAAGGCGTCGAAATCGGCGAAGGGTTTGACGCTGCGGCGCTGACCGGCGAAGCCAATGCCGATGAAATGCACGCCAATGGCAAAGAAGCAGGTTTTGATAGCAATCATGCCGGCGGTATTTTGGGCGGCATTTCAACCGGCCAAGATATTGTCGTGCGCTTTGCCGTGAAGCCGACATCGTCGATTTTGACGCCGCGCAAAACCATTTCGCGCTCTGGTGAAGAAACAGAAATCATCACCAAGGGCCGCCACGACCCCTGTGTCGGTATTCGCGCCGTGCCGGTCGGCGAGGCCATGATGGCCTGTGTTCTGGCTGACCAAAAACTGCGCCATTTTGGCCAACGCGCGGGAAAATAAATGGCTCGCCCGCCGACCCGTCTTTATCTCATCACCCCGCCGCAAATTAATCTGGACGAATTTGTCCCGACCCTTGAGGCGACGCTGGCAGCGGGCGATGTCGCTTGTTTGCAATTGCGCTTAAAAACCGCGGATGGCATGCCGCCAGACCATGAGCTTATCGCCGAGGCGATTGCAGCGATAAAACCCGTCGCTTTGGCGCATGATGTGGCGTTTCTCATCAATGACAATCCGGCGCTTGCCAAAGAATATGACTGCGACGGCGTGCATATTGGCCAGCAAGACGGCACGGTGAAACAAGCACGGGAAATTTTGGGGGCGGATAAAATCATTGGCGTCACTTGTCATAATTCGCGGCATTTGGCGATGACGGCCGGAGAAGCGGGCGCTGATTATGTCGCCTTTGGCGCCTTTTACCCGACCCAGACCAAACAAGTGGAGACCACAGCAGAGCTTGATCTATTGAGCTGGTGGCAAGAAATGATGGAACCCCCCTGTGTCGCCATTGGCGGCATCAGCGTCGACAATGCCGCGCCTTTAGTCACCGCAGGGGCCGATTTTCTCGCCCTATCGTCTGGCATATGGAATTATGCCGACGGGCCAGAAGCCGCGGTAATTGCCCTCAACCAGCTGATTGACCAGCAATTTGCCACGCTTTTTGATAAATTAGACCGCGAATAGTCGCTGCACCGTAAAGTTTGGCTTTGTTTCACAGGCCAAGGGGTGCTATCAGAGCGCATCTGAAAAAAAGGTAGTCGCCATGAAAATCAACGGAAATGAAATTCGTCCCGGCAATGTCATTAAACATAATGATGGCTTGTGGATTGCGGTAAAATTGCAGCACGTCAAACCCGGCAAGGGGGGTGCTTTTGCACAGGTTGAGTTGAAAAATCTGATCAATGGATCAAAGCTTAATGAACGCTTTCGCTCTTCGGAAACCATTGAGAAAGTTCGTTTGGAGCAACGCGATTATCAATTCCTATATGAAGCCGAAGGCGTTTTGACCTTTATGGACACAGAAAGCTACGACCAAATTGAATTGCAAAGCGATTTCGTCGGCGAGCGCGCGGCGTTTCTGCAAGACGGCATGATGGTGGTGGTTGAAATGCACGAAGACAAAGCCATTGGCGTGCGCCTGCCTGATCAAGTGACACTGGAAGTCACTGACACTGAGCCGGTTGTTAAAGGCCAGACCGTATCTTCGTCTTACAAGCCTGCGGTTTTGGAAAATGGTGTCCGCCTCGGCGTGCCGCCTTTCATTTCAATTGGCGATAAAATCGTCGTCGACACAAATGAAGTCACTTACCTCAAAAGGGCTGAATAACTTATGGCTCTATCCCCTATTATGAATGTCATGATTGCCACGGCCGAAAAGGCTGGTCGGGCATTGCGTCGCGATTTCGGCGAAATCGAGAACCTTCAAGTGTCACGCAAAGGGCCAGGTGACTTTGTCACCAATGCGGATTTGCGGGCTGAAAAGATTATTTTTGAAGAATTGCAAGAAGCCCGCCCCGGCTACGGCTTTCTGCTTGAAGAAGGCGGCGAGATTGAGGGGACTGACAAATCACACCGCTGGATTATCGACCCATTGGATGGCACGACTAATTTTATGCATGGTATTCCGCATTTCGCCATTTCCATTGCGTTGGAACGCGACGGCAAGCTAACTGCTGGTGTTGTGTATAATCCGATTACCGACGAATTATTCCATGGTGAGCGTGGGCAAGGTGCGTTTTATCAACACGGCCGCCTGCGCGTGGCTGGGCGCAATGCGCTTTCCGACGCCGTTCTCGCCTGTGGCGCACCGCATGGCGAGCGCCAAGGTCGCCCTGAATTCATTGAAGAAATGCAAACCCTATTGCCAAAAGTGGCAGGCATTCGTCGTTTCGGCGCCGCCTCTCTCGACTTGGCTTTTGTCGCCGCCGGACGTGTCGACGGCTTTTGGGAACGCGGTCTCGCCCCTTGGGATATGGCGGCTGGTGTTATTTTGGTGCGCGAAGCCGGTGGCATGGTATCGGATGAGAGCAACCGAAATCGCTTCATGGAAAGCGGCACGATTGTCGCTGGCAATGAGGCCATTCACGACGCCCTGCTGAAAAATCTCAAAAAATAATTATTCGGCGACAGGCTGGCCAAATTGCAAATCAGCAAGCCGCGCATATAGCCCGCCATCGGCCAGCAATTCATGGTGTTTGCCAATGGCAATAATTTGCCCTTCTTCCATCACCACAATGCGGTCGGCTTTCAACACAGTGGCCAGACGGTGGGCAATAACCAAAGTCGTGCGCCCGCCCATTAGCGTGCCAAGGGCTTTTTGAACCAAAACTTCGCTCTCAGCATCTAAGGCACTTGTAGCTTCATCAAGCAGCAATACTGGCGCATTGCGCAAAATCGCCCGAGCAATGGCCAAACGCTGGCGTTGACCACCCGATAATGTCACCCCGCGCTCGCCCAATTGCGTATCATAGCCTTCTGGCAAGCGGCTCAAAAACTCATCCGCCTGCGCCGCTTTGGCGGCCGCAATAACATCCTCACGACTGGCCTCAGGACGACCGAAACGAATATTTTCCAGGGCCGATTTGGCAAAAATAACCGTCTCGTGCGGCACAATAGACAGCGCTTCGCGGACGTCCTCTGGTGCGGCTTTTTTAATGTCGACGCCATCAATCGTAATATGCCCCGATTGCGGGTCATAAAACCGCAGCAAAAGTTGGAACAGCGTGCTTTTGCCAGCGCCGGAAGCGCCGACCAAGGCGACGGTCTCGCCAGACTTAATGTGCAGAGAAACCTGCCGCAAAGCCGAAATGTTCGGGCGCGACGGATAGTTAAATGTGACAGATTCAAAGCTGACATCGCCGCGCGCCGGTTTTGGCAATATTTGCGGATTGGAGGGCGCTTTGATCTCCGGCTCGACATCAAGAATTTCTATCAGCCGCTCCGTCGCACCGGCCGCCAATTGCACCTCGCCCCAAACTTCAGACAGGGCACCAATCGAGGTGGCGCATAAAACGGCGTAAAGGATGAATTGGCTGAGCGTGCCGCCACTCATCGTGCCTTCCAGCACATATTGCGCCCCGACCCATAAAATGCCGACAACGCCGCCAAAAATCAGCACAATGGCAATTGCCGTCATGCCCGCGCGCGCCAAAATACGCAAGCGCGCGGTTTCAAATGATTGCTCAACCGCCACCCCGAAAACCCGCCGGTCTTCAACTTCATGCGTGAAGGATTGCACAGTCTGCATGGCCGATATGGTCTCTGCCGCATGGGCGCTGGTATCGGCGATGCGGTCTTGGCTGGTGCGCGCCAGACGGCGCACCATGCGACCAAATAAGATGACCGGAATAATCACCCCCGGCAAAGTCAAGGCGGCCATGGCGCTGAGCGTTGAGCTGGTATAGACCAACATGGCGGCAGAACCGACAAACATAAAAGCATTGCGCAGAGCAATCGAAGCGGATGAGCCAACAACGGTTTTGATCAAAGTTGTGTCCGCCGTCAGCCGCGACAACACTTCGCCAGTGCGGGTGACTTCAAAAAACGCCGGACTTAAGGTCGTAATATGATTATAGACGGCGGCACGCAAATCAGCCGTTACCCGCTCGCCGAGCCATGAAACGAAGAAAAACCGCGTCGCACTGGCCAAGCCAAGCACAATGGCAACCACCAGCATGGCCAAGAAATAACGGTCGATCGAGCTGGCATCGGCATTGGAAAACCCATTATCAATCATGAAGCGCACCGCCACTGGCATGGCCAGCGTCGCCGCCGTCGCTACAATCAGCGCCATAAAGGCGGCGGCAATCATTAATGGATATTTGGTAATAAACGGAATGAGGGCGCGCAAAGGCCGCAAACTGCGGGCCCGTGGCCGGCGCTTTGCCTCTTCGGCAATTTGTTCGACCACATCAGCGGCGTCATCTCGCGACATTTTTACTATTCCTCAGATTGGCTGCTTTATAACAGTGTCATCATCTTCACGCCAGTGCGTAAACGTGCTTGCACCGAACCTTGGTTCCCGCTATATAAGCCTCAAACCGCAATAGAAAAGGAATGCACCTATGAAAAAGGACATTCATCCAGAATATCATATGATTACCGTGGCCATGACAGATGGAACCACATATCAGACCCGCTCGACTTATGGTGAAGAAGGCGCGACTCTGACTTTGGACATTGATCCAACAACTCATCCGGCTTGGACCAAAGGGTCGCAAACGCTTGTTGACCGTGCTGGTCGCGTGAGCCGCTTTAACAAGAAATTCGACAGCTTTATCGGCTAATCAAATTTCAAAAGACTATTTTAAAAGGGCTTCTGCATCACTGTGGGAGCCCTTTTTGCTTTCAATCATCGCCAAAGCGCGTTCAATCTCGGCCCGCAAAGCCTCTATGCGCTGCGATAACTCCTCTAAACTCTTGGTTTGCAAATCCTCAGCCAATAAATCGCTCATGGTCGAACCAAGACTTGTCCTGATTTCCTCTTCCATCATGCCACCCTCCTGCCTATAGTCTGCTGTTAAATATAGAGGAAAATAAGTTCAATGAGTGGAAATTTACCAGCAACCATGCAAGCCATTACCATTGGCCCCGAGAAAACCCCTGAAAGCCTGAGCTGTGACACTTATCCGTTGCCTGAATTGGGCGCCGATGAAGTGCTGGTGAAAGTCGCCGCCGCTGGTGTCAATCGCGGTGACTGCTTTCAGCGCATGGGTTTTTACCCGCCACCCCCAGGGGCTTCAGAGGTTATGGGCTTAGAATTTTCCGGCACGATCATGGCCTGCGGCGACAATGTCAGCCAATGGCAGAACGGCGCCCGTATCGCCGCCCTTGTCGCCGGTGGCGGCTATGCCGAATATGCTGTGGTGCATCAAGACCATATACTGCCTGTGCCTGACGATATGAGCTTTGTCGACGCTGCCGCCCTGCCCGAGACTATTTTTACCGTTTGGGCCAATGTCTTTGAATTGGGCGGGCTGAAAAAAGACGACTATCTCTTAATCCATGGCGGCTCCAGCGGTATTGGCACGACCGCCATTCAAATGGCGAAAATGGCCGGCGCCAAAGTTGTGGCAACCGCAGGCAGCGCCGAAAAATGCAAAGCTTGCACAGATTTAGGCGCTGATTTAGCGATCAATTACCAGCAGGATGATTTTGTCGAGCTGAGCAGCCAATTCAGCGCTGGCCATGGCATGGATATTATTTTGGACATGGTGGGCGGCGCTTATTTTCAGCGCAATATTCAGGCTGCAGCGCGCGGCGGGCGGATTGTCAATATCGCCCATTTGCAAGGCAGTCAGGCTGAAATTGATATGATGCCGGTAATGCTGAAAAATCTGACATTGACCGGCTCAACCCTGCGGGCCCGTCCGATTGAAGAAAAAACCCGCCTCACTCGAGCCATTGCCACACATATTTGGCCGCATATTGGCAATGCAGTGAAACCCATTGTGGATACGACATTTCCGCTGTCGCAAGCCGGTGCGGCGCATCAATTAATGGAAACAAGTGCGCATATTGGCAAAATCATTCTGACTTGCGACAATTAAAGTGTTTTACAGCCAAGCCTTTTGTCGGCTATACAGACGCCATAGCTTTAATTCTTAGGTTTTGAATTGGTGCATGGACGTGCATTAAAATCATGCGCGACACCAATGTTGGAGACGAAAATGACAACCCCATTAATGCCAAAAGCCACCGCCGTTTGGTTGGTCGATAACACCGCCCTTACATTTGACCAGATTGCCGTTTTTTGCGGCCTGCATCCTTTGGAAGTTAAAGGCATTGCCAATGGCGATGTCGCCCAAGGCATCAAAGGCTTGGACCCGATTTCTAATGGTCAATTGACGCGCGCCGAATTAGAGCGTTGTCAGGAAGACCCAAGTGCTTATCTCGAATTGGCCGAGAGCAAACGCGATATTCCTGCCGCTAAGCCGCGCAAAGGCGCACGCTATACGCCGCTGTCAAAGCGCCAAGAGCGTCCAGATGCTATCGCCTGGTTGGTGCGCAATCACCCAGAGCTTAATGACGCAGAAATTGGCCGTTTGGTCGGCACCACCAAGCCAACCATTCAAAGCATTCGCGAGCGCACACATTGGAATATGGGTCAAATTACGCCCGTCGATCCGGTCACGCTTGGCCTTTGCTCACAGATTGATTTGGATGAAAATGTTGCCAAAGCCGCCCGCCGCGAAGAGCGCCGGTTGAAAAAATTGGCCAAAGAAAATCAAACAGCCGAAGGTGATGTGCTGCAAGATGCGGATACCACAACAGCAATCGAAGCCACTGAGCCGTCACGCCCAGCCGCTGAGCCAATTGCTGCCGATGTCTTCGCCAATAGCACCCCGTCTGATACGCAGAGCGACAATAGTTATGCCGATGATGATAATCTGACGGCTGATGACGTGTTTGGCCGCAATTAATCTATCTCGGCTATTTGCTGAATTGCGCTTGATAAGAGCGCACAAATAGGGTTAACTCCGCGCTTCTCAAGATTCCGCAGATGTGTGGATGATGATCGAGAAACCGTTTGAGAGGAAGCCCTATGGCCTCGGATATTGATGTTGGAATTATTATGGGTAGCCAGTCTGACTGGGCAACCATGAAAGCTGCCGCCGATATTCTCACTGAACTTGGCGTCACCTTTGAAAGCCGAATTGTTTCGGCCCACCGCACGCCAGACCGTCTTTATGATTATGCCAAAACCGCCAAGCAGCGCGGTTTGAAAGTGGTGATTGCTGGTGCCGGTGGCGCTGCGCATTTGCCCGGCATGGTGGCAGCAATGACCAGCCTGCCCGTGCTTGGTGTGCCAGTTCAATCGAAAGCTCTTTCCGGCCAAGACAGTCTTTTATCTATTGTCCAAATGCCAGCTGGCGTGCCGGTTGGCACATTAGCCATTGGCGAAGCCGGCGCGACCAATGCGGCGCTTCTGGCCGCCGCCATTCTGGCCACCAGCGATGACGCGCTGAGTTCACGTTTAGAGGCTTGGCGCGCCGCGCGTAGCCAAGCGGTTGAAGAGACGCCGCGTGACGCCTAAGCCGCTCGCACCAGGCCACACCATTGGTATTATTGGCGGTGGTCAATTGGGTCGTATGTTGGCCCTATCGGCCGCGCGACTTGGCCTGAAATGCCATATTTTCTGCCCCGAAGAGAATGCACCAGCCAGCCAAGTGGCGCATCACACAACCATTGCCGCTTATGACGACCTTGACGCGCTGGCCAATTTCGCCGCCCAAGTCGATGTCGTGACTTATGAATTTGAGAATATTCCGGCCGACAGTGTCGCCGTATTGGCCGCCACAAAGCCGGTCTATCCGTCAGCCAAAGCGCTGGCCGTCTCGCAAGACCGACTTGATGAAAAGACATTTATCAGCCAGCTGGGAATTTCAGTGGCGGATTTTTATGACATCACAAATGCTGAGACGCTGGCGCAGGCATTGCAGCAAACCGGTGGCCATGGGATTTTGAAAACCCGTCGTTTCGGTTATGACGGCAAAGGCCAGTGGCGTTTATCACCGGAAAGCAATATCGCCGAAGTCATGGCGCAATTGGATGGCCAGCCGGCTATTTTGGAAGCTCTGGTCGATTTTGAGCGCGAAGTATCGGTGATTGTCGCCCGCGACCTGCATGGTCATATCACCAGCTATTCACCGATTGAAAACCAGCATGAAAACCATATTTTGCGCCGCTCAATCATGCCGGCGCAGATTTCCGACGCTCAGGCGCAAAGCGCCATGCAATTGGCCGAAAAGCTAGCGTCAGCGCTGGATTATATTGGCATATTGAGCATTGAAACTTTTGTCACAGCGCATGGGTTGGTGGTCAATGAAATCGCCCCCCGCGTGCATAATTCCGGCCATTTGACGCAAGACGCCTGTGCCGTTGGGCAATTTGAGCAACATATTCGCGCCATCAGCGGTTGGCCCTTGGGCGACACGCAAGCGCATAGTGACGCGGTGATGACCAATTTATTGGGCGATGAAATTCATCAATGGGCCGATTGGGCGGCGCAAGCCAATACAGCGGTGCATTTATATGGCAAAGAACAGGCCAAAGCTGGCCGCAAAATGGGCCATGTGACACAATTAAAAGCCAAATAGCTCGCTCAACCTATTCCGCTTTAGAGCCAAACCGCCATTGTGCTAATTTCGCCAAGGCACCGGCAAAACCCGAACCATCCGCCTGCATTTGCGCCGTCATTTTTGTGACTTTGGCCTTGGCTTTTTCAAACTGCATCACATTATCAATGCGCCGATCGAGAAACGCCCGCGTGGCAGCAAGGTCCTCACTGTCATCGTCAAACCAAACCAACCGGGTGGTGGCAATCACCCCGCTGAGAATCGTCCGTTTGGAATAATAATTATAATCGGTCGCCGTATCACCGGCCCAATGCCACATATGATGGGCGCTGGTGAACAATAGCCGCGCCGCCAAAGCCTGTCGGCCGGGGACGCTGAGCCAAGCCGCCGCCCGCCGCGCCGCGTCGCGATGCGGCTGATCGGCTTGCAAACGTGCCATGACGGCATGGCTGATGCGCTCGCGAATTTTTAACCCTTCAACGGCGGGTAAATTGTCTTGCATGGCCTGATCGCCTGCCTCAGAGAAGCATTTAATCAGCCCAGCCACGCCATCGGGAAAGGCTAATTGCGCCATATCGGCGTCCACCTTGGCATTTTGCACAGCCTCTTCCAAAGTTTTCGGCGTCCAGCCTGTAAAACTTACCTCATCCAAGGCTGCGGCAAGGATTTGCGCGCGTATTTCTGTATAGGGATTGGCGTTTTCCATGAGGCGATAATGGCCACAATGACGGCGAAAAACAAGCGACAAAACACCAGTTAGACTGGACAAGCTGTCGCTGGTTTGCTAAACCCACTGCAATGCGACGCGGAAAGCGCGTCTCGATTGATATTTAAGGAGTGATGAAACGTGCTAGTTTCCGTTCGTGATAACAATGTTGACCAGGCCTATAAGGTTCTGAAGAAAAAGCTGCAGCGCGAAGGCGTCTTCCGCGAAATGAAACTGCGCGGTCATTATGAGAAGCCATCTGAAAAACGCGCCCGTGAAAAGGCTGAGTCAGTGCGTCGTGTGCGCAAACTGGCCCGTAAAGCCGCTCAGCGCGAAGGTTTGGTTATCGGCAAACGCAAATACTAAATCTGCTCTCACTTGCCTCAGGGCAATGAGCATAAAAAAAGCGCCCCCGAGAGGGCGCTTTTCTTTTGTCTGATTAAATCCCTAGAAGGATTTAACAATGCTCTCAACCATTTTCTTGGCATCAGCAAATAACATCATCGTATTATCGCGGAAGAATAATTCATTCTCCACACCAGCATAGCCGGAACCCATGCCGCGTTTGATGAACAGCACTGTGCCAGCCCGTTCAACATCGAGAATCGGCATGCCGTAAATCGGGCTTTGCGGATCGGTTTTGGCCGACGGATTGGTC
>JAYOCI010000143.1:0-3646 GCA_038105345.1 Rhodobiaceae bacterium
CGCACCGCCTTTGATTGGGGCGTGCCTGTGCCGGGTGACCCTGATCACGTTATTTATGTCTGGCTGGATGCCTTGACCAATTATCTTAGCGTGGTTGGTTTTCCCGATGTTGAAGCGGCCGATTATAAGAAGTTTTGGCCAGCCAGCCTGCACGTCGTCGGTAAGGATATCACGCGGTTTCATGCGGTTTATTGGCCAGCTTTTCTAATGGCCGCTAATTTGCCTTTGCCAAAGCATATTTTTGCCCATGGGTTTTTGACTGTGCGCGGCGAAAAAATGTCGAAGTCATTGGGCAATGTGCTCGATCCGGTCACTTTAGCCAATCATTATGGCGTCGATGCGGTGCGTTATTTCTTCTTGCGCGAGGTGCCATTTGGCCGCGACGGCAGTTTTTCCGATGAGGCGATTGTTAATCGGGTCAATGCTGATTTAGCCAATGATATCGGTAATTTGGCGCAGCGTTGCCTGACCATGATCAATAAAAATTGCGATGCCACTATGCCCACACCTGAAGCCTTGAGCGAAGATGATGCGGCGCTTTTGGCGTTGTTTGATAATTTGCTTTCGCAATGCGATGCCGCCATGGATAAATATGAGCTGCACCAATATCTCGCTTTGGTTATGGATGGCGTCTCACAGGCCAACCGGTATTTTGCCGCCCAAGCGCCATGGGAGCTGAAAAAGACCGATCCGGCCCGAATGGCGACAGTGCTATATTGCGCCGCTGAGGCAGTGCGTCAGGCAGCGATTTTGCTACAGCCGGTTATTCCAGAAGGGGCGGCCAAACTGCTTGATTATTTGGCGGTTGAGCCATCGGCCCGCGATTTTAGCCATTTAGGTGCCGTCGGACGTTTGGCGTCAGGGCAAAAATTAGACGCGCCAGAGGGCGTGTTTCCGCGGTTGAGCCTGAGCTAAGCCATAAGCAGAGAAGGCGCTTCAAAGTCTTTCATATTTCTTTTCGGTGATGATGCATTTTGTTGTTTTTTTGCAACAATGCGTTAGTCTAGCGGGAGCGCTATCCAAAAACTGTTGCATTGTGGTGACTGTTTTGGGGAGGCTATCACTGTGGTGGAAGACAAGGCATGGCATGAACGTCATTGAGAGAACGCAGAAAAAGTTCCGCCTATCCGCGCATTTACGCGGCGATTTCGATATTGCGCGTTTAACCAGCTTTTCAGCCATTCTTTTCGGTATTTTGGGCCTAATATCTGGCGTTGCGACCTATTTGGTGCTGTCAAATGTGACGCCTTTGCGGCCAAGCCCGCAAGTGATTTGGGGCCTCTTATCATTTAATATATTTATCGTCACCGGATTATTAGCGGTGATTATCTTGCAATTAGTGCGCCTGAGGCGGGCCCGCTTATCGGGACGCGCCGGCGCTTTAATGCACAGTCGGCTGGTGTCGCTTTTTGCCGTGATTGCCGTCGTGCCAGCGGTTTTGGTGGCGGTTTTTGCCATGGTGACCTTAGACCGCGGGTTGGATAGTTGGTTTTCACAACGCACAAAATCCATCATTTCCAATACGGCAGCCGTGGCCAATGCCTATATCCGCGAACATAGGGAAAATTTGCGCCGCGATACGACGATGATGGTCAATGACTTAGGCCGTTCAGTGCAATTGCTGGAAAGTGACCCGCGGCGGTTTCAAAAATTTCTCGCCGCTCAGGCTGGTTTGCGCTCCGTGCCTCAAGCGCTGATTATTGAGCGCAATGGTAATGTGATTATGGCGGCTTCGGCCGATCAGGAAATGGTTACCGAATTGCCGCCGGCCGAGGCCTTTACTGCGGCTGCACGCGGGCCAGTGCTGATTACGCTGCAGCAGAAATCACAAGTGCGCGCGCTGATGGAAATTCCGACCATGCCGGGCATTTATGTTTATGTCACAAGGCTGCTGCAGGAAAATGTGATGCAGCATTTGGCGCAAACCGATTTGGCGGTGCGCGAATATTCGACCATGGAAGCGCGGCGCTATGAGGCTCAGCTGACCTTTGCCATGGTTTATATTGTGCTGACT
The DNA here is from genome assembly GCA_038105345.1 of Rhodobiaceae bacterium. GTDB lineage: Bacteria > Pseudomonadota > Alphaproteobacteria > RS24 > RS24 > JAHEGN01. Next base: position 2,015 of record JAYOCI010000143.1, read on the forward strand.
CTGGTGATTTTACTGTCGGCTATTTGGCTTGGCTTGTCGCTTGCCGATCGGCTGGTGCGCCCGATTGGCCGACTGATTTGGGCGACGCAAAAACTTGGCGAGGGCGACTGGGGAGTGCGGGTTGCTACTGCTTGCACTGAGGTCACCAATGAGGTGGGCCAGCTTGCTTCAACATTTAATGTTTTTGCTGAGCGATTGGGTGTTCAGCAGCGTCAATTGGTCAATGCCCATGATGTTTTAGATGAACGCGCCAATTTCACAGAAATGGTGTTGCATGGTGTGAGTTCTGGGGTTGTCGGCGTGGATGCCGCCGGTGTGATTAATCACGCAAATGATGTCGCTTGCGAATTGTTCGGCCAGTCGGATACCACAATGATTGGCCGCCCATTAAGTGACGTCATGCCCGAGTTTCAAGAAATTGCTGAGCGCGCCCGTAAAGGCGGCAAACGCGTGTCTCCTATTCAAATTAGTAAGACGGATAGCCAGAAAAAAAGCCATATTTTACAGGCTTCTGCCTCCAGTATTCAATCAGAGGGCGGCTCTGTGGTCATCACATTTGACGATGTCACTGAAATGGTCGCCGCGCAGCGCAATGCCGCATGGTCTGATATTGCCCGTCGGATTGCCCATGAAATTAAAAACCCTTTAACGCCTATTCAATTATCAGCCGAGCGCCTACAATCAAAATATGGTCAAGACATAGGCGATGATGGAGATGTGTTTCGTCAATGTACCGACACCATTATTCGCCAAGTCGGCGACATTGGTAATATGGTTGACGAATTCGCCGCCTTTGCGCGTATGCCAGAAGTTGCTTTTAAGCAGTTTGAAGCGGCTGATATTGTTTCTCATACAGTGTTTTTACAGCGCGTTGCGCATCCGAATGTTCAATATGTATTTGAAACACGCGGCGACGTTATGATGTATGGCGATCCGCGCCAGCTCAGTCAGGCGCTGACCAATGTGCTGAAAAATGCCGAAGAAGCGCTGTCGCGCTTGGCGGATGACAAAAAAGATTTGCGTATCGAGATTACAATAGAGCAGGGCGATGATGTTCGCTTTGTGATTTCTGACACAGGGCCAGGTTGGCCTGAAGAAAATCGCTATGCCCTATTGGAGCCTTATAATACCTCGCGTCAACAGGGCACGGGGCTGGGCTTATCAATTGTCAAAAAGGTCATGGATGATCATGGCGGGCAGTTGATATTACAAGATGCGCCTTGGTGTGCATCAGGCGGAAGTGGGGCCACAATCATTCTTGTGTTTCCGCAGCATGAAAATAAGACGGTGGGATAATCCAAAATATTAGAGGAAATATGATGTTTGGAGACGTGTTAATCGTGGATGACGAGAAAGATATTCGCAATTTAATCGCGGGTATTTTGGAAGACGAAGGCTATGTACCGCGCACGGCGGCAGATAGTGATAGTGCGTTGCGTGAGATTAGTTCGCGGTGTCCATCGCTTGTATTATTGGATGTATGGTTGCAGGGCAGTCAGCTTGATGGGCTGGAAATTCTAAGTATTTTGCGCGAGCGTCACGCGCAATTGCCGGTGGTGATTATCAGCGGTCACGGCAATATTGACACGGCGGTGTCGGCCATTCGGTCGGGGGCGTGGGACTATATTGAAA
>JAYOCI010000144.1:0-3645 GCA_038105345.1 Rhodobiaceae bacterium
TTGCCTCAATATCATTTTCGCCGTCGAACAACTCCGCCAGCAGTGGCACATCCATACCATGCAGGCCGGCAATTTCCAGCAGCACGGCGACATCACCAATATTGCGGCCTTGCTCGAAATGTGCCGAAAACAAAGCTTCGGCAATCATATGTTGTTGGCCGGTGCTGGCCGCCCACCGAATGAGCCGATGTGCGTTAAGTGTATTGGGCGTGATTTTTATCTTATCAAAGGCAAAATTAATATGCGTGCCTTCGGCAGCGGCCTTAATGTTTTCGCGCATTTTTTTGGCACCTTCTTCACCATAACGCTGTTTTATTTTGGCCGTCAGGTCGGCTCCCTCAGCCGGTGTGTCCGGGTAAAGCTGGTAGGGGCGCCACATTAAATTAATTCGAATATCTGTAAGGCTTTCCAATGCCGCATCCAGCTTGCGCTTGCCGATAAAGCACCACGGACAAATCACGTCGGAAATCACATCCAGTTGCAGCACCGGCAGATTTTCTGTTTCAGCATTGCTCATATTCCTCTCCCGCTTTGCTTTATTGTGGCAAAGAAAGCAGAACAATGTCAAAGTGCGCAGCGAAAATTAGGAGAGAATGCGTGGGCGAAATACCGACCAATACTGATTTAACAGGCCGAACGGCGCTCGTAACAGGTGCCAGCTCGGGGCTTGGCGTGCGTTTTGCGCAAGTCCTGTCAGCGGCCTCTGCGCGTGTCATCATCACGGCGCGGCGTGAGGAAAAATTAGCCAAGTTGCAAGCGGAAATTAACGCGCAGGGCGGCGAGGCGCACGCTTTCGGGTTGGATGTTACCGATTTCGACAAACTTCCCGCATTTTTCGACATGCTGCGCGAACAAGGTTTAATGCCCGATATTTTGGTCAATAATGCCGGCATGAATGTCGACAAAACGGCGCTCGATTATTCGCCGGAGGATTTTCATCAGGTTTTGGGCACAAATCTGACGGCACCGTTTTTTCTCGCTACCGAATTTGCCCGCCATCACATGGCGCAAGGTTCGGCGGCGCGCATTATCAACATTGCCTCGGTTGGCGGCTATAATGTGCTGCCCGGTCTAACCCCTTATTGCATGTCAAAATCCGGCATCATCATGATGACGCGGGGGCTGGCGCGCGAATGGGCACGCAGCGACATTAATATAAATGCCATTTGTCCGGGCTATATTGAAACGGAAATAAATGATTACTGGTGGCAGACCGATGGCGGTAAAAAGCAAATAGCAAGCTGGCCGCGCCGTCGGCTGGCCGGTAAAGAAGATTTGGATGGGGCGTTGTTGCTCTTGGCCGGACCGCAAGGCAGCGGCATGACGGGCACAACCATTACCGTTGATGATGGGCAATATATTTAGGGGTCGATATGCTGGTTGATAGCCATTGCCATTTGGATTTTAAAGACTTTGACGCCGATCGCGACGATGTATTGGCGCGTGCCAAAGCGGCGGGTGTCGGCTTAATGGTCACCATATCAACCAAAATCACCGAGGCCGACAAAATCATCGCACTGGCAGAAACCAGCGACGCCTTGGTGTGCTCAGTCGGTATTCATCCACATGAGGCAGGGCGCGAGCCAGAGACAGATGCCGCTCAGCTTATCGCCTTAGCCGAACACGAAAAAGTGGTCGGTATTGGCGAGACTGGCCTTGATTATTTTTACGAGCACAGCCCGCGCGACGCACAACAACGCAATTTTCGCGCCCATATTGAGGCATGCCGCGAAAGCCGATTGCCGTTAATTGTGCATGCCCGTGATGCTGATGAAGACACAGCTGACATTCTTGAAGATGAAATGGGGAAGGGCGACTATCCTGGGCTTATCCATTGCTTCACAGCCGGGCCTGCTTTGGCGCGCCGCGCCCTCGATATCGGATTTTATATTTCTATAAGCGGTATTTTGACGTTCAAAAATGCAACCGAGTTGCGAGAAACCATTAAATCAATTCCTCTGGAGCGGCTTTTGGTCGAGACCGACGCACCGTTTCTCGCTCCCGTGCCTAATCGGGGCAAGCGCAATGAGCCTTCCTTTGTTGCTGACACGGCAGCCCTGCTGGCAGATCTGAAAGGCGTTTCAACCGAAGAGCTGGCGCGTATTACCAGTGATAATTTCTTTACTCTCTTCTCCAAAGCAAAGAGGCCGGTCGGCGCATGAGCTTAAGCTTTCGGATTTTGGGCTGCGGCTCTTCCGGTGGTGTGCCGCGTTTGGACGGCAATTGGGGCGATTGCGATCCTGACAACCCAAAAAACCGACGCACGCGTTGTTCTTTGCTGGTGCAGCGCAAGAGCGAAGCAGGCACCACCAATGTGCTGATTGATACCTCGCCGGATATGCGAAGCCAGCTGATTGATGCCAATGTCACCTGGCTCGATGCCATTTTGTATTCGCATGACCATGCCGACCAAACGCACGGCATTGATGATGTTCGGGCCATGGTCTACGCCAAACAAAAGCGCATAGAGGTTTGGATGGATGCAGCGACGTCAAAAAACCTGACCAATCGCTTTGGCTATTGCTTTGAACAAAGCGCCGGCACACTTTATCCGGCCATTTTGAAAGATAATCGCATTAAAACACCCTACCAAAACATTACGGTGACAGGTGACGGCGGTGCCATTACAGCGATGCCATTTCGTCAAATTCACGGCAATATTGACTCGCTCGGATTCCGCTTTAATAATATCGCTTATTCGAGCGATATCAGTGAGATACCTGAAGAAAGTTACTCAATGCTTGAAGGTTTGGAGTGCTGGATTGTCGATGCGCTGAGACGCGACCCGCACCCGACTCATTTTCATCTCGATAAAACGCTGACTGAAATTGCCCGGTTTAAGCCAAAGCGTGCCATTTTGACCAATCTTCACGTCGATATGGATTACGTGCAATTATGCAACGAATTACCAAAAAACATTATACCTGCATTTGACGGCTTGGAGTTTGATTAAGAATTTGTCAATCATTGCCTGTGTGGCGTTGTATAAATGATAAAATGGTGGAAAGATCCTTAGTGCTCTCTTTTCGGTAACAATAATATTGTCACAGGCTAAGCTTTTTGGCGCAACTCTTATCGAGTTAAGTATTTCGATACCAATGATAATTTGATCAACGAGGCCTGCCGTCCAAATAGTGGCGGTGACACCAATTCCTTCTGTTTTCGAAATGCTAATGTTTGCAGATGCAACTCAAGGAACAATAAATAATTATTTGTCATAATATTTATTATGCGTCATTTATTGATGCGCAACTAAGGGCGGCTTCGGGTCGCCCTTTTTCATGGAATCACGTCACTGTGCACATATGAGCCAAAATAAAATCAATCGCATAATCGATGTCATGGCTGCGCTGCGCCATACCGAGACCGGCTGCCCATGGGATTTGCAGCAGGACTTTGCTTCCATTGCGCCATATACATTGGAAGAAGCCTATGAGGTTGCCGACGCGATTGAGCGCGGCGATATGGATGATTTAAAGGACGAGCTTGGCGATTTGCTGCTGCAGGTTGTGTTCCATGCCCGCATGGCTGAAGAAGCCAATCTTTTCGCCTTTGACGACGTTGTCGATGCGATTGCTGACAAAATGATACGCCGCCACCCGCATGTTTTTGGCGACGGCGATGCCGATAATCCGGAAGCAGTGC
>JAYOCI010000145.1:0-3626 GCA_038105345.1 Rhodobiaceae bacterium
GGGTGAACATAAACTCTTTCACCCCATCAGCGATTAACTCATCGGTTACCATATTTTCCAAAATATAAACGCCATATTTGGTCAGCAAAATTTGGTGCACAGGAAACGCTTCGCTGGCATCCTCGCTCGGCAGAACCTCAAGCGCCCAACTATCTGCGCCGACAGCAACCACGCCGCGTTTGGCCAAATAATGCGCCCCGCTGACGCCCAGCCCCGGCTCAGATGGCACTAATTCGGTTTTGCCTTCATTGGCTTTCATATAGCCCGAATGCAGCAGAACCACATCGCCCTTGGTGATGCGCACACCCTGCACAATATCTTCCTGCGTGTAAGCCGTGCCAGCCGGTACCGGATTTTTGCCGAAATGCTTGGTCATATCCAGCACCACGCCGCGCGTCACAATGCCCGGCAAGGCCTCGGTGCCAAAAATTTTCAGCCCATCCGGCGCCACCACCTCAGCCGCTTTGCGATTATTATAATAAGCGTGATCGCGGCCAATATGACCCAATCCATCAAGCTGTGAGCCAATACCGATAGAGGTCAAAACCGTGTCATCATTGCTGACAACCCTATTGGAACCAATCACCGCCCCTGACCCATCGGCCAATTGGTGGACAATCATTTGATAGCGCCGTGGCCCATAGGCCGGCGTATCGCTGCCAGTCACCATGCCAAGCTGATAGACCTTGCCTTCAGTGACCAGCTTGGCCGCTTGTTGTGCCTTTTCGGCTGATAAATGATTGACCGCGCCCAATGTGTCATCTTTGCCAAACTCTGAGACAAACCAATCATCGGCCTGGGCAGATGCGAAGCTCAGGCTGGCGGCTAAAACAAACGATACAAAACAATGATTTTTCATAAACCTTCTCCCCTATGCGATAACAGTAAACGCTTTTATGATGTTTGGTAAAGTGCTAGTTCCTAGGCAATCAGGTAGGCAATAATGCAAGTTAAGTATTTTTTTCAGGCGGCTGTTTCGAAGTTTTTCCTCAACAGTTACAAGCTGGTCGGCCTTAGGGGCGGGTCTTACTTAGGTAGCCTCTTGGGGCGCGCCTTGAGACACATAGCGCCCGAGGGCAAATTAGCCGCGCGCAATATCGCCCGCGCCCTGCCGCATTTAACCAAACAGCAACAGCGCCAAGTCAATAAAGATATATGGTCGAACATTGGTCGCGTCATTGGTGAGTTTCCACATTTGAAACAAATTGACGCCGAAAGCGACAGCCGCCTTTTATTTGAAGGGCTGGAGCATATTCAAGCCGCGCAAAAAACTGGTAAGCCAATCATTGTTTTGTCGGGGCATTTTGCCAATTGGGAAATGGTGATGATTGGCTTGGGCAAAATCCTTGGGCCAACCGGAGCGCTCTATCGGGCCGCCAACAACCCCTATATGGAAAAATGGATTGTTGCGCAGCGCGGCGCCTTCATGCCAATTCAAATTCAAAAAAATTCCGAGGGCGCCCGCAAAATGATTGAGCTGATGAAAGCTGGCACGCCAATCGCCGGTTTGGTCGATCAACGGCTCAATACGGGAGATCCGATTAATTTTCTCGGGCGTGAAACGCGTGCGCCATCGGCTTTTGTGAAATTGGCGCGCCGCTTTGAAGCACCGATTGTTATGACGCGCATTATTCGCCGCGACGATGGGCCGGACAAAACCCATTTCAAGCAGATTTTTTATCCGCCGTTTTATACGCCGCAAAGCGACAATATGCAGGCTGATATCGATATCACCATGCGGCGGGTTTATGATGCTTTTGAAGACTGGATTAAAGATCGCCCAGCCGATTGGTTTTGGGCGCATAATCGCTGGAAAGACTAGTTTTTAGCCAGATATTTTTCCCAATATAGCCGATTTTTACGCCGCGCCCGCCCCTTGCCAATGGCATAGCGCAAAAACACCAATAGCCCTTTGCGCATCATCGCGTGGCGCGACACTATTTCGCCCGACGCCTTGCTCGACAGCTTGTCCGACTGGCTCTGCGGTGCTGCCGTAATATGACGGGCCAGCAAATTGCCAAGATTATAATCTTCAATCACCCGACGCCGCGCTTCGATAATTGCCGGCAGGCGTTTTTCATATTCATTATTGGCAATCGCCGCCTTAATCGTCGCCAAGGCGGAGTCGCTGTCACGAATATCAAGCGCGATGAAACTTTCTTCGGGAAAATAATCCGCCGCATTCGGGCAACCGACATAGAAAGGCAGGCTATAGCCGAGAAAACTATCCGATAATTTCTCTGTCCAGTGATGCGGGCCAATGTGGTTCTCAACCGCAATGTGATAGCGATAATCATCCAACGCTTCCGCTTTATGCTCGACATATTGATGGCCACGACCATAGACATCCAATTGCCCCTGCAGGCCGATTTGCATTTCATTTATGAAATCAAAACGGCGTTGATGCAGCGTGTGCTTTTCTTGTTTGGCGGAAGCAAAAATTGAAATCTCTTTGGTTTTTTGCGGCGCTGTCGGATGCGCCAGCATTTGCTCCATGCCACCATAATACCAGACACCGACCGGTGGCATATCATGGCGGTTATGGTGCGCCAAACTATCTCGATCATGGCTGGTTAACACCATGCCGAATTGATTGACATAATCGCTGCCATAAAATTTTACCGATCCCGGCTCATAGGTGATCAGCACAGTATTTTCCGGCGCACAGGCCAAATCCTCGACCCCCAATGACAGGCGTTCATTACCCATGGGCGGCAAATCATCATAGACCACCAGCCAGTCATAATCTCGGCATTGGGTGTCAGTAATGAATGTTACATTAGGGAATTGCTGAGGCAGTTCAGTCAGCTGAAAGCCGTGAATGCCGTTTTTTGATATAATTTTGACACGAATTTCCCTACTCATAACCCTAGATAGCCTGAGCAAGGTGTGCACCGCAAGACTTAACTCCTAGCGGCGCGGCTGAATCAAACGGTCGGTTGGATCTGGTTCAAGCGAGTCCCAGCACAGGCCAGACTTTGTCGTGCTGAACGGCATCGGCGGTGTGATTGTATAACTATATGTATCATCCTCTGCGATGACCAAATCACCCTGACGCGGCTCCTGCCCTACAATGTCCAATAATAGCCGATAGCCCTTGCGGCTTTCCTCATTGAGACGCTCAACGCTGAACTTGCCTTTGATCTTAATCCACGGGTGGTCATACTCGCGCTGCTCATAGCTAGGATGAGGGATGCTCAAATAGCTGATGAGAAAATCGCCATTGTCTTTTTTCAAAATAACGAAGTCATAAAGAGACTGTCCGCTGTCCCAATCGAATTCCCCGTCCGAGCAATAAACGATTTTATCAGGACGAAATTCCCCTGGCGCAGCAAAGGCGACATTGGAAAGCATCAGAAAAATGACAATAAAAAAACGCGACATGAGAGAGCTCCGGGAGGAAAAGCAAAGAAAATCAATTAAACTTATAGGCAGGCGCCCCTCGACCATCAAGGTAAAAGCCAAGGAAATCGCCAGTTTTGGCGATTTGCCGCACCTGCGTGATGAAACGGTTAAATGCCGACGGCCAACATGCGCTGATAAGCTGGCCGCTGTTTGACCTTCTCAAGCCATGCCGCTGTGGCGCCAGATTGATCAAAACCCGGATGCATGGACATGTTCTGAAT
>JAYOCI010000146.1:0-3563 GCA_038105345.1 Rhodobiaceae bacterium
GTCGTGGGTTCAGTATTGGTCGAAGCCATTGCGCAGCACCTTGATGATGCCGATCAGGCGCAAGCTGACTGTATTGAAAGCGTGCTTTTGCTTGCATCTCAGCTGGCCAAGGGTGTAAATAAGAGCTAACAAACAATAAACGCGGCGCTGATGGGTGCCGAACGGGAGATGGTGTCGTGAACTGGATCAAAAATTTCGTCCGCCCCCGCTTTCCAAGCGTCTTCAAAGACCGCGACGAGACGCCTGATAATCTTTGGGACAATTGCAAAAAATGCGGCGAGATGATTTTCCACCGCGATTTAATTGCCATGCAACAAGTCTGCCCGGGATGCGACCATCATATGCGGATTGGCGCGGCTGAGCGTTTCAAAGCGCTTTTTGACAATGGCGATTATGAACCCATTGAAGTGCGCGACGTGCCGCATGACCCATTAAAATTCAAAGACCAGAAGAAATATGCCGACCGCCTGAAAGAAGCCCGCAGCAAGACCGGTGAAAAAGACGCCGTTCAGGTCGGGCTTGGCAAAATTGGCGGCCGCCCGAGTGTGATTGCCGTGCAAGAGTTTCAATTCATGGGTGGCTCATTGGGGATGGCCGCTGGAGAAGCGGTTGTGACAGCCGGTCAAACCGCGCTGGCTCATAATGCGCCGCTGATTATGGTCGCCGCCGCTGGTGGCGCGCGTATGCAAGAGGGTATTTTATCGCTGATGCAAATGCCGCGCACGACAGTGATTGTTCAGCAATTACGTGAGCGCGGCCTGCCCTATATTGTGGTGCTGACCGACCCAACAACCGGCGGCGTCACCGCCTCCTATGGTATGTTGGGCGATATTCATATTGCCGAGCCAAATGCGCTGATTGGCTTTGCCGGCCCGCGGGTGATTCAAGACACTATTAAAGAGCGTTTGCCCGATGGCTTTCAGCGGGCTGAATATCTGCTTGAACATGGGATGATTGATATGGTGGTTCATCGCCATAAATTACACGCAAAACTGGCGCAATTGCTTGATTTGCTGATGGGCGGCAAAACCCACGAAACCTTGCCAGCTGAATAATTAATGTCAGATGCGTCTCCCTCAAGCGACGCCTTACTGGCGCGGCTTTTAGATTTACACCCAAAGCTGATTGATCTGTCGCTGGATCGCATGACCCGCTTGCTGGCCGCTTTGGGCAATCCGCAAGATAAAGCGCCGCCGATTATCCATATTGCTGGCACTAATGGCAAAGGCTCCACATTGGCCTTCACGCGCGCCATTTTAAGCGCCGCTGGTTATCGCGTGCATTGCTATAGCTCGCCGCATTTGGTCGATTTTCACGAACGCATCACCCTGGCTGGACAGCCGATTAGCGAAGCGCAATTAAGCGATTATTTGAGCCGCTGCGAAACCGCTAATCAGGGCCAAGATATTACCTTTTTCGAAATCACCACCGCCGCCGCCTTTTTGGCCTTTGCCGATCATCCGGCTGATTTTCTTCTGCTTGAGGTCGGATTGGGCGGGCGTCTGGACGCCACGAATGTTATTGACCCGCTGCTCAGCGTCATCACGCCGATAAGCCATGACCATGAAGATTTCCTCGGCTCTGATCTGGCCATGATTGCCGCTGAAAAATCTGGCATTATTAAATCCGGCCGTCCGATTATCAGCGCCCCGCAAGCCGCCGTGGTGGCCGAGGTAATTGAGCAAACAGCCGCCCGCCTGCACGCGCCCTTACAGCGTGGCGGACAGGATTGGCAGGTCGGGTGCGAGCACGCCAGATTGGTTTTCCAAGACCAAACCGGCTTGCTGGATTTACCCATGCCCAATCTTATTGGTGCCCATCAAATCACTAATGCTGGCACGGCCATTAGCGTCGCGCGGGCTTTGAACATTGCGCCTCAGGCGATTGCCGATGGCTTGCAAAGCGCCGAATGGCCGGCCCGTTTACAACATTTGCCTGACGGCCCATTGACCAGCCGTGTGCGCCAACGCCTGCCACGGGCTGATCTGTGGCTCGATGGGGGCCATAATCAGGCGGCTGCACAAATGCTGGCGGCTTGGCTCGACAGTCAATCGACCAAGCGGCCGCTGCATATGATTATGGGTCTTTTGGCCAGTAAAGCGCATGACGATTTTCTGGCTGCTTTCGCGGCGCGCCCAGAGCTGGCCGATAGGCTGGCCCTACATTGTGTGCCGATCAGCGGCAATGATAACGCCCTGCCGCCGCAAGTACTGCATCAAGCCGCGCGGGCGCAAGGTTTGCACAGTTCAGCCCATGCTGATTTGACCTCAGCACTCAGCGCTATTGAGGCGCCGGACGCGCTTATCCTCATCGCTGGCTCATTATATTTGGCTGGCGAAGTGCTGAAAGCGAATCGGGAAAAAGCCTAGAGGCTCTCGTCAATCCATTCTTTGATTTGACTTTTTGGTGCCGCGCCCACTTTGGTCGCTGATGCTTGCCCATCTTGAAAAATCATCATGGTTGGAATAGAGCGCACACCATAAGTGGTTGGGGCTTCTGGATTTTCGTCAATGTTGATTTTGATAATGGACAATTTTCCGTCATATTCGGCGGATAATTCTTCCAATGCCGGAGCAATCTGCTTGCATGGGCCGCACCATTCAGCCCAGAAATCGACCAATATCGGGCCGCTTGCATTCAAAACTTGGGTTTCGAATTCATCATCATTGATATGTGCTACAGCCATTTCAGTCTCCTGTTAGCAAGGGAATCATTTACCTAATCTAAGAACTGCGCTGGCGATAATCAAGCACTGGACAGCATATTTGCTAAGGCTTTGCTCAGCTCAGTGTCGTCCAACCAGTCAATGCGGCCAGCCCGCGTCCATATTAAGCCACATTGCACCGGCTTAGCTTGCCGCACAGCCTGCATAAGCGCTTGGTAGATGGCCATTTGCAGCAAATAGTCTTGAGGAATTTGGTCGCTTTCGGGAAGCTGACCGGTCTTAAAATCGACCAGATAAATCGCCTCATCGGTCTCAATATAACGGTCAATTTGTCCAAGAAACTGCATTTTCGTGCCATCGGGACGCTGCAAAAACCCGCCAATCGGCGCTTCGGCTCGACCATTTGGGCCAAATAAATCGACCATTTTTGGATCCGACATGACAGCCAGAACATCGTCAATCACCTGCCCTTGCACGGCTTGCGACAGCTCTCGCCCATGGCGCGCGACATAGTTTTGTGCCGCCGGCCGACGCTGGTCATCAGGCAAGCGCGGCAAATGTTCAAACAGACTATGGCTTATCTGACCGATTAATTTCGCCTGATCGCCGTCTTGACGCTCTGATGGCACGGACTTGCGCGACGCACCCATGGCAGATGGCGCAAATATTTTTTCTGCCAAAACAATATCACTGGCCTCTTGCTGGGAGATATTTTGACTTACCCATGCTGGCGCCGCATCGGGCTGGCTGCTGGGCCGTTCATCCGCCTTGCGTTCGGGCATGGCGGCGCTTTCATCGCCCAAAGACCAAATCGGCCGATCCATATCCGTCGTCTTATTGTCATCATGTTGCAAACAATCGGCAATCATTTGATACCACGAGCCTGCCGGTGCATCTT
>JAYOCI010000147.1:0-3561 GCA_038105345.1 Rhodobiaceae bacterium
ACTTTCACTTGCCCTATTTATGCTATTGGTTTTGCTGTCAAATCCAGGTTTTTCGCAGGCCATAAATGCAACGCAAATCGCTCGTTTGATTAATCAGGGTGATATAGAAAAAGCCCGCCAAACCTTGGAAGCGCAAAACCCAACCGATGCTGATCGGCTGTTTTTTCAGGGCCAAATTCTGAAGGCGCAGGGCCAATTACACCAAGCCATAGCGATATTTCAGCAGCTGTTGCAGCAAGCGCCAGATTACCGCAATGCGCGGCGTGAACTGGCCCATAGTTTGTTTCTGGCTGGTCATTATGACTTGGCCGAGCAGGCGTTTTTTGATTTATTACAAAACGAGCCCAATCAGGCTATGGCGCAAGGCTATAGGCGGTTTCTTGGCCTCATTGAGGATGAAAAACCAAGCGGATGGGCCAGTGATTTTGCGGTTTTGCCGTCCAGCAATGTTAATCGCGGCACCACTAATACGGTTTTCAACACCAGCCTCGGGCGTTATGAAATCGACCCGCAATCGCAAGCCAAATCCGGCACGGGCGTGCGTTTAGGCCTATATGGCTTTGCCAATTTCCCCACTGGTGTGGGGCAACGTCTGGTGCTGCGGGCGCATTTGCGCGGCACTTTTTACCAAGAGCAGCGGTTTAACAGCACAATTGGGCAAATCGGCCTTGCCTATCGAAAGCGGCAATATGCGACTCTGTGGTCACTGGGGCCTTATTATCGGCACCAAAAGCGCGGCGATGAGGCGGATAATCGCGCTGCCGGAATCAATTTGACCATTGCGCATGATATGGGGGCAAAAAATACGCTCAATGTGCGGCTGGCTCATGAGCAGCGGCAATTTCCGCATCAGAATTATCAAAACGGCGATTTTCAGCTGTTTGGCTTAGACCTGCGCCATCGCTTGAGCGATCAGCGATCGCTGCGTTTTGGCGGGCGTTTATCGCGCAGTGACCCAGAGGCGGCGCATTTGCAATATGACGGCGGCGCGGTTTTTGGCCAGCTGAGCCAAACTTTGGCTGGCCGCTGGCATATGGGCGGGCGGGTTGGTTTTGGCAGGCGGCACTATCGCGGGGTTTTTCCCTTGACCACGGCGCCGCGCAAAGATCGTTTCAGCCGCTTCAGCGCCAGCCTGCGCGACAGCGCGCTTAAATGGCGAGGCTTTACCCCGCAACTGTCGTGCAGCCACACCATCAACCATTCCAATGTCGCCTTTTATGATTATACAACCAGCGAATGCACGCTGCAGATGGCCAAATTCTTTTAAGTGCGAGGTTGATGATTATATCCACGCCGTATCCCGCATGAGGCCGCGCTGGTTTCGCTAATTTTGCGAAAAACCCCATGTTTTTTGCCGTTTGTGGTTGACTAAGTGACGAGCTTCCGTATCTTCGTTTAGTCGGCGACGCAATATTCATCATGTTATTTTGATCGTTTGTGTGTGAGAATTCCGCCTGAGGATTTGGGCGGCGTCGGGTGTGAGTGACGCTTGCCAAGGTAAACCAAAGCAAATTTTGAGGATGATAATGAAATATTACGGCTTGATAGTCGCCCTGTTGGGCGGTGCAATATGCGCCAGCCAACCAGTTGTGGCGCAATCGCTTGATAATTTAACTCAGGTCGCGCAAGGGGCCACATCGGATGGTCAGGCTTCGCAAGAACGTGTTGATCTATTGGATGATGAAACCGATGAGCTAACCCGCAATTATCGCGCCGCTTTGAAACAATTAGCCTCTCTGCGCGAGTATAACGCCAAAATGGAAGGTCTCATCGCCGCGCAAAAAGTTGAGATGGTCTCCATTCGCAAGCAAATTGAAGATGTCACCAATGTCGACCGGACTATTGTCCCGCTGATGTTTCGGATGATCGAAGCCTTAGAGCAATTTGTTGAATTAGACGTGCCATTCCTGATTGATGAGCGTCGTTCGCGGGTGCAAAACCTGCGCGCCTTAATGGATCGCTCAGACGCCAATCCGGCAGAGAAATATCGCAAAATCCTCGAGGCCTATGAAATTGAAAATGAATATGGCCGGACGATTGAAGCCTATGAAGGACAAATGGACATTAACGGCGAAGAGCGCACTGTCGCCTTCTTGCGCATTGGCCGTGTCGCATTGATTTATCAAACACTCGACGCTGATGAGAGTGGCGCATGGAGCCAGCAAGCCAAAGAATTTGTCGATTTGGATGGCGATTTTGACTCCGAATTGCGTTCCGCTTTGCGCATTGCCAAACAACAAGCCGCCCCTGATCTATTGGTCGTGCCGGTACTGGTCGGACAGTAGGAGTGATGAAAATGAAAATGCTGATAAAACATTCAATCGCCGCTACGACACTGGTTTTGGCCATGCTTTTACCGGCCGCGGCGCAAGACAGTAAAGCCAGTGTGGCAACAGCCGATACGCTGACATTGCAACAATTACTGGATCAGGTTCGCCAGGGCCGTGTTTCGGATAATGCCGAGTTTCAGGCGCGCGAGGCCGAGTTCCGCAATAACCGCAATAAACAAGATAGTCTGCTGAAGCGGACGCTTGCTGCCATCAAACGTGAAGAAGCGCGTTCTGAACGGCTTGAAAAAGATTTTTCGGAAAATGAGCTCAAGCTGGCCGAATTAGAGGGGCTGCTCAATGAGCGCCTTGGCGTGTTTGGCGAGTTATTCGGTATTGTTCGGCAAGTGGCAGGCGAAACCAAAGCGCAAGTCGATGAGAGCGTCATTTCTGGTGAGTTAAAAGACCGCGCCGCACGGCTCGAAGTTCTATCCAAAAGCAAGGGCTTGCCGCCAATGGAAGAGCTCGAACATTTGTGGTTTGCCTTGCAGCAGGAAATGACAGCGCAGGGGGAAGTGAAACGCTTCACTGGCGAAGTGATTAATTTGGATGGCTCATTGCGGCAAAGTGAAATTTTGCGTGTTGGCCCATTCACCGCTTTAGCCGATGGACAATTTGTCCGTTACGCCGGTGATGGCCGTTATGCGGATCTGGGGCGTCAGCCACCGGCGCGCTTTGGCGATGCGGCTGATGATTTGCTGGATGGCGAGGCTGGCGAATTGGTCGCCGCTCCCGTCGATCCGTCACGCGGGGCGATTTTGAACCTGTTCTTACAAATGCCAACCTTGGGTGAACGTATCAATCAAGGTGGCCTGGTGGGTTATATTATCATTCTGCTCGGCCTATTCGGTGTCGGCATGGCCATTGAACGTATTGTGAGGCTAACCATGACGTCGCGGGCCGTGAAAGAGCAATTGGCCAATGGTCAAGCTTCCGGCGATACGCCTTTAGGGCGGGTATGGGCTGCTTATGAAAGCAATAGCTCCGCCAATGTGGAAACTTTGGAATTGAAGCTGGATGACGCGATTTTGAAAGAAATGCCAGACCTCGAAAAGAACCTGCCATTGCTCAAGCTATTATCTGGCGTGGCACCGCTTTTAGGTCTGTTGGGCACGGTCACCGGCATGATTTTGACCTTCCAAGCGATTACGCTTTTTGGCACGGGTGATCCGAAACTAATGGCTGGCGGTATCTCGCAAGCCCTGATTACCACAGTGCTAGGCTTGGTCGTGGC
>JAYOCI010000148.1:0-3538 GCA_038105345.1 Rhodobiaceae bacterium
CTTACAAGGCGCACCAGCGGGCACGGCGCGGGCAGCGGTTGAAAAAGCTACCAGTGCGGCTTTGCGAACCAGAGCGCAAGAATTGGCATCAGCCGATGACGCGGCTTTTACCCTATCTGAAATTGGCGAGATTATTTGGCAGCAAGCGGTCATTGCGCATTTGCATATAGCTGGCGAGGACACGGATTCAGCCAATAGCTATCTTTTGCCGCAAGCCCGCCTATTGGCCGATGAGGCGCTCAATGGCGAAGCGCGGCAAATGGCTGAGACCCGCGTAACGCAATGGCTTCGCGCCAAATTTGCCAATGATTTAGCACCGCTATTTGCCCTGCAAGAAGCCAAAGAAACTGACGGGCTGGCCCGTGGCCTAGCTTTTCAACTGGTTGAGCAAAAGGGCAATATTGCCCGCCCCGAAATCAGCGACCTACTGACCCGTCTCGACCAACCCATGCGTGGCCAATTGCGCAAATTGGGTGTCCGCTTTGGCGCTTATAATGTGTTTTTGCCTGCCTTGCTGAAACCAGCCCCAGCGCGCTTGCTGGCGCTGATTACCATTATTGAATCGCAAAAAGGCGAACGCCAGAACCAACAAACACAAGAATATTTGCACGCGCTGCCAGGCCCTGGCTTAACCTCCGTGCCGCGCCAGCAATTGGCACAACGGATTTATCGGGCCGCAGGTTTTTACACCACAACCAACCGCGCCATCCGTTTTGATATGCTAGAGCGCCTTGCCGATTTAATTCGTCCGCTGGTGGAAGCCGATAAAGCCCGTCAAGGTTTTCAGGCCAATGAGCAGATGATGTCGATCATGGGATGTGGCGCTGAGGATTTATCCGAAATTCTGACCGCCCTCGGCTATCAGCCGCATGAGGTCATGCCCTTGCCAGACGCCGAACCAAGCGCTGAGGCCGCGCCCGATGGCGAGCCAGCGACCACACCCGAGGCCGTGGCGCAAATTTTCTGGCGCCCGAAACCCAAGCGTCGCCCGCATAAGGCGGCGGATAAAAAATCTGCAAAAACCGACAAGGCGCAGAGCCATAAGAAACGCCCTGCCGCTCGCCCAGCAAAGCCACAAAAACAGGCCGATCCAAATTCACCATTCGCGGTTTTGCAATCGCTGTCTTTGGGAACTGCGGATAATAAAAAATCTGACGGGTAAATCGATGAGCCCACCACATTTGCCTGCCGCCTCAGCCCCCATGCGGGCCGATAAATGGTTATGGCACGCGCGGTTTTTCAAGACCCGCACCCTTGCCACACGATTTGTCGGTAATGGCAATTTGCGCATCAACGCCGCCAAACAAACCCGCGCCAGTGCGCAATTGCGGGTTGGCGACATATTGGTCTTTGGTTTGCATGACCATATTCGCACCATTGAAGTGGTTGCCCTGAGCAGCCGACGCGGGCCTGCGCCTGAAGCACAAGCCCTATATATTGACCTTGATCCGCCACGCCCCAAATCGGCGCAGGAGAAAACCGCCTTCCGCCCGACCGGCAGCGGTCGCCCGACCAAGAAACAGCGTCGGCAAATCACCGCCTTTATCGATAAAAGCGTCGATAGCGACTAATTTTCTCTTAGTAATTGTAAGACCGGCCATAACAAGCTAAAAGCATGCTCATGCTTGATAGATTGAAAAAACTTTTTACCAGTCCCGTTGCCAGCGCCAGCGCCCCTGAGGCAGCCGATCGTCTGCACGTTGCTGCGGCCGCCCTTTTGGTGCGCGCGGCGCAAATCGACGGGCATATTGATGAGGGCGAAACGGCGCTTTTAAAACGCCTTGTGGGCCCTTATTTCGGCCTTAGTGAAAATGAGGCGCAAGAATTATTGCAACAAGCTCATGCAGCCATTGACGCGGCCAATGACTTGTTTCAGTTCACGCAATTGATCAACACAAATTTCGACGAAGGCCATAAACAAATGCTGATGCAATTGCTGTGGCAAATCGTGCTCAGCGATGGCGTCGTCGATGATTATGAAGCCAACTTGCTCCGCCGCGTGGCAGGGCTTATACATGTGAGCGACCAAGACGCAGGAGCGGCCCGCAAAGCAGCCGAAACCGCCCTTGCCGACCAGCACGACTAAAGATTAGGATTTTTCAATGACATATATTGTGACCGACGCCTGCATTAAATGTAAATACACAGACTGTGTTGAAGTCTGCCCTGTCGATTGTTTCTATGAGGGCGAGAACATGTTGGTGATTCATCCCGATGAGTGTATTGACTGCGGCGTCTGCGAACCAGAATGCCCAGCCGAAGCGATTAAGGCTGATACAGAGCCAGCGCTTGAAAAATGGCTCGAAATAAACACTAAATATGCCGATATCTGGCCCAATATCACCATCAAAAAAGATGCGCCGGCCGATGCCGACGACTTTCTGGGCAAGGAAAATAAATTTGAAGAGTATTTTTCAGCCAATGAAGGCGACGGCGACTAAACTGATTTTTCGCGACAATTGAAAATTACTGATTTTTGTGATAAATAAGATATTTGTTAACGGGGTTACGCCCTAAACTATTTTTGACGGTGAATTCGTCTTGGAGATCTCATTATGGCGACCACACGCAAGGCTGCTGCAAAACCAGCAGTCAAGAAACCTGTTACCAAAAAACCTGTTACCAAAAAATCTGCATCACCAAAACCGGAAACCGCCAAAAAGTCAGCGGCTAAAAAGCCAGCTGTCAAGAAATCTGCGGCGAAAGCACCTGCCGCAAAAAAGCCAGTAGAGAAAAAACCAGCAGCACAAAAAACAGCCGCCAAAGAAACCGTGCGGCGTTCAGCGCAGGGCTTTAAAGTTGGTGAATATGTCGTTTATCCGGCGCATGGCGTCGGTCAGGTGACAGAGATTGTCACCCAAGAAGTGGCCAGCATGTCTTTGGAAATGTTTGTCGTCAATTTTGAAAAAGAGAAAATGGTATTGCGCGTGCCGCTCGATAAAGCGGCGCAAATTGGTATGCGCAAATTGGCTGAGCCAACCATTTTAGAAGGCGCCATGAAAACCCTCAAGGGTCGGGCCCGTGTCAAACGCACCATGTGGAGCCGTCGGGCGCAAGAATATGAAGCGAAAATCAATTCAGGCGATTTAATCGCTATTTCAGAAGTTGTCCGCGACCTATTCCGCAATGAAAATCAGCCCGAACAATCTTACTCCGAACGCCAGCTTTATGAGCGTGCGCTTGAGCGCATGGCGCGCGAAGTCGGCACAATCAATAAGGTGACGGAGGATGAGGCGGTCGTCGAATTAGAGGCCATTCTCGCCAAAACCACCGGAGGCGCACGCCGCCAGCCGGATATTGATGGGTCTTAGAATAATTTTCTAAAATAAATGTGAACCAAATCAGCCACGCCGACGTATCTCTTTATAGGAGATATGCTTATGGCTCATTTAGATACACAAGAAACGCTTCAATCGACCCGTCGCTTTATCAAAAACGCGATGCAGCTGCCGCTTTTGGAACCAGAGCACGAGCAAATTCTGGCGCGCAAATGGGCCGATCATCAAGATGAAAATGCCCTCCACGAGTTAACTGGCGC
>JAYOCI010000149.1:0-1269 GCA_038105345.1 Rhodobiaceae bacterium
ACTATTGGTATGTCACCAGCTTTAGTGCTAAAAAAACGCTGTGTGAGGGAGTGTCGTAAGTAATTATGCGTCTGTTCAAGTTTATTTTTGCGTTTTTGGTCATTGCAAGCGCAAGTGTGACCGTCAATCATGCGCAAACTTTGGTGCGTGGGCCCGGTTCAGCGGCTTTGGACCCCATGTTTCGCGAGGTCTTGGCCGCCTCCAATGATATTGAGCTCAATCTTGCTTTCGCCCGCAAAGCCATTGAATTGGAAGATTTTGAAGCGGCGGTGGCGACGCTGGAGCGTTTGCTCATCGGGCGCGCCGATTTGCCGCTTATTCGTCTCGAATTGGGCATGCTCTATTTGCGTCTTGAAGCGCCCGAATTGGCCGAAGCGTATTTTCTGCAAGTTCTCGAAACCCCCGGTTTGGCCGCCGAGCCGCGCAACCGCGCAGAAATTTTGCTGGCTGAAACCCGCAAAGCCAATGCCAAAGGCAGTTTTGGCGCATCGGTCAGTCTCGGACTCAAGCACAGTTCAAACGCCGTGACCAAGCCCCATCGCGAAGATTTGGTCGCCGAAAATGATTTGCGCGAGCAATATTCAGCCGATTGGGCGTTGCGCAATTTGGTGTTGGAGGGTTTGGTTCAAGATTATTATGTCAATAATTTGCCAAATTCTGATGCCGCCGCGACCTCGAGCCTGGCCTTTTCTTACAGCCGCGAATTGGACGGGCTGACCGAACGGCGTTTCAATGCCAGCATTAGTCGTTATGCAAGCCATCAGGGCGGCGAAGATTTAGAAAATCTCGATATTGGCGTGACAAGCATGCGGCTGGGCTTGGTATTACCGATACAGCGACGTGCCAAGCAGCCGCTTTCCATTGACCCGTATTTTTCGGCCAGCGTTTTAGACACAGCAGATGAAGACGGGTTTTCAACCTCCGCCGCTTTTGGCCTTGTGCTCAATGGCTATTGGTCGCCGCGCCGTCCTATTGCCCTGTCTTTTGAGGTTGGTGCGAAAGAGCACAAGCTCGCGCGCGATGAGTTGAAAGATGGCGGACGCTATAATATCGGCTTCACATTGGGGCATATTCATTCCGGTGGCGGCTATAGTTCGCTCGGCCTCAGATTTGATCAGACCGATAGCGATGATGATTTTGAAAATTTGGTCGGCGGCAATTTTTCCCTATCGCACAGCCGTCCGCTCGGAGCCTATTCGCTGGGGGCTAATCTGGGCTGGCGCGAAAGCCGCCGCGACGGGTTTCAAACGCCGCCGCCCGGTTTTCCAA
>JAYOCI010000149.1:1279-3507 GCA_038105345.1 Rhodobiaceae bacterium
GATTTGAATCTCGGCCTGTCGTTGAGCCGCGTATTTTTTAACGTAGGGGTCAATCTCGGCATCAGCTATATTGAACGCGACAGCAATATGCCGGGCAGCAATTATGATGACATAACCGGCACTTTGACATTCTCAAGGAGTTTCCAATGAGAAAATTTTTCATCGTAAGTCCAAAGCAGATTCAAAAGACGATTGCCGTCATGGCAGTCGTGGCTCTGGTTCAAGCGCCGTTCATCGGCGCCGCGCAAGCGCGCATCAAAGTCGGCGTAACGGCGGCAGTCATTCCGCAAGCCGCTATGGGTGAAACGCAAGAGGTCATGAAAACCATTACGGTGGGCGAGAATGTCGATGAAGATGTGTTGATTGAAACCGGCCGCCGGGGCCGCACGCAGGTGCTTTTCGTCGATGGGTCGAGCATGAATATTGGCCCGTCGTCGCGCATCATTGTTGATAATTTTGTTTTCGATCCGGAGCAATTAAGCGGCAATTTGGGAGCCCGAATCGAGAGCGGCTCGATGCGGTTTATTGGCGGGGTTTTGTCTAAACGCGCCGGACAGGTGAAGTTCACTGCCGGTGAGGCGACCGTCGGCATACGCGGTGGTATTGCCAAAATTGCTGTTAAAACTGATGGCAAATTACTGGCTGAATTGGTGCATGGTCGGCTTTCCGTTGAGACTCCGGAAGGGCTTTATGAGACCGACCGTATCGGCATGCAGATTGAGCGCGATGTCAGCGGGGCCGTATCGACGCGCTCTGTGACTATTGAAGAAGTAAAATCCGAGCTCGATGAGGAAGCCAAAGAAAATGAAGCGGCTGCGGAAGATAATATAGAAGAAGCGCCCACTATACCCGCCGCAAAGGACGATAATGATGCCGTGGCCCAAACCGAAACACCGTCTGATACACCTGCTGAAGCAAATGAAAATGACGACGCTGAGGTCAGCGCGGCAGCCGAGGGCGCGCGCGCGCAACAAGATTATACATTGTCAGCAGCCGGGGAAGCTAAAGAAGAAACCGGCGACGTGTTGGTCGATGCGCCGATTGATGCCGGTCTTGTGGAAGTTGATACGGATGGCAATCTCAAGGCCAGCCAAGCTTTGGCCGAGATTGACCCGCAAGCGGCTGAGTTAATCGATGAGGGCGCTTTGGTGGTGTCCGATCAAGGGACCATTGTGCCAACCGAGAAAATTCTCGCCATTGATGATACGGCGCGCGAAATGTTTGATGCCGGTTATCTGAAAATTGATGATAATGGCCTATTGGTGCCTGCCACTAATATTGAAGAGGACGGATTTTTCACCTCTGCAGCGCCGATTGAGGTCGAACAAAAAACCGTCAGCAATGTCACTTTGGAAGAGTTCAATTATGCCGAACCGGAACTACTGAGCAGAGAAAATGCGTTTAAGTCCAATCTCGCTTTCTCGCGGCGCACATTGGAGAGTGATGCCAATGCGGCCAAGCTGTTTGAATTGGGGCAGTTGGAGGTTGGCGCAGATGGCGCGCTCAAGCCGACTGAGAGATTTGACCCGCTTATTGTGGCGCGTTCGGCACGCCTGACGGGCAATATCGCGGCGCGCGGCAGCATCATTCAAGACAAGGCAGCCGATCGTTTACTTTTATCAGCAGGTGCGCTGGATACGAAAATGACGACTCGTGTTGTCGGTGCCGATTTGGCAAGTAATATTTTTTCTGCCGATGTGACGCGGGTCATTTCGGCCGATATTGTACGAGATGATGCGATTAATTCAATTGAGCGATTGGCGTCGGCCAATCAGGTTGCTCTGCCGAAAGATTTGAAAGAACGCAAACTCGGTGATCTGGTCTCTATTGGCGGTGCTTTGTCTACGCGGGATGCTCTCAAAGTCTCTTTGGACACACCGGAAGCAGATATATTACTACCGGAAATTATAATTGGTGAAAGCGGCTCGGAAAAAATTATTGACTACAAAGTTAGTGAAGAGGTCCAGCGGGCTTTGAATTTACAGGAAGATGATGCGGTCCTGACGGATGAAACAATCTCTGGCTGGATTTCGAACGGAGTCGACGGTAAAGCGGTCATTGAACTCATCACTCGCGACGACAGTTTGAAGCAAATAGATTTAATTACGGGCGGCGATAGTACAAAAGATGACGGCATTTCGGGCATTGTTTCGATAACCGCACCGGACGATTTAAAAGATGACGGCATTTCGGGCATTGTTTCGATAACCGCACCGGACGATTTAAAA
>JAYOCI010000150.1:0-3502 GCA_038105345.1 Rhodobiaceae bacterium
TGCCTCACTACGTTTGGCAATGGCGATTTCGCCTTCGCGCGACAGCAACTCAACAGAACCCATTTCGCGCAAATACATGCGCACAGGATCATCCGTCCGGTCGCCAGTGCCAGTTGTTTTTGCAGTTTTGGCGATCGCCGTTGAACTCGACTCTTCGGCCTCGTCATCATCCAAATCATCATCATCATTCGATGGCTTTGGCGCCGCATCATCATCAGCGTCATCGACGCCATCATTCTCAACAATGGAAATGCCCATCTCGGACAGCATGGACATAATGTCTTCGATTTGCTCAGACGAAAATTCTTCCGGCGGCAAAACCGCATTAAGCTCATCATAAGTGACAGAGCCAGATTCTTTGGCCGTCTTAATCATCCGTTTGACGGCACGATTATTCATGTCGATCAGAGGGCTATCCCCTGGCTCGCGCTCAACCGTTTTTTCTTTTGCTTTCTTCGTCGCCATTCACGTCTCCGAGACCGTCTCACGTCATTTCATCAAGCGCTATCATCATTGCGTTCAAGCGCCGCGATTTCATTTTTAATTGCCGTCAACCGACCCAGCGCATTTTG
The DNA here is from genome assembly GCA_038105345.1 of Rhodobiaceae bacterium. Lineage (GTDB taxonomy): Bacteria > Pseudomonadota > Alphaproteobacteria > RS24 > RS24 > JAHEGN01. Next base: position 573 of record JAYOCI010000150.1, read on the forward strand.
TGTTCCATGCTGCGCCATCTCAGTTGCAAGCTCTTCCTCCACAAGGGCCTTTTCAGCCATCAGAGTGAGTAATTTATGATGAACGACGGTGGTTTCAAGCCATCCCGACACAACATCACTCAGTTCACTTTCCCTGCGTAAAAACTTAAAAAGCCGCGCTTCCGGCATTTGCCGTAAACGTTGCATCAAATCTGCTAAACCGTGTTCATTGAAATGCCCTGTCAAAGCGTCAATGTCAAGTCCCGCCTCGGCATTTGGCAATTTGTCGAAATAGTCAATAACCTTAAATCTTAACTGGTCAAGCTCGGGCGAGGATAAGTCCAAAGATTCAAAATGATCGCGCTGACTTAGCAAGATGTTCGGATGATTCAAAACCGCCAAAACAATCAATGCCTCGCGGCGTGGAAAACTGACTTCGCCGCGTCCCAAATCAGACCGCCGCAGCTCGGATGTCGCCGGTTGCGGCCGCCGATGACCCCATGACGTGCGCTGCTGGCGCCCGCCATTGCGATAGCCCGACCCTTGCCCACTGCGCCCCGTATTGCCATATGGCGCGCCGCCAAGCAGCTTATCGAGGCGGGTTTTGACTTCTTGGCCATAAAGCGCGCGCACATCTCGGTCATGAATCAGCGCCACGGCTTCGCGTAATCTTTGTTTTAAGGAAGCCGCGCGTTCCGGCGTATCCCATGGCGCGCGCTCAATTTCGCGTTCCCACATCACATCAATCAAACTGCGCGCCCGACCGATAATATCCTTCATCGCCTCAGCCCCGCCATCGCGCACCACATCGTCAGGGTCTTTACCGGCCGGCAAAAGCGCAAATTGCATGGAAAATCCAGGCTTCAACTGCGGCAAAATACGATCAATCGCCCGATAAGCCGCGCGCAAACCAGCCTCATCGCCGTCGAGGCACATAACGGGCTCCGGTGCCAATCGCCATAATAAGCGAATTTGATCTTCGGTGACGGCTGTCCCAAGCGGCGCGACGGCATAGTTCAAGCCCGCCCGCGCCAGCCCAACAACATCCATATAACCCTCCGCCACCAACACCGTATTGGCATCATAGGCAGGCTGGCGGGCGCGGGCGAAATTAAACAGCACCGCCCCCTTATGAAACAATGGGGTCTCAGGAGAATTGAGATATTTCGCTTTCGCATCGGCGCTCATCGCGCGACCGCCAAAGGCGATAACCCGACCGCGCGCATCATGAATGGGAAACATAATGCGCTCGCGGAAACGATCATAGGGCGGGCGGTCGGCCTCATCGGGCTGAATGGCCATGCCCGCTTCAACGATTTGCGCTGGCCGCATTTGCCGCGCCGATAAATGTTCAATCAAAGCCGTGCGGGCAGCTGGCGCATAGCCAATACCAAAGCGTTCAATGAGTTCTTGCGAGACGCCACGACGCTCCAAATAAGCTCGCGCCTCGGCCGCTTCGGGGGTTTTCAACTGCCCCTGAAACCACAAGGCTGAGGCCTCTGTGACATCAATCAAAGTCGCCTGCACAGCAGCTTTCTGCGCCGCTTGCGGGTCGCGTTCAGGCATTTCCAAACCCGCCTGACGAGCTAATTGTTCAACCGCTTCGGGGAAACTCAAGCCTTCGGTTTCCATGATAAAATCAAAAACCGACCCATGTTTGCCCGTAGCAAAACAATGGTAAAATTGCTTGTCATCATTGACGGTAAAAGATGGCGTGCGCTCTTGTTTGAACGGGCTGAGGCCGACATATTCGCGGCCACGGCGCTGCAATTTCACCCGACGGCTCACAATATCCGACACAGCAATGCGGTTTTTAATTTCGTCAAGAAAGTTTTGCGGAAAGGCCATGAATGTATTTTACGCTAATCCGGCCCGACGACCAGCCAGAACACAGAATTTGGGTAAATTAGCTGTGCGCATAATTCGCCCGCCCCCGACTAGCTGAGTTTTTGTTTCACCAGCGCGCCGGCTTTGCCAAAATCCATTTGCCCGGCATATTGGCCCTTCAGCGCCGACATCACCTTGCCCATATCTTTCAGCGATGTTGCCGCTTGTGCCTCAATAACCGCAGCCACGGCAGCAGACATTTCATCTTCATTGAGTTGGCGCGGCAGGAATTCTTCAATAACGACGATTTCATTGCGCTCTTGCTCGGCCAATTCTAGCCGTCCGGCTTCTTCATAAGTGGCGGCCGCCTCTTGCCGCTGTTTGACCATTTTAGCGAGGATTTCAAGAATTTCTTCATCCGACACACCATCACGGTTGTCGGCTGTGCGAGCCGCAATATCGCGATCTTTAATGGCCGCTGTGATCAAGCGCAAAGTAGAAATACGCACTTTATCTTGGCTTTTGACGGCGGCTTTGAGCGCTTCACTGAACTGCTCTTGCATGACCCATGCTCCTCACTATACTTCGTCGAGTTGGCTGGATATAATCTAACCCATCAGCAATGGCAATGATAGAATCACTAGCCGGCAAATGCCAGAATTTGTGTGCCTGCATCGACCAATCACAAAGACTTATGTCTCGGCCGCGGCAAAGGCCGGTAAAGCGCTTTGTAAACACCCGATTTTACTAAGCTATTTTTCCCACGGGAATCACGCTAACTTCTCTTGACCTTGCAAGGTCGATTGGATAGTTTCCCGAAACTTTAGCTCACCGCTAATCAGTGCAGGTTGATAGATGAGAATGTGCCAAAATTTTTTAAGTCCCGCCAAATATGTGGCTGGGGCTTTTATTTTGCCTTGTTTTCAACATTCTGGCGCCCAAGGATAAGGAAGTAACATTATGAGTGGATGGCAAACGCCCCCTAAAACGGCCCTTCTCATCAGTGAAACTGGCCAAAAACTTTACGGTTACGGGCTTGGTGCTATTGGTCAAACAGTTGGCGAAGTGTGTTTCAACACCGCCATGACCGGCTATCAGGAAATTCTTACCGACCCATCCTATGC
>JAYOCI010000151.1:0-3497 GCA_038105345.1 Rhodobiaceae bacterium
AAACTTCATTAATTGTTCTCCGCCTGAGGCCCGATTATAAGCCAAAATACGGCACGAATGTGACATATTTCTGACAATGAATATTCGTGCGTCTAGGGCGCTATGCCGACCAAACGAGCCTGGGCAAAATAGCTATCGACCGATTTAACCAAGCGGCCCGCCAGTTTTCGTTGCCAAGATGACGAGAGGAGCTGCTTTTCGTCACTGCGATTGGTCAGAAAACCAAGCTCGATCAAAACCGAAGGCACATCCGGCGCTTTCAGCACCCGAAAACCGGCAAACCGATGTGTGCGATCGAGCAGTTTTGTGCTGCCACGCGCATGGTCGACGACCAGATTAGCGAATTGCACGGATAGATTTTTCGTCTCTCTTTGCGCCAAATCAATCAAAATATCGGCGACTTCCTTCGGTTGGTCGTCGAAATCAATGCCAGCGATAATATCCGAACGGTTTTCTTTACGCGCCAACGCCGCCGCCTCTTTGTCGGAAGCCGTTTCTGACAATGTGTAAATCGATAAACCGCGGACAGAAGAGCGCTTAATCGCATCAGCATGAATGGAGACGAATAAGTCAGCCTTATGTTTGCGGGCGATGGCCACGCGCTGGCGTAGCGGAATATAAATATCCAGATTGCGGGTCAAATATACATTGTATTTCCCCGAACTGCGCAATTGCTTGGCAAATTCTCGGGCGAACTTCAGAGTAACATTTTTCTCTTTTGCTGAGCGCCCATGCGCCCCCGGGTCAACGCCCCCATGCCCCGGATCAATAACAATCACTGGCTTACTGGCCTTGCGTGACGGCTTGGGTGGCACAATGCTCGGCGGCGCAACTTCTGGTGGCTTGGCTGCTTGGCGTTGGTTGCGCAGCCTGTCGGCATTGGCTTGTTGAGCAAACTGCGCCTCATTTGTTGGCACTAAATCGACCACAAGCCGCACGGGCAAGCCCGATGTTTTGTCTAGAATAAAGCTTTTGCCAACCACTGCAGGCTCACTCAAATCCAATACCAGACGGCTTGTATCAGCGGTAAATTGTCCAAAACGCAGGCTGGCGATAACCCCTTTTTGCTTGGTTTGCAAAGCCTCGGGCCATTTCAAACTTGGCAGATCAACGACCACGCGGCGCGGGTTTTCAAGTAAAAATACTTCGAAATCCACCCGCGAAGATAAATCAATGACCAAACGTGTGCGCTCTTTGGAAACACCAAGGCGCACATCCGCCACCTCAGTAAGCGCTGATGCTGCCGCCCAATTTGACAAAAGCACAGCCATCACCAAAACGCTTAAACGTAGATAATTGCAAAGGTAAGAAATAAGTTTCATACGATCAATATATTGCCCATAGCAGGCGACTCAGCGCCTTTTCGCCAGTGTAGCAAGTTAAACCGCAACTGGCGAGCCATGCAAACTGGCGGCGCGATACATATAACTTGCGTTTATGGTGCGACGCGCTTAATGTCGTCAAGCTTGTAGTGTAATCCTAAGGCGCGCAGACTGAAGGCCTCATTGAGAGGAGCCAGTCTACAAACCGCAGACAGACCTATCAGCCACAGGTGGCTCGCCACCGCAAAGAAATCTTGTAAGGGTGTCTTGTGTCCAGCGAAATTCGAAAGACAATAGGAATAAAAATCGGTCAAAGGATGAACCGAACCTATTTTGCGCCGGCACATAGCCCTGCCCCTTATGCCCAACAATTTATCAAGACACAGACCGCTAATCAGCGCGCGATGGAGCTAATGCCCGCCGATGATTATGTCACCGGAGAAATTTATGACCAAAACAATGCTTATCGACGCTGCCCACCAGGAAGAGACCCGTGTGGTGGTGACCGAAAACAATCAGATCGACGAATTTGACTTTGAATCCAGCACCAAAGCCCCACTTCGAGGCAATATTTATCTAGCCAAAGTAACCCGTGTAGAGCCATCTCTACAGGCGGCTTTTGTTGAATATGGCGGCAATCGCCACGGATTTTTAGCCTTTAACGAAATCCATCCAGATTATTACCAAATTCCGATTAGCGATCGCGAAGAGCTGATGCGCGAATATGCCGAAGAAGAACGCGAAAACGCCGCTGATGAAGAGTCGGATATCGACGAAGCGCCGAAAGCCGCCAGCGAAGAAGATGATCAGGAAGATGATCAAGAAGATGGCGACGGCAAATCAGTGGAAGATTTGGGGGGCGATGCGCGCGAGGAAGTGGCCACGCCGACAGCCTCAAGAGCGCTGCACCGCAAATATAAAATCCAAGAAGTCATCAAACGTCGGCAAATCATTCTTGTGCAAGTGCTGAAAGAAGAGCGCGGCAATAAGGGCGCCGCCTTAACCACCTATATGTCATTGGCCGGTCGCTATTGCGTCTTAATGCCCAATACCGCACGTGGCGGCGGCATTTCGCGCAAAATTAATAATAGTGCTGACCGCAAAAAATTGAAGGCCATCGTCGAAAAGCTCGATGTGCCGCAAGGCATGGGCTTGATTGTTCGTACCGCAGGGGCGCAACGCACCTTGACTGAAATCCGCCGTGATTGGCAGTATTTGTCGCAAATGTGGGCCGATGTGCGGGAAAAAACCGTTGTCAGCCAAGCACCAGCCTTGGTGTATGAAGAAGGCAATCTAATCCGCCGCTGCATTCGCGATATTTATTCGAAAGATTTTGACGAGGTGACTGTTGCCGGTGCTGAGGCCTATAAAGAGGCACGCAATTATATGAAATTGCTCATGCCAAGCCATGCACGCAAGGTCAAATTGCACGCAGAACCCACAGCTTTGTTCAAACAATATGGCGTCGAAGACAAATTGGCCGCCATGTTTAATCCAGTCGTGGTTCTGCCATCGGGCGGTTATTTGGTTATCAACCAAACCGAAGCTTTGGTCGCCATTGATGTGAACTCGGGCAAATCAACCCGCGAATATTCGGTTGAGAAAACCGCCTTGGCAACCAATTTGGAAGCGGCGACAGAAGTGGCACGTCAGGCTCGCTTGCGCGATTTGGCCGGTCTCTTGGTCATCGACTTTATTGACATGGACGAGAACCGCAATAATCGCGCTGTCGAAAAACGCATGAAAGATGCGTTAAAGAGCGATCGGGCGCGCATTCAAGTCGGCCGCATCAGCAGCTTTGGCCTGATGGAAATGTCACGCCAACGCATGCGCGCCGGCGTACTCGAAGGCAGCAGCCATACGTGTAGCCAATGTAATGGCTCGGGCATGGTGCGTTCGGTTGAAAGCCGCGCCCTGCACGTCTTGCGCGATATTGACGAGCGTTGCGGCAGATATAGCTCCGGCGAATTGATTGCCCATGTGCCAGAAGATGTGGCCAGCTATCTGCTGAACCAAAAACGCCAACAATTGGGTGAAATTGAAGAGCGCACTGGTGTGCAAATTATTGTCCTTGGTGACTCTAGCTTGAGTGCCATGGAAATGGCCTTCACCCTACCCGATCAGACCCAAAGCGAGAGCACGTCGCGCATGGAAGGCGACCCTAAAGCGGCGCTT
>JAYOCI010000015.1:0-8356 GCA_038105345.1 Rhodobiaceae bacterium
ATTCGAACTCCCGACCCCCAGATTCGTAGTCTGGTGCTCTATCCAGCTGAGCTACCGGTGCAAACTGCCGAAGCAGAGCCTGTTCTTACTGGCTTGTTTGACAATTTGCAAGCCCGTTCATCAAGCCGATTGAGCGGCTTACTGAAAATGGCTGCGATAGCATTGCATGCCGGCCAAATCTTCAGCCTCCCACACCGCCCGCGCCACACTGCGGGCAACGCAATCAGCCGCCAAAGCGCCCACTATGGCCAGCGCTCTGGCACGCTGTTCAGGCGACGCCGCTAACGGCTTATGGCCGGTTGCCAGAACGAAAATCGCATCGCCGTCAAATGGCGTATGGATTGGGCGCACGGCGCGCGCCAGACCATCTTGTGCCATAATCGCAACCCGCTGCGCTTCAGCTTTGGTCAAATCCGCATCTGTAGCGACCACGCCAATACTGGTGTTAGCGCCAGCTATTTGACCCGACAATTTCGTGCCCGCCAAAGGATGCTGCGCGCGCGCGTCAGCCGCCAATGCCAGCAAATGTGGATGGCCAAATTCAACCCCCGTCGATGTCTCCATAGCCATTGGCTGGGCCCAGAACCGACCCTCAGCATCAACTACTGAACCAACAGGATTGGCGGCAATGAGAGCGCCGACGCTAAACTGATCGGCCAAGACGGCTGAGGCGCTGCCGATGCCGCCCTTGAACATGCCAGCCTGCGCACCATAGCCCGCGCCATGATTGCCCAAGGCAAAATCAGCCCCAGCCGCACCATAGGCCTGCACCCCCAATTGACGATAAGGCGGGGTCATGCCCCATTGCTTGTCACCGCCATTGGCCAAATCAAATAAAATCGCTGCTGGCACAATCGGCGAGCTTATCGGTGCGCCGGTTTGATAGCCCCGCCCCTCATTGGCCAAGGCCGCCGTCACGCCAGATGCTGCGTCCAGCCCATGCACTGAGCCGCCCGCTAAAACGATAGCGTCCGCCCGCTCCACCAGATTGGCTGGCTGAAGCGCATCGGTTTCGCGCGTGCCCGGCCCACCGCCCGGCACAGCACAGGCCGCGATTGCAGGGGATTGCGGCACAATAACAGTGACCCCCGTGCGCGCCTTTGCATCATGCGCTTGCCCGACCTTTAGGCCGCTAATATCTGTAATCAGATTGCGCTGTCCGGTTTGCACCGACGGCAGGGACGATGTTTGAGAAAATATTGCATCTGTCATGGCCAAAAACTAGCCAGTCACCGCCATTGCGTCAATCGGTTGATTCGGTGAGGTGCAACGGCGCGACCCAGCTTCGCGGCAGGGTAATCAAAAACTGCGTTCCCGCCGCATTTGAGCGTGTTAGCTCAACCGCGCCACCCAGCCAATCAATCAAATCATGGGCAATTTTTAACCCAAGACCATTGCTGCCGCGGCGCAATTTTTGAATGTTCAAATTTCGATAATTTTGCTCACCTTCAATGGAAAAACCGCCGCCAGTATCTGAGATATATAGCTCATACACTTCATCGACCTGCTGCACAAAAATTCTAATTTGAGAAAATTCAGTCTGCCCTCGCATTTCCTTGACGCTATTGTGCAACAAATTATAAACCGCGCGAAACAAGAAGGTGCGATTGGTCTCAATGATAAATTGATCATCACATTCGAGGACGCACGCAATATCATAGGTCGATTGATTTTGCGAAAATTCAATCGCCTCCTGCAAAATGGGTCGCAGGTAAACTTCCTCTGTCTCGAACGAGCGGGCATTTTCGCTACTAAATAAAACCGCCCAATTCAGCAATGACACACATTGTTCAATTGATTTAGATAGATTGTTACCAATTTCACTTTCAGACGCGCCACCCATCGTTGACAAGCGATCGGCGTTGAGCTGCAGATTAGCTAAAATATTGCGTATATCATGGGCAAGATAGCTGGCATTCGTGCCCAAGCGCGCCAAGCGTGACTGTCGTTGAAAATGATCGACCAATTCTTCCTGCATGTTTTGAATCGTTTGGCCGGTAGGTTTTTTTTCCGACGATTTCGTGGCCTCGGTCGCCTGCAACCCCAAAATTTTCTGGTCATCTCTGACGCCTTTCATGATGTTTCTCACCACAATTCGCGCATAAATAAGGAAAAATACGCCGGCCCCTAAAGTGGCAGTGCCAGCCACCGCAAAAAAATTAATAATGCTTTTAACCAGAACAGCTCTCGTTGCCCGAGGGTTCAAAAGCACTGATATCCCCTTCATTTCAGGCATTTGTGAATGATACGCAGCAAGAAACCCGTTATCGCTATGGGTTGAGACCATCAGCAGATGCTGGAACATGCTCAGTATGTCATCTTTTGCGAGATCAATTTTTCTTTCGTCTTTCAGAGCTGTGTTAACTTTACCAACAAAATTTGGACCCGGCAGGGGGTCCCCCTGAAATTGCCTCGCGATAATACGATTAGCCTGCGTGCCCTCAAATTGCATATGAAATCCCGAAACCAAAATGCGCTCGCTTTGATATTCCGAAATTTGCTCGAAAGAATGAACAAAAACCTCAACCGGCTCATCGTCGAGTTGGCCAACCCATCCCTCAGGCACAGGATGGTTGTCGATTAAATGGTCTATGGTAAGAGAGAGCTGACCTGCCCTGAACAATTGCCCTTGCAAGCCGAAAATCAAGGCCCATGGCATAAGCACGACCAACCAGAAACACACTCAAGACAACCATAAGCCCCGCACGACGCGGTAAAACTGGCAGTGATGATAAGCTATCCGGCATCAGATATCCCAAACTCGAGAACGACGACTCAACGCATCTCAAATGTGCAGGGAAGAAGTTAACGAAAGGTTAACGGCGGAATAATGATAAAAACCCGATAATTTTTCTTGTACGGGCACTAAATAGGGTCGGCGTGTAAAAATCACCGGCCGCCCGCTTGCTGGCCTCACCTCGGGTCGGATAGGGGGCAATAACGCCAGCCATGGCGGAAATTTTGAGCCCCTGTGACATCGCCAATGTCCATGGTGCCAATAAGTCACCAGCTTGTGCGCCGACAATGGAAGCGCCCAGAATTTTGCCACTTTTTGATGTAACAACTTTCACCATGCCGGCCATATCGCCCTCAGCGCGCGCGCGGTCATTTTCTTCAAACGGCCAGCGCAACACCCGAATATCGTCAAATTCTTGCCGCGCCTGTTCTTCGCTTAACCCAACATGGGCCAATTCAGGGCGACTATAGGTAACCCGCGGCAAGGCATGAAGGTCAACCTTGGCGGGCAAGTGGAATAAAATATTGCGAATAATAATACCTGCGTGATAGCCCGCCGCATGGGTGAATTGCGGCCCACCGGAAACGTCACCTATGGCAAAAATCCGTCTATTGCTGGTGCGCAAACGATTATCAACGTCAATGAATGCAAGCCCTTGCGGGGTCTCGGTGGTCGCAATTTTTGCCGCTTCGAGATTGAGTTTGTCAATATTGGCGCGGCGCCCGGTGGCGACTAATAATTGGTCACCCTGCAGCGTTTCATCGCCAATTTTAAGGCTTATGACATGGCCATTTTTGTTACTTTCATGCGACACGCGCTGCACCGCAACGCCGCATTTAATATCGACGCCATCTGCCGCCAATTGCGCTTCAATGGTCGCCGTCAGCTCGCTGTCTTCGCGCCCCAAAATGCGCGGCGCGCTCTCGATTAATGTCACGCGAGAGCCAAGACGGGCGAAAGCTTGCGCCATTTCAACACCGATTGGCCCAGCGCCCAAAATCATCAAATGGGCCGGCTTTTTTTGCAAGTCAAACAGGGTTTCATTGGTCAAATATGGCGCTGAGCTGAGACCGCGAATGGGCGGAATATAGGCGCTTGATCCAGTAGCAATCACAAACCGCTTGGCGCGGATTGTCTTGTCACCCGCCCGCAAAGTGCGCGCGTCAATAAATTGTCCATAGGCTTGCACCACATTGACGCCGAGGCGCGAAAAACGCTCGACACTATCCATCGGCTCAATCGCTTCAATGGTCTGTTTGACATGCTGCATGACGCCAGCAAAGTCGACCTTTGGTCGCGTCGCCGATAAGCCGAAAGCATTATTGCCATTTGTCGCTTGGGCCCGATGCGCCGCCGCCAAAAGAGCTTTCGAGGGCACGCAACCATAATTCAGGCAATCGCCACCCATTTTGCCGCCCTCGACAAGCACTGTCTCGGCGCCCATTTGCACCGCCCCAGCGGCAACTGAGAGGCCGCCAGAACCAGCCCCAATAACGCATATATCTGTGTGGATTATTTTACTCATGATTGACCGTGCGCGTCCGTATTTTGCCGGTTTGGAGAGAGCCGCCGCCAAACCACTGGCAGCAGCGATAAAATCGCTAAACCGGCCAAGGGCAAGATGATTTCAGGCCGCGTGACAACCGATAAATTTGGCTGTGCGCCCTCTTGCAACACCACGGAAATGCCATTGCCGATAGAGGCGAAAACAAATGTGCCCGGAATAATGCCAATGAATGTCGTGGCGACAAATATGCCAAAGCGCACGCCAACCAATGATGCGCCCAAATTGACGATAAAAAACGGAAACACCGGCAATAGCCGCATGGCCAATAAATAGGAAACGGCATCGCGGTTAAAACTTTGCTCAAATTTTTGCAACGCCGGACCAGCCCGTGCGCGCAGCACATCGCCAATCAAATAGCGCGCCGCGAGGAATAAAAGTGACGCGCCTATAGTTGCCGAGGTGACAATCAAAAGCCCGCCTTGCCATGTGCCAAACATCACCCCCCGGCCCACCCAAACCAAACCCGCGCGGGCAAAAAAAAAAGCGACACCCAAAACATCGACCCCCATATCGGCCAAAGCGGCGACCAAGGGGGCGCCAGCGACTGCCTGTTTCAACGCCGCTTCATTGTCCACCAGACCCTGATAGCTTAAATATTGGCTGACATCGGCAGCCCATAAGCCGGCGATAATTGCCATGATGACAGTTAAAAGCAGCAGTCGTTGGGTGGTTAAAAAACGGGCTTTCGCTGGGTTTTCGTGAGATGGCATTGTTATTTCCTCTGTATTTTATGGATATAACACTGGCTGGGGGAAAGCAAATGATAAAGCATTTGCGAAACGCCGGCTTCTATCATTGACTTTCCCGCCATTTTTGGTTACATCCGCCCATCAACAAGTGACATATGCGCCAGCTGACGTTTCAAGCCGCGCATGACAAGGAGTGGGTGACGTGAAAAGAACCTTTCAACCGAGCAATCTCGTGCGCAAACGGCGCCATGGTTTTCGCGCCCGTATGGCAACCAAGGGCGGCCGTTTGGTGCTAGCCCGTCGTCGTGCGCGTGGCCGTAAACGCCTCTCAGCCTAAGACTTCCCATGACTTCCCGAAAGGCGCTCGAACATATTCGCGTGCGGCGGGATTTTTTGGCTGCTGCCAGCGCTGACAAGCAAGTGCGGCTTGGCTTTGTTCTACAGGCCAGAAATAGAGGCGACGAGCACCCTGCGCGTATCGGCCTCACAGCTACGAAAAAAATTGGTAATGCCGTCATCCGCAATCGCACCAAGCGTCGCTTGCGGGCTTTGGCATGCGATTTATTCCCGCAATATGCTAAGACCGGTTATGACTATGTACTGATTGGACGCGTACACACCAAAGATCGCAAATGGATTGATTTGCAATCTGATCTGACATCGGCTTTGCAAGCCATTCATGCCGAAACGGCATAAAGGAGTTTCTCGTGAACGAGCAGAATAATTTTCTGATGGCCGTGGTTTTATGTTTGGCCGTTTTGCTGGGCTGGCAATTTTTTGTCGTCGAGCCAAAAATGCAGGCCGAACGCGCCCTGATTGCGGCGCAAAGCGAAAGCCAGACAGAAGCCCAGCCTCAGGCCGGACAACAAGCCTCGCAAGCGCAGCCAAATTCGCCAGACGGATTGCCAACACCGAACCAAAGCGCCGCCGGCTTTGCGCCAGCGACAGCAAGCTCCAGTGCGTTTGACCGCTCGCCTCGGGTGAAAATCCAAACCAATGAAGTGCAAGGCTCGATTGCCCTTATGGGTGCGCGTTTTGACGATCTGACATTGACTGAATATCGCCAATCCTTGGCTCCCGATTCCGCCCAGCAAAGAGTTTTGCAGCGCAGTGGCCGCAACCAAGCATGGCAGGCGCGGCACGGCTTTGTCGGCACACCAGCGAATGGCATTACCCTGCCCAATGAAAACAGCCTATGGACATTGACCGAGGGGCGGATTTTGACGGCCAAAACGCCGATCACCCTGTCGCATACAACGCCCGAAGGTGTGGTGCTTCGCCAGCGCATTAGCATTGATGAGCATTTCATGTTCACGGTTGAGCAAACTCTCGAAAATACCACTGACAAGCCTTTGACGGTTTACCCATTTGGTCAAATTGTCCGCACGGGCGTGCCAGAAACCAGCGGCCTATTCATTCTGCATGAAGGCGGCATTGGTTTTATTGGCGAAAAGGGCCTGCTGGAAGTCGACTATAGCGATCTTCTGGAAGACGGCATGGTCAAAGAGGATGCCGAAACCGGCTGGCTTGGCATTACTGATAAATATTGGGCGACGGCTATTATTCCGCCACAAGATCAAGCTTTCAAAGCGCGTTTTGTTGGCAAGAACGCCAGCGACCCAGCTTTTGCTGAATTCCGCACAGATTTTCTCATGGCCGGACAAACCCTCGCCAGCGGCGCGACTTTGCAATTCAGCAGTCAGTTTTTTGCCGGTGCCAAAGTGGTTGACGTGATTGACGGCTATGCCGATCAAGGCATTGCGCAATTTGACCTGATGGTCGACTGGGGATGGTTTTACTTCCTCACCAAGCCAATGTTCAAAGCGCTCCAATTATTCTATGGGCTGATTGGCAATTATGGTTTGGCGATTTTAATGGTCACGATTTTGATCAAATTGGCCTTCTTCCCATTGGCCAGCCGGTCTTATGAGACGATGGCGAAAATGAAAAAATTGCAGCCACGCATGGTGCAATTGCGCGAGACCTATAAAGATGACAAACAAGCTCAACAGCAGGAATTGATGAAGCTTTACCGCGAAGAAAAGCTCAATCCATTGGCTGGCTGCTTGCCAATTCTGCTGCAAATTCCGGTGTTCTTCTCGCTTTATAAAGTGTTGTTTGTCACCATTGATATGCGCCACGCGCCATTTTTCGGCTGGATTCAAGATTTGTCAGCCCCCGACCCGACGTCATTGTTTAATCTATTTGGCTTATTGCCCTATGACGTGCCGAGCTTTTTACTGGTCGGCGTCTGGCCGCTGCTGATGGGCATTACCATGTTCGTGCAAATGCAGATGAACCCGCCGCCACCCGATCCAATTCAGGCGCGTATGTTCCAAATTCTGCCGATTTTCTTCACCTTTATTCTTGCCAGCTTCCCCGCCGGTCTGGTGATTTATTGGGCATGGAACAACCTGCTTTCGGTTCTGCAACAAGGCTTTATCATGCGTCGCAATGGTGTGGATATTGAACTGTTTGCCAATCTTGGCTTGAAACGAAATGCGCCGGCCGACAAAAAGGGCAAATAGCCAATGTCGGTGAGCGACGAAGAAGCCCAACGCAAACGCGGGCGCTGGTTATTTGCCCAAGGCACAGAGTTTCGTCTCGGTGTCGTCGCTTTAGAGCAATTGCCAGAGACCGACCACATTGAAATCGCTTTCGCTGGCCGTTCCAATGTCGGCAAGTCGAGCCTGATTAACGCGCTGACCAATCAAAAAGGGTTAGCGCGCACATCCAATACGCCAGGGCGCACGCAAGAGCTGAATTTTTTCATGCTGGCGCCCAATCGGCTACCGGGAGCGGCGTGGCTGGTAGATTTGCCAGGCTATGGTTATGCCCGCGAGAGCAAATCTAAAATCGCGGCGTGGAATGAATTGCTCAATACTTATCTGCGTGGGCGTCCCAATTTGCGTCGCGTGTTTATGCTGGTCGATAGCCGCCATGGTCTCAAACCCAATGATTTGCAGATGATGGATGATCTCGACAAGGCTGCGGTGTCCTATCAAATTATTTTGACCAAGGTCGATAAGATTAAAAAACCGCAATTAGCCCGCATGATAGAGGAAACCCAAACCGCGCTGCTCAAACGTCCAGCCGCCCATCCCATGGTCTTGGCAAGCTCAAGCGAAAAAGGCATTGGCATAGATGATGTGCGGGCTGCATTTGCAAGTCTGGTTGAGATCGATCAATTAGGTTATAAAGCTTAATCTATAGGTTAAGAGGGTCGCGTTATGGCGTCGAAAAAGAAAACACAGGCTGGTCAAAAACAAGTCACCAATAGCGCGGATTGGCTTGCCCAAGCGCACGTGCTGACGGAGGCTTTGCCGTTTATGCAGCGTTATGACCGCAAAACAGTTGTCGTCA
>JAYOCI010000015.1:8366-17544 GCA_038105345.1 Rhodobiaceae bacterium
GTCATGCGATGGGCGATGCCGCCTTGGCGGAGCTTTTCGCTCGCGATGTCGTCTTGCTCAAACAATCTGGCGTGAACCCAATTGTTGTGCACGGCGGTGGGCCGCAGATTGCCTCCATGCTGGATCGGTTGAATATTAAAAGCCAATTTCAAAACGGCTTGCGGGTCACAGATGCGCAAACTATTGAAGTTGTGGAAATGGTTTTGGCGGGTGCGATTAATAAGCAAATCGTCACCGCCCTCAACCAAGCTGGTGGGCGGGCCGTTGGCCTGTCGGGCAAGGACGCGAATTTAATCATCGCCAAAAAAACCCGCGCCCGCAAAGCCGATCCATCATCGAATATTGATAAGGCGGTGAATCTTGGTTTTGTAGGAACACCGCAAACCATCAATACAGATGTGCTGGATGTGATGCTTAAATCCGACTTGATTCCAGTAGTCGCCCCGATTGCCACTTCGGTAGATGGCCAGACCTTGAATGTTAATGCCGACACCGCCGCCGGTGCATTGGCGGCTGCGTTAAATGCTGAACGGCTGCTCATGCTGACCGATGTGACCGGCGTGCTCGATAAAAAGGGCGCACTGATCGAGCGTTTGACGACGCGCCAAGCGGAAACATTAATGCGCAATGGCACGGCAAAGGGCGGCATGATTCCGAAATTGCAAACCGCCATTGATGCTGTGAAAAACGGCGTCACGGCGACGGCGATTTTGGACGGGCGTGTGCCGCATGCGATTTTGTTAGAGTTGTTTACTGAGTTAGGCGCTGGTACGCTGGTGCATTAGCATGGCCGTGCGGCGAACCATATCAGCTTGTTTAAGCACCCTCACTTTAGTGATTGCGACCCTTCTGCTGCCTGCGCTGGGCGGCCATATGCAGGCCCAAGCTGGCATAAAATTATGCAATGAAACCAGCTATGTGCTGCACGCTGCCACGGCATACACATTGGGTGTGGCGAGCAAAACCGAAGGTTGGAAAATCATCTTGCCGGGTGAATGTGTTGCCGCGCCGGGCAATATTCCAGATCAAGCGCAGGCCTTTGTCTTTGCCAAATCAGACAGTGCCCATGCTGGCGAAGGCTTGGTGTTTGACGGGCTTGAGCGGTTTTGCGTCGGCGATAATGGCGCCAGCTTTGCCGTCGAAGGGCGCCGCGAATGTCGCCGACGGGGATATTTAGAAGCCAATTTTGCGCCAGTTTCCGGACGCGGCTCGAATTTATTGGTCAGGTTTACAGAGAAACGCGATTACGGCAAACGCCGCGCCGAAACCGCTGGCATACAGCGGCTTTTGTCGGATTTGCAATATGAGGTCGGGGTTATTGATGGTTTTGGCGGCAGTCAAACGCGCGAGGCGGCAAAGTCTTACCGATTGCGTTTTCAAATCCAAGGCAAGCCAGAAGGGCGCAAATTAATCTCTCAGCTAATCAAAACCGTGCGCAAACAATCAGCCGATCGCGGATTGATTTTATGCAATAAGACGGCAAATCTTGTCTGGGCCGCCAGCGGTGAATTAGTTGACGGGCAATTTACCAGTCGCGGTTGGCTGCGCGTTGCGCCGCAAAAATGCGCACAAGCCATCAATCATAATTTGAGCGATCGGTTTTATTTCTATTATGCCGAAGCGGTAACAGAAGACGGCGCCCCATATATGCAAGCTGGGCGGCAGAAAAAATGGAGTGGCGATTTCGACATGTGTGTTAAAAGCATACGGTTTTCGATCAGTGGCCATGAAGATTGTCGCGCACGCGGCTATGAGACAGCGAAATTTGTAAAAATCGATACGAGTGCAGCCAGCAAATGGCTTATTAACCTCGAATAGTAAGGGTATTTGTAAAATGCAGGAGTTTGCCGCCATTAACGCTTGGGTGTTCGACCTCGACAATACGCTTTACCCAACTGATTATAATTTATTCCATCAGATTGATGTTCGCATGACAGGCTTTATCCAGCGCGTGCTGAACGTCGATAAAGCTGAGGCTTTCCGGCTGCAAAAAGATTATCTCGGTGAATATGGCACGACCCTATCGGGTTTGATGAACCGCCATAATATCCCACCTGACGAGTTTCTTGAATTTGTCCATGACATTGACGTGTCGGTTTTATCGCCCGATCCCGATTTAGCCGCCGCCATTGATGCCCTGCCCGGGCAAAAATTCATTTTCACCAATGGCACAACTGACCACGCTGATCGGGTCTCAGAGCGTCTTGGTGTGCGGCATTTATTTACCGATGTCTTTGACATTGTGGCTGCCAATTATATTCCCAAACCCAATGCCGATATTTACCCAACAATGACCGAAAGATTCGGCATTAATGCCAATCAAGCCGTGTTTTTTGAGGATATGGCGCGCAATTTGGCCCCGGCCCATAAACTCGGTATGCGAACCGTGCTGGTGCATCATGAAGATGATGAGGGTGATGGCCATATTGGCATGAATGGCCGAGCGCCAATCGATGAGATTAATTTTATTGACCATAAGACCACTGATTTGACGGCTTTTCTGCGCTCTATTTTGGCGTCCCTCGACGCCCCTCATTGACTTGTGCGCAGTGACTGCTAATTTCCCCACTAGATTTAAAGATAGGAATTTCGATGGATATGAACGCGCTAGAACAGCTTATCAACGCCGCTTTTGAGGATGCCGCAACAATTAATGCCGAAACGCATGGCGATGTGCGCGATGGCGTTGACCAAGCGCTTTCTCTACTTGATAGCGGCCAAGCACGTGTGGCTGAGAAAAAAGACGGCCAATGGCACGTCAATCAATGGCTGAAAAAAGCCGTGCTATTGTCATTCCGCCTCAATGATATGACGACCATCTCAAATGGCCCGGGCGATTCCAGCTGGTGGGATAAAGTGCCGTCGAAATTTGATGGTTGGGATGCGGCAGCTTTTCAACAAGCTGGTTTCCGCGCCGTGCCGAATTGTATCGTGCGCCGGTCAGCCTATATCGCGCCCGGCGTTGTGCTGATGCCAAGTTTTGTGAACCTCGGCGCCTATGTCGATAGCGGCACGATGGTCGACACATGGGCGACTGTTGGCTCATGCGCGCAAATTGGCAAAAATGTGCATATTTCAGGCGGTGCCGGTATTGGTGGCGTGTTGGAGCCTTTGCAAGCCGGACCGGTGATTATTGAAGATAATTGCTTTATTGGCGCGCGCTCAGAAGTTGCCGAAGGGGTGATTGTGCGCGAAGGGGCGGTGTTGTCCATGGGCGTGTTTATTTCTGGTTCAACCAAAATCGTCGATCGTGCCACCGGCACAATTTACCGCGGTGAAGTGCCAGCCTATTCGGTTGTCGTGCCCGGCACATTGCCGTCTGGACCTGATCAACCGGCTTTGGCCTGTGCGGTAATTGTCAAAACAGTGGACGCGCAGACACGTTCAAAAACCTCCGTCAATGAGCTGTTAAGAGACTAATATGGCTATTGATCCCGTCGCTTTTGCCGCTGATCTCATCCGTTGTCCCTCGGTGACACCGGAAGACGCTGGCGCTTTGGATAGATTGCAAGCCGAATTGGAAAGCCTAGGCTTTAAATGCACGCGCTTGCCATTTAGCGAAGAAGGCACGGCCAATGTCGACAATCTCTATGCGCGCCTTGGCACGCAAGGGCCAAATATCTGTTTCGCAGGCCATACTGATGTGGTGCCGGTCGGAGCGATTGATGATTGGCAGGTCGACCCTTTCGCTGGCGAAATCCGTGAGCAAGCCCTATGGGGACGCGGTGCCGCGGATATGAAAGGCGCCATCGCCGCTTTTGTCGGCGGCGTGTCGCAATTTATAGACGCCCATGGCGCGCCCGATGGTTCCATCAGCCTGTTGATTACCGGCGATGAAGAAGGCCCGTCGATTAATGGCACACGCAAAATGCTCGACTGGCTGCAAGAGCAAGGTGAAATTATCGACGATTGCTTGGTCGGTGAGCCAACCAATCCGGATGTTTTGGGCGATATGATCAAAATCGGTCGCCGCGGTAGCGTCAATGGTGTGATCAGCGTCACTGGCACGCAAGGCCATGTCGCCTATCCGCATTTGGCCGATAATCCCGTGCCGCAATTAATTGCCATGGTCAATCATTTGGCCAATCAATCTTTGGACGACGGGAGCGAGCATTTTCAGCCGTCGAATTTAGAAATCACCAGTTTCGATGTCGGCAATGCAACGACCAATATTATTCCAGCGCAAGCCCATGCACGTTTTAACATTCGCTATAATGACCATTGGAACGCCGAAACAATCAGCCATTGGGTGCGCGCGCGGCTTGATGAAAGCGCTGGCACAGCCGGCTATGAGCTTGACCTATCGCACACGGGCGATTGTTTTTTGACCCAGCCCGGGCCGTTTGTTGAGCAATTAAGCGCCGCCATTACTGAGGTGACCGGCCGCGAAGCTGTGCTGTCGACCAGCGGCGGCACATCCGATGCCCGCTTTATCAAAAATGTCACGCGGGTGGTTGAATTCGGTCTGGTTGGGCAAACCATGCACAAGGTCGATGAGCGCGTGCCTTTGGACGACATCCGCCAGCTCAATGATATTTATCGCATTTTATTGACCAGCTATTTCGCCTGATCGGGGCTTTCGAGCATATCAGCCGGATAATCCACTTTCAAAAATGTCAGACCATGGGCTGGTGCCACTTGTGCGCAAGCGGCGCGATCGCAAGCGGCTAGCGCATTGGCGAGATCTTGTTTTTGCCATTTACCTTCACCAACGCGTTTCAAACTACCAGCCAGTGAACGCACTTGATTGTGCAAAAAAGACCGCGCCGAGGCGTAAATCACAATCGTGTCGCCGCGTTGTTCGACGTTCAAGCGATCGAGCGAGCGCACTGGCGAAGCCGCTTGGCATTGGGTGGACCGAAAAGTGGTAAAATCATGACGCCCCAAAAGACATTGAGCGGCGTCATCCATGGCGGCGACATCAAGCGGTTGCGGCACCCACCAGGCTTGTTGATGGTCAAGCGCCAGCGGCGCGCGACGCGAAATAATGCGATATTCATAATGCCGCGCAAGGGCGGAGAAGCGGGCATCGAAATCATCGCGGGCCAAGGCGACATCAACAAGCGCCACCGGCAAGGGCTTCAAATGATAATTCACCCCATCGCGTAATTTATCTGGCCGTGGCGCGCTTTGCAGATCAATATGCGCCACCTGCCCGCGCGCGTGAACGCCCGTATCCGTGCGGCCAGCGCCAAATACGGTCACTTTTTCGGCGCAAAAATTTTCAATCGCCCGCATCAGCGCATCTTGCACAGCACCGCCATCCGCTTGACTTTGCCAACCGCAAAATGGTGAACCGTCATATTCAATGGTTAAGCGATAGCGCATATTATTGGTTCTCAGCCGAGGTCAGAAGCTTGCCCGCTGGCAATACGCCCGAGCGCATAAACGCGTTCGCTGGCATGGCTGTTTTACCCGCGCGCTGCACGTCAATCAGCTCGATTGCGCCTTGGCCGCAATAAATAATCGCCCCCTCATCAGCCACTTGACCGGCCGGCCCTTGGCCATTGATAGGGCGCGCGCGCAAAATTTTAACCCGCGTGCCATCGACATCAAACCACGCACCAGGAAACGGCGAGAGACCGCGAATCTGCGCATCTAAAACCGAGGCAGGTTTGCGCCAATCAAGACGCGCCTCGGCTTTGTCAATTTTTTCGGCATAGCAAATGCCCTGCTGATCCTGCTCTTGCGGCGTCAGTTGACCGGCTTGGCGCAAAGCATCGCGCAAGGCCGCGCCACCCAGCACAGACAATTTATCGTGCAGGCTGGCGGCCGTGTCATCGCTGGCAATGGCGCATGACTGGCTCAATAATACCGGCCCCGTATCCAGCCCCGCCTGCATTTGCATAATGGCCACGCCCGTCTCCTCATCGCCGGCCATAATCGCCCGCTGAATCGGTGCCGCGCCGCGCCAACGCGGCAATAGCGAAGCATGAATATTCCAGCAGCCCAATCTCGGCACGTCGAGCCAGCTTTGCGGCAAAATCATGCCATAGGCGACCACAATGGCGAGGTCAGGCGCCATTTCAGCAAATGCCTCAAGCTCCGCCGCTTGTTTCAAAC
Source organism: Rhodobiaceae bacterium (assembly GCA_038105345.1). GTDB lineage: Bacteria > Pseudomonadota > Alphaproteobacteria > RS24 > RS24 > JAHEGN01. The sequence goes on from JAYOCI010000015.1 coordinate 14,430, forward strand.
TATCGGGGGTTTTTACCGGCACATGCGCCGCTTCTGCCAAGCTGTGAATCGGCGATGGCGTCAGTTTCATGCCACGGCCGGATTTCGCCGGTGGTCGTGTATAGGCGGCAATAATATCATGCCCCTCATCAAGGATTGCCTTGAAAGCAGGGGCGGCAAAATCGGGGGTCCCCATGAATACGATACGCATTGTCATATCGCAGCTCAGGCGACGTCCGCGTCGCGCTCAGCTTTGCGGATTTTCTTGAGAATCATTTGCCTTTTCAGCCGCGACAAGCGGTCGAGGAAAACAATGCCGTTCAAATGGTCAAGCTCGTGTTGAATACAGGTCGCCAGCAGCCCATCGCATTCAATCTCTTGCTGCACACCATGATAGTCGAGAAACTTCACCCGACATTGGGCCGGACGTTCGACATCATCATAAAAACCTGGCACTGACAGACAGCCCTCTTGATAATTACTGGTTTCTTCGGACGCCCATGTGATTTCCGGATTAACGAAATAGCGCACGCCCTCATCTTCTAGGCCGGATAAATCATAGCGCGCATCTTTATCGTCTTGCGCTTCTTCATCGGGTGAAATATCCATCACCACAATGCGCTGACTGACGCCAATTTGAATCGCCGCAAGACCAATGCCATTGGCGGCATACATGGTATCCACCATATCGTCCATCAAAGCCCGCGTTTCATCAGTGACCGCCTCAACGGGTGTTGAGATGGTCTTCAAAAGCGGGTTGGGCACTTCAATAATTGGTCGTACACTCATATATGTGAAATAAGCCTTAGATCCCAGAGCGTCAAGGGTTGCCAGCGAACAACAACAGCGAATCGGATAAGTTTAGAAAATGGAAATGACCACATTGATTGCTATTTTGCTGGCTCTGGCTATTGGCGCTGGTTTGGCCTTTATCTTGGCCCGCAAAGGCGCGCCTGATGCCGCGAAACTGGCGCAAAGCGAAGCCGAGCGCCAAACCTTGATGCACACGCTGGATATGATGCGCCAGCAGCAAAGCGAGCTGACCGGTCGATTAACCATTTTGGCCGAAGCGCAAGAAACAGCGCGCGGTGAATTAAGCCGCACTATGACCGAGCAATTGGGCAATGTTTTCAAAACGGTCAATGATAATCTCAAGGAAAGCCGAGAAAAAACCACCCGCTCGCTTGGCGATTTGGGCGAGCGTCTGCAAATTATTGACAAAGCCCAGCAAGAAATCACCGCCCTGTCGGGGCAAGTGGTCGAACTGCAACATATTCTCGACAATAAACAAGCCCGCGGGGCATTTGGTGAGGCGCAATTAGCCGATATTGTGCGCGATGGCCTGCCCGATAATGCCTATAGTTTCCAGCACACTTTATCGAATAATAAGCGCGCCGATTGCCTCATCCGCTTGCCCAATCCCCCCGGCCCCGTGGTCGTCGACAGTAAGTTTCCGTTAGAGGCATTTCAAAAATTTCGCAGCGCCGACAGCGATGCCGATAAACGCATGGCTTTGGCGCAAATGAAAGCCGATACGCTGAAACACGCATCCGATATTGCGGAAAAATATATTATCTCCGGCGAAACCGCCGATGCGGCTCTTATGTTCTTACCGTCAGAAAGTATTTTTTCCGAATTGCATTTGAGCCTGCCCGATGTGGTCGATAAATGCCGCGCCTTGCGGGTCTATCCTGTGTCGCCCAACACCATGTCACTGACCCTTAATACAGTGCGGGCGATTATGCGCGATGTGAAAATGCGCGAGCAGGCTGGCTTGATTCAAAAAGAAGTCGGCAATTTGCTGGAAGATGTGTCGCGCTTGAATGATCGGGTCGGTAAATTGCGGTCGCATTTCGAACAGGCCGACAAGGATATTGAACAGATTGAGGTGTCGACCCGTAAAATCGTCAGCCGCGGCGATAAAATCACCAGCCTCGAAGTAGAAGATAAAACCACGCCTGATTTATTGGATTAAGCTAGCGCCGCGATTTCATGGCGGCAATCAGCGTGCCATCGTCTAAATAATCAAGCTCGCCGCCAACCGGCACGCCATGCGCCAAACGGGTCACTGTCAACGGCAAGCCGTCCAGCATGTCCATGATATAATGCGCCGTAGTTTGCCCCTCAACTGTGGCATTGGTGGCGATAATAATTTCACTCACTTCGGGCGTGGCACAGCGGCTTCTCAGAGCCGCCATATTTAACTCTTCTGGCCCGACGCCATCCAGCGCCGATAGACAGCCACCCAGCACATGATAGCGCCCCTTCATGGCTTGCGCGCGTTCCAGCGCCCATAAATCACCGACATCCTCAACCACGCAAATCAACGAGTCATCGCGACGCGGGTCAGTGCAAATCGTGCAAGGATCGCGCGTATCAATCGTGCCGCAAGAGCTGCAGGTTTTAATATTATCGCGCGCCGCTTGCAGCGCATCTGAGAGCGGATCAAGCAGGCTCTCGCGCCGCCGCATTAATTGCAAAACCGCCCGCCGCGCCGAACGTGGCCCCAAGCCCGGTAGGCGCGCGAGATATTTGACTAAATCTTCAATTTCCTGCCCAGCCATCGTGCCTATGCATCCTCGTCTGGATACTCATCGGCATCAACCGGCAAGGTGCCATCGTCAACCGCGGGCAATGCGTCGGCCGAGAAGTCATTGACCGACACGATTTGCGCATCGGGGAAAACCGACAAAACCGATTTCACCTGTGGGTCTTCCAAAGCCGCCGCATGGCGCTGTTCGGCCTCTGATTGACGCACGCTGGCCACAGTCACCGCACCGCGCTCGCTGGACAGGGAAATCACCCAATTCTGCCCCGTCCATTGACGCAATTTGCGGGTCAAGTCTTGGGCAATATTGGCCTGCCCGTCAGCTAAACGTAGTTCAACACGTCCGGCGCGCTCGCCATGAGCTGGCTCGAAACGCACCAAATGGACAGCATTTTCTAGCGCGTGTTTGAGGCCAATATCGCGGTGCTGCTCGACCAAGGCAATCAAAGCCGCAAAATTTTGCAAAACCGGTGGTTGGAATTCCGGCTGCGACTGCGTCAAGCGTGCGGTTTCACCACTGGTTGCACCACTGGCACTGCTGGCACCAAATGATGCCGATGAAGCCGCCTCTGTTGAACGGGCTTGCGG